>JBBQBG010000037.1:0-21506 GCA_038317285.1 Burkholderiales bacterium | reverse complement strand
GTCAAAAAACTGTCGCGGATATTGCCCGACACCACAAACTGCGAACGAATCGGCAGCAGGCGCTCCAGGTCTTGAATCCAGCGGGGGGTCAACTCCATAGTCGGCTTTCGGGTCTGTGGGGGTCAGGGTTTCATTTCACGTAGCTTATCGCGCGTCTGTTGGCTGTGCTCGGTCTGCACGGCAGGCACGGTAGCGGGGTCTACTGCCTGCACCGGCAGTTCACCCGCACCCAGCAATCGCTTCACGTCCAACTGGATGCCACGCGCAGCCAAGGTCTCTAGCAGTTTGGGGAATTCGGAGCACCATCGATCCTCGGCTAGGTAGTCCAACCGCTTGCGCTCTGCGGTCTCTTGCGCGCCCTTGGCCCGCACGACGTTGAAGTTCAGCGTCTTGTCTTGCACGCCGACGCGCATGCGCACAAAGTATTCGCCCCAGCCATGGCGCTGAAAGTGGGCCATGCCGCCTTCGACAAAAAACGTATTCTCGACATCGTCCACCGCATAGCCCAGATCGCGCAGCGATTGCTCCAGCACCTGCGCGGCAGCCTCTTCTTCCAGCCTTTTGCGCATCCCTGCTACTGCAGCCAGCGTGTCGGTGGCCAACGCACGGGTCTGCGGCGACAGGCACTCACCGGCCATCACATCTTCCAGCAAGGCCCGCAATCCCTCAGGGGCGTCGTCGCCCAACTCCTCCAGCCACGCGCTGGCCTGCGCTGCATCGGAGCGCCGGGTGGCACGCTGTTCGCCATGCTGCTGTATGCGCAAGCGCAACTCCAGCGCCAGGGCCTCGGCCCGCTCCAGCGTGGGCGCCAAGGCAATCGATTGACCCAGTGCGTCCAAGTCACGGGGCATGGATTCGCCGTCGTCCAAAGCGAGGCGACCCAACAAGCGGGCCACCATCTGGCGGATGGGTTCTGCGTGTTGGGCATCGAGTTGCCCATGCTGTCTACGCTGCGCCATGTAGACGTGCAGCGCGTCATCCAGTGCCGACCGCGTGGTGTCAGGGGCGGTATCTTCAAGGCTGAGAGACGCAGCAACCGGCGCTGCCGCAATCGTTCGCTTCACGGCAGTGACCGCTGCGGTCAATGCCTGCAAATGTTCTTGCCAAGCTTGTCGGTTTGCGCCGGATGGCCCCGGAGCACCGATCAAATCGGTTTGCGCGGGCGCATCAGCCTGTGCCAACCCCAAGCTGGACGCCATGCGTTGCAGCCGTGCCAGTTGGGTTTCCAGTTGGGCACATTGCTGTTGGGTAGCGGCCAGCTGCGCAAACTGCGCATTTCGGGATTCGCGTTTGGCGCAGGCAAGACCATCTGCGCGGGACTGCATGTCGGCCAACACATCTTGGTACTCGCGCCCCATCTCACGGGCTTCGCGCAGCGCCAACGCAGCCAAAACAATGGCTCCCAGGGGCGTAAACGAAAACGCAGCGGTTGCAGGGCCGCTCATGGCTGGCCCGATATCATCGACAACATGGGTTCAACTCTGTAAGGTGCATGGACTAGCATCGTACGCTGAACACACGCCCGAAAAAACACTATCCGTCGCCATGCCCACAACTCTTTTGCCCATAGAAGCATTTTTGCTTTTTGTAGCGGCACCCACGGTCGTAGTACTGTCACTACTGGAGGCCGTTGTGCTGTCGCGGCGCCAGGCATATGACTGGCGCGCACTGGGCGTCTCGTTCTTCGACTATTTCGTTCGCATCGTTGTGACGGTGCTGGTGCCCGCAGGCATTGTGGCGCCCTTGATTCCCATGGTCTACGCACACCAGCTAACCAAGATAGCGGTCGACAGTTGGGGCTCGGGATTGTTGCTCTTCTTCTTGCTGGAGTTTTTCTACTACTGGCTGCACCGTGCGGGGCACCGGGTGCGTTGGTTCTGGAGCAACCATGCGATTCACCATTCGCCCAATCAGCTGAACTTGTCTGCGTCCTTGCGCATTGGTGTATTCAGCAAGGTGACGGGCGTGGCGATTTTTATGCTCCCGATGGTGTGGATCGGCTTTGACCTGCGCACCGTGCTGGCCGCACTGTCGCTCAACCTGTTGTACCAGTTCTGGATTCACGCCACCTGGATCCCCAAACTGGGCTGGCTGGAGTATGTGTTCAACACGCCCTCCGCGCACCGCGTGCACCACGCTGCCAACATCGAATATTTGGACGGTAACTACGGCGGCGTGCTCATTGTTTTTGACCGGTTGTTTGGCACCTACATTGCCGAGCGCGACGACCTGCCGTGCCGCTACGGCCTGGTCAAGCCCATCACCAGCTACAACCCGATTTACGTGGAGTTTGCACAATGGATGAGCCTGGCGCGCGACTTGGCCAGTGCCCGCAGTGTGCGCGCGTTTTTAGGCTATCTGGCGATGCCCCCCGGCTGGAAGCCGGATGGCAAGGGTGAAACCACGGCAGAGCTGCGTGCGGATCAGCTAGCAAGAGCAACAGTTTGAGCCCATTGGTCGTGGGCCCCTGCGCAGTAGAAGACATGCATTCCATCTCCATCGACCACGGCGCGGCATCAACACGTGCGCAAGCCCCCGTCAAGCAGCAACGCTGGTTGCCGGTCGGTCTGCCAATGAACCTGTTTGTGTCCGGCGGTTTGGTATTGCGACTTTTGGTGCTTTTAGCGGGAGTTGCGATAGGGACTGTTGCTGTAGCGCAAGCAGTACCGCCAGACGCGCTGTGGATACCCGGCGTCGCGCTAGGCAGCGGAAAAACGGCGCAAAGCGGAGCGTGGTTGGTGTTGGGGGCTGACAAGAAGCCACTGCGTGCGGCGGATGTTCGTGCCCTGCAAAACTATGTGGTGCGTGATGGGCAAGTGCTGCCCACTGCAGCCAGTGACGCTGCGGGCCAATGGGGCTATTTGGATGCACTGGGTCAGTGGGCGCTGACACCGCGGTTCGAGGAGGCCAAGGGATTTTCAGCCGATGACCTGGCGCGCGTCAAAGCGAAGGGTCTGTGGGGCTATCTGGGCACCGATTTGAAGCTCAAGGTGCCCCACCAATTTGCGCAGGCGGAGGGTTTTGTTCACGGCTTGGCGGCAATATGGGTCAAAGGCAAGTGGGGTTTTATAGACACGGCGGGCGCCATGGCCGTGCCGGCAAAGTTCCGTATGGTCGGGCCCTACAGCAAGAATGGCCTGGCACGGGTGGCAGTGGGGGCCGACAAATGGGGCTTCATCGATGCGAAGGGCGCCATGGTGATTGCGCCGCAGTTGGATGAAGCCTTGGATTTTGGTGACTCAGCCGTAACAGCGGCCAAGGTCCACGAGCGCTGGGGCGTGATCGATGGCACTGGCCGATGGCAGCTACCCCCCACCTACGAGAAGTTGCGGAGATTTCAAACCGCAGGCCTCGCCGCCTTTGAACCCGACTGGCGCGAAGTAGGTTTCATCAATGCCAGCGGCAAGGTGGTGATTGCGCCGGGGAGCTATTCGCGCGAGATTCGCCAAGGCCTGATTCTGCAAGGCAGCCGGGGTAACTCGTACTTCAGCTTCGTGGATACGCAAGGCAAAACGGTGATTCCCGGCCCCTTCGAGTGGAGCCATGATTTCTCCGACTACAAGCCGTGGGTGGTGGCGCGGCGCAAGGGGGCCTGGGGCTTGGTCCTGCGAACCGGGCAGTGGATTGCGGCTGGTGCGGGGCGCGAGCCATTGTGGGCAAATGGGGAAGGCGGGTATAGCTCCCGCACGTTGTCGATGTGGTTGCATGCCGGGCAAGCGATTGAATGGAAAAACCCGCAGGGCCAAACGGTTTACCGCTTGACTGAGCGGGCGGCCGAGGCTGGCAAGCCCACGGTGTGGCAGTTGCATGCTGGCGACGCCCTGGTGTGGACCAGTCCGCCGCAAAAACAGCGCTTGGCGCTGGCGCCCTCTTTTGAGCCAGGCGAGGCCGACGTCTCGCAAATCCCGGGCCAAGACTGGGTGGGCACTGCCAAGAATCTACTGGCCCAAAAGCCCCAGCGTTACCTGCCCTATTCACTCGTGTTTGGCGATCGGCGCGACGCTTACAACCTGAAGGAGGTTGATGACGATGATAAGGAGAACGTGCAAACCGGTGCATTCGCGGTTCTGGCTCAAACCTATGTGGACGAAGGTCTTTGGGGCGAGTACTACTTTGTGGGCGACCAGCGCTTGCAATTGTTTCGCGGGTTACAGGGAACGATCTGCCGGGCTTTGCGTGGCGCGTATGGCCCGGCACTTAACGACGGCAAGTCTGATAGGCAGTACCGTGATGGTCATGAGCTGGCTTGTGAATGGAAGATCGGCGAAAAATTGCTGACAGTGGTGCACTACGCCGAGTCCGGCGACGGTGACTTTGAGCACCAGCTTCGGATGTCCGTGCAGGGGCCTCCCGCTCCGCCAAGCGCTGTGACAAAGAAGCGCTAAGCGGATACGCGCGGATAACCGTCTGCTATCAAATTGGTATCAGCCTACGCATACTCCACGTGGGCTGGTGGTCAATTTACTCTAAAGACTCGATGCGAATGGTCTTCACAAAACCCATGACACTCGGCAATTTTTCCATTGCTTCGATGGCCTGGCGCAGGAGGCGCAGTTGCGTGGGCTCCGTCAGCACGACCAAGGCGTTAAGCTCCGGATCAGTGGGGTGGTCCAGCACGTCCAACTGTTGCACACACAGGCCCGCCTCTGCCAAATGCTTCAGCACCATGGGCAGCGTGCGCGACAGGCTGGCCACATCCAGCCGCAGGTAGTAGGCCGTCTGCACGTCGTCAATCACCGCTACCGGCAACGCAACGATCGCGCTGTGTTGGAACGCCAACGACGGCACGCGGTGACAGTGCACTACGCCAGTGGAGCGGGCCAAGTCCACCAGATCGGCAATCACCGCAGACGCCGTTTGCTCAGACCCGGCACCGGCGCCGTAGTACATCGTCACGCCGGCGGCATCGCTCTTGACCATCACCGCGTTCATCGACCCGTTGACCTGGGCCAGCAAGTGGTCGGCGGCCACTAGCGTGGGGTGCACGCGCAACTCCAGGCCCTGCGCGTTACGCTTGGCAATGCCCAGCAGCTTGACGCGGTAGCCCAGTCGCTCGGCGAAGGCAATGTCGAGTGCATCTAACTGCGCAATACCCTCTACATGGACCTTGTCGAACTGAATGGGCACGCCAAAGGCGTTGGATGCCAACAGCGTGAGCTTGTGCGCGGCGTCTATGCCCTCCACGTCGAACGTCGGGTCGGCCTCGGCGTAGCCGCGAGCCTGCGCATCGGTCAGTGCATCGGCAAAGCTGACACCCTTGTCCTTCATCTCCGACAAAATGTAGTTCGTGGTGCCATTGATGATGCCGGCAATCCATTCGATGCGGTTGGCCGTGAGCCCTTCGCGCAGTGCCTTGATGATGGGGATGCTGACGGCCACCGCGCCCTCGTAGGCAACGACCACGCCCTGCGCTTGGGCTGCGGCAAATATCTCGCCACCGTGCACCGCCAGCAAGGCCTTGTTGGCGGTGACCACGTGCTTGCCATTGGCAATGGCCTGCAACACCAGGTCGCGTGCAATGCCCGTGCCGCCAATGACTTCAACCACGACATCAATGTTCGGGTGATTGACCACCCGAAACGGATCGTCAACCAGCTCCACGTGATCGTCCACCAGGCCAGTCGCACGCTGCAGATTGCGCACCGCAACCATCGTGATCTCCATGCGCCTGCCGGTCCGCGCCGCAATCACCTCTGCATTGCGTCGCAGCACCGTGTAGGTGCCAAAGCCCACGGTGCCCAGGCCCAGCATGCCAATGCGCAATGGCGCAATCGCGTGCAGGGGCACGGTATGGGAATGGCTATTGACAGCAAAGCTGGCTTGGTGATCTTGGTACATAAAACTCTCCGACGAACAGTTGCTAACCCAGCTGCCTGTGCTGGGAATGTTCTATGGGGGAGAGACACCAGTAGGCAGCCGGAACGGCCACCTGAACGACGCTCAGGCGGCCGTGTTCATAATGGTGGTAATCATGTTGTGGGCGTCCACGGCCGTGGTAATCACGGACACCCCGCCGCACGCCATTTGCAGGGTGTGGATGGGGTTAGGCATGGAACGGCACAACATGGTCGGAGCATAGCATGCGCGTTAATCTGCGAACGCGCGCTCCAACTCATCGACCAATTGGCCCACATACGCCACGGCGTCATGAATGGGTGCCGGCGTGGTCATGTCGATGCCTGCGGCCTGCATCAGATCCAACGGCTTCATGGTACCGCCGGCCTTCAGCACACTGAGCCAGCGCTGCACGGCGGGTTGGCCTTCTTCCTGAATCAAGTTCGCCATGGCGGTAGACGCCACCAGGCCGACGGAGTAGGTGTAGGGGTACAGGCCCATGTAGTAGTGGGGTTGGCGCATCCAGGTCATGCGCGCGCCGTCGTCGATCTCCACCGTGTCGCCCCAAAAGGCCGCCAAGATGTCGCCCTTTCGCTGGTTCAGCACGGCCGCCGTGATGGACTGCCCGGCCTCTGCCAGCGCATAGATTTGGCGCTGCAATTCGGCCTCTAACAGGTGGGTCACAAAGTTGTGGTGGAAGGTGCCCAGCACCTGCATGATGACCGAGCGGCGCATGCGCAAGTCGCTGCTTTGGCTCAAGACGTGCTGCGCCAGCAGCATCTCGTTCATGATGGACGGCGCCTCGACAAAGGGCATGGCGGGCCGCGTATTCACATAGCGCTGGTGCTGCATGGCCAGACCAAAATGGCCGCCGTGGCCCAACTCGTGCGCCAGCGTGAACACATTGCGCATGGTGTCCGACCACGTGATCAGGATGTAAGGGTGCACACCATAGGGCGATGCGCAGAAGGCGCCCGACGATTTGCCGATGTTGTCGCTGCGGTCGACCCAACGCTGGGACATGGTCTTGCGAGCAAAGTCGCAGTACGCCGGGCCCATCACCGCCAGCGAATCGAGGATCAAGGCGCAGCCTTCGTCATAGGTGATGCGCGGGTTGAACTGTGGGTCCAGCGGCGCCTTGATGTCGCAGTACAGCAGCTTGTCCAGCCCCAACACGCGGCGGCGCAAGCGGGCGTAGCGCTGCATGTGCGGTGCCAGTTCGGTCTGGATAATCTGCACGATATTGGTGTAGACCGGGCGCGGAATCTTGTGCGGCTGCAGCAGGTAGTCTTCGGTGCTGGCGTAGTTGCGCAGCCGGGCCATCACCACATTCTTGTTGACCTCGGTCGCAAACGTGGCCGCATAGGTATGGTTGTAGGCCTTGAGCCCGGCGCTGAACGATTGCCACGCATTGCGGCGCACGTTGGTGTCGCTATGCGACTCGAAGTTGGACTCGAAGCCGTTGATCGAGTTGGCATAGGTGTTACCCGCTGCATCGGTAAAGGGCGCAAACTGGATGTCGTTGCTCTTGGAGCGGCCATACACCATGTAGGGCGCATTCAACACCTCGCCCAGCGAGGCCAGCACGCGCTCGGTGTCGGCACCCAGGCGGTGGGGCTTGAGGTCCAGCAGGTCTTGCAAGCGTATCGTGTGTACCGCCAGGCCAGGTTCGTTGGCCAGGTACTGTTCCAGCACGCCATCCGCCAATTGCAAGATCTCAGAGTCCACAAAAGTGATGCTGGCACTGAGCCGGGCCTCTAGCGCCGCCACGCGCGCCATGGCGCTTTGAGACTCTGGGTTGGTGCCGTCCTGTGCATTGCGCAGATGGGCAAAGGTGATGACGCGTACAAACCGTTGCTGCAAGGCTTCTACGGTGTTAAGACAGTCCAGCAGCGTGGCCGCGCCCTCGCCCAAACGACCTTGGTACTGGCTTACACCCGGGCGCGCCGCATCCACGGCTGCAAGCTCGGTCTCCCAGTCGGTGTTGGAAACAAACAGGTCATCGAGGTTCCAGGTCTGCTCGGTCGGGACTTCAGCGCGGGAAAGACGGTTGTACATACGGGGGGCTCAACAGGGAGAAGGTTGAAGAAAGCAGCCATCGTAGCGCTATTAAAAAGCCTGTGGTGCTGCTCTGAGCCTCGGGCTGCGAAACGTCAGATTGATACGCCTGTGCCCCAGCAGTGCGTGGTCACCATCGGTCAGCGGCATCACCCCATGGAAGGCCAAGCGCGAAGGCCCACCCCACACAACCACATCGCCGTGCACCAGGCGGTAGCGCTGCGCGCGGTCTTTGCGGTTGGCAGTGCCAAACAGGAACACGGCGGGTAGGCCCAACGACACGGAAACGATGGGGGCCAACAGGTCTTTCTCGTCCTTGTCCTGGTGTAGGGATAACTTGGCGCCCGGTGCATAGGTATTGATCAAACACGACTCGGGTGCAAAGCCCACATAACCGGCCTCGTGCGCGGCGCGCTGTGCCAAATCCAGGAAGCATGGGGGCATCGACGGCCAAGCCATGCCCGAGACGGGGTCATGTGCTGCGTAACGATAGCCACGCGCATCCGACACCCAACCCAAGTGCCCGCAACTGGTGGTCGCCACCGACATGGTGTAGCCGCCGGGGGTTTGCATATGGCGCAGTGGAGCCTGGACTGTGACGGCCTCAATGGCCTGCAGCAACTCCGTGTCCATGCCGTGGGCAAAAGCCCGCAACAATACAGCGCCGGGCGCGATTGGCTCACGCACGGCTGCCGTGGTGGGGAGCAGATTGTCGAATAGGTCTTGTGGAATCACGGTTGCTCTGCTTTTGATAGCTACATGTGCATTGTGGACGAGGGCTAGAGGCTTACTTTGTAGAAACGCCTCCCCCTTGATGGTAGTGCGGTTGGGTTGCTTGTGCGCTTGCGCAAGGGGCAGCCCAACGGTAGGCCCCGGCAGCGGCGACAATGCACATCTCTACCCTTCAGCGCCCTATTGCCCCATGAAAGCTCCTCCCCGATTGCAGTCACTCATTGAAGAGGGTCTGATCGACAGCGTCGTACGCCAATTGATGAGCGGCAAAGAGGCGATGGTATTTGTGGTGCGCTGCGGTGACGAAACACGCTGCGCCAAGATATACAAAGAGGCCAACAACCGCAGCTTTCGCCAGGCGGTGGACTATACCGAAAACCGCAAGGTCAAAAACTCGCGCTCGGCCCGCGCCATGGCCAAAGGCAGCAAGTTTGGCCGCCAAGAGCAAGAGGCCGCATGGCAGAGCGCCGAGGTCGACGCACTGTACCGCCTGGCGGCAGCGGGTGTGCGCGTTCCGCAGCCCTACAACTTTCACGATGGTGTGCTGCTGATGGAGCTGGTGACCGACGCCCATGGCGATGCCGCCCCGCGTCTGAACGATGTGGCCTTCACGCCCGCCCAGGCACGGGCCCACCACGCCACGCTGGTCGCCGAGGTGGTGCGCATGCTGTGCGCAGGCGTGGTCCACGGCGATTTGTCGGAGTTCAATATTCTGCTGGCGCATGGGAACGTGGACGGAGAAGCCGATGGCGTCGACTTCCCCGTCATCATCGACCTGCCCCAGGCGGTCGACGCCGCCGGCAACAACCACGCCCAACGCATGCTGCTGCGCGACGTCAACAACCTGCGCGATTTCTTCGGCCAGTTCGCCCCAGAACTGCGGGCCACTGACTACGGCCCCGAGATCTGGAGCCTGTACCAGGCCGGCCTGTTGAGCAATGAGACGACATTGACCGGCCGCTTTGAACGCGCCCATGCCGATGTAGACATGCAGGCTGTGCTGCGCGAGATTGACGATGCGCGGGCCGAAGACGCGGCGCGCAGACTGCGCATGCAGGGTGTTGCGCCGCAACTGGTGCGCTAAACCCTGTCACCCACACGCAGGGCCCCCGCATGCAACGCAGAATTTTCTTCACGGTTGTATCCGGCCTGGCGTGCTCGGCGTGGGGCCAGGCACAAGCACCCGACGCCGAGCCATCGGCCCAGCCGCACCACACCATCTCAGCCGCGCAATTGCAGCGCGCAGTGGGGCAGCGCTTCCCGCTACGCTATCCGATTCCGGGTGTATTGAGTTTGGACTTGCAGGTGCCGCAGTTGCAGTTGCTGCCCGCGCAGAACCGTGTGAACGCTGAGATGGCGGTGGACGCTGCAGGCCCCGCCTTGCAGCGCGCACATAAGGGAACGTTTGAGGTGAGCTTCGCGCTACGGTACGAAGCCAGCGACAAAACCCTTCGCGCCCACCAGCTGCGCTTCAAGCGTTTGCAGTTTGCAACCCTGCAACCGGCCGTGGTGGACATGCTCAATACCTACGGACCCGCGCTGGCCCAGCAAAGCATGATGGAGCTGGTGCTGCACCAACTGCGCCCGCAAGACCTGGCACTGGCCGATGTCATGGGCATGCAGCCCGGCAGCATCACCGTGACCGATGCAGGCTTGGAGATTGGCTTTGTGCTGAAAGCGCCGTTGTAGGCTGGGCCTAGACCACAGACGATCAGGAGGCTCCGGGGTTACCGGTGTTGTGGTCCAGGTCAGGCCTCTTCCAAGGGTCCACATGGGTCATCAGGTTCAGCACGCGGTGGCGTTGCATCACACGTTGTCGCGCCAGAACCGCAATGTCATGCCCCGCTTCGACCGTGATGGCCGCATCGACTTCGATATGCGCGTCGACGACGATCATGTCGCCCATCTTGCGGGTCCGCACGTCATGCACATTGCTGACACCCGGCGTGTCAGTCAGGGTGTTGCGAATGGCAGCGACCTCTTGCTCGTCCACGGCGCGGTCCATCAAATCGTGGAGCGCATCCCAGCCGAAACCCCAGCCCATCTTTGCCACCATGAAGCCAACGATCAGTGCGGCAATCGGATCCAGGATAGGGTAGCCAGCCAAGTTGCCAACAATGCCCAGACCGACCACCAGCGACGAGGCGGCGTCGGACCTTGCATGCCAGGCATTGGCCACCAACATGCTCGACTTCACGCGCTTGGCCACCGACAGCATGTAGCGGAACAGCAGCTCCTTGGCGAGTAGGGCGACAGCAGCGACGTAGAGCGCCACGATGTGTACCTCTTGTATCGTCTCTGGCGCCTCCAGCTTGCGTGCAGCAGACCACAACATGCCGACGCCGACGGCCAGCAACAAGCCCCCCAGAACCAGCGAGGCAGCGGTCTCGAAACGTTGGTGACCGTAAGGATGGTCGATGTCGGCGTCCTTTTTGCTATGGTGGTTGGCGAACAGCACGACAAAGTCGGCCACCAGGTCAGATAGCGAATGGATGCCGTCGGCAATCAAGCCCTGCGATTTCGAGAAAACTCCAAGCACTATCTGGGTGACCGTCAGCACCAGGTTGACGCCCACGCTGACCCAGGTGCTGCGCGAAGCAGCCCGGGCGCGCTCGGCGGGAGTGTGTTGATCGTGCTCGGGATCTTCGGTTACGTCGTCGCGGTTCATGTTGCTGGATTTAAGTTAGCGCGGAACTATCCGGCGCAATTTCTTGTCGTATAGCGCAAACTCGCCGATCCCGACCGATCAGTACTAGGATACACGCTAGTCACTCTTTACATTCAAGGTGCGAAAATAGCATTTTTGGAGCCACTGACCATGAAACAACAACACGAACACATTAGGGCTCTGACGGCCATCACCACTGCAGTTTGCGTCCTGCTGCTCACTGCTTGCGGTGGTGGCGGTAGTGGCGGTAGTGGCGGTAGTAGCAGCAGCACTAGTTCGCGCGACACTTCACCTGCTACACCCACGGTCACGATAAAACCCGTGGTCAAAGTCTTTGGTGACAGCCTGATGGACAGTGGCACCTTTGGCTTCAAAGTCACCATCCAGAACTCTGACAAGTCGAGCCCTTTCGAATTATTTCCAGAAAAGATCGCCAGCAGCCTCGGTGCCACAACCCCTTGCCCGTACTTCAACTTCGCGGTCTCGAAGTATGTGGCCAACCCGGCATGCAACAACTTTGCCGTATCGGGCGGGCGCATCAATACGCGCGGTGACACGGTTGCAGTCATCGACACGGCCAATCCGGTCTCCATCCTGAACCAGATATCCATAGCATCCAACGCTATGCTTGCCACCGACATCGTGGTCGTGGACGGCGGTGCCAATGACATTGCGGATCTGGCGGGGGCCTATGTGAGTGCCGTTACCCCGGATGGCCTTGCAAGCTTTACCAACAAATTGTCCACGGTGCTACCGGCCTCCACGGTTGCCGCGCTGGTAACCAGCACCGCCACAACCACCACGCTGAACGCTGCCGCATCGGCTTATGCGCAGGGCCTGGCCCAGTTGATGGCGCAGGCTATCAACGACAAGATCGTCGCAAGAGGAGTGCGCAAGGTGGTGGTGGTCAATGCGGTGGACATCACCACCACGCCGCTCTTTGGCGGAATCATGGCCACTCTGGGTGCGACACCGGGCTCTGCCCAACGGGCCGCCGTGCAAGCGTCGGTGCAAACCTGGACCAACCTGTTCAACACGACGCTCGCCAAGAGCCTACCCTCCAGCAGTGTGTTGGTGGTCGACCTCAACACACAGTTCACCCAGTTTTTGGCCCAACCCGCGCAATATGGGCTCACCAACACCACCACACCCGCTTGCCCCAAGGTGGCCGGTGGACTGGACAACGCGGGCCTTGCCAGCCTGACCCAGATCGCTACCGTGCTGGCCTGCAACACGTCCAATATGTCGTCGCACATCCCGGTCGGCGAGACCTCGCCCACCTGGTGGCAGACCTATGCATTCTCCGATGACTTTCACCCCACACCCGCACTGCATGCGTTGATTGGGACCTTCATACTGCAGCAGCTTGTTAAGGCCGGGTGGATCGCCGCCAATTGAGGCGACACGAATAGCAATTTTTGATGCCTGCCTTCACCGCAGCTTCAGCAACGAGCCGTCGCTGGCTGGTGCAATGGCTCTATGCCATCGCTGCAGGCCACTTGGTAGTCGGTCTGGTGCTGGCCTGGGCGGGAGACGCGAACATGTTCGAGGCCTACCACCGCAGCGTGGAGCATTTCTTCTGGCCGGGCGGCCCGGCGCCGGCGGGGTCTCGGCCCGCACAAGTCTGGTGGATTGCGCTGTTTGGCGCCACGGTCCAAAGCACGGCCCTGTGGATGGCCGCGCTGGTGCACCTGGGCGACCGCCACCGCAGCGCAACGGCGTGGGCTTGGTTGCTGGCTGGGCTGGCGTTGTGGGCGCCGCAGGACATGGCCTTGTCCATCCACGCCCAGGTGTGGGTCCACGTGTGGGTGGACTGCATGGCGCTACTGGTCATGGTGCCACCGTTGGTATGGCTCTGGCGTCATGACCGCGAGTCGGCAGATCGCTCCTAATGTGATAGCTGCTCGCGCACATTCCACGAGGGCTACAGCGCTATTTTGCATATACAGTTGGCGCAAAAGCCCTTGCTACACACGTCCTTTGCCAGGCGGACAGAATGTCGGCTTCGCCCTGCTGGCTAGCGCATCAAGCTGCCACGCTTTCAACCCAAGGAGCCCCCATGCCCGAACTCTCCAATTTCCCCATCCACGCCAAATGGCCAGCCCAGCACCCCGAACGCCTGCAACTGTATTCACTGCCCACGCCCAATGGCGTCAAGGTATCCATCATGCTGGAAGAAACCGGCCTGGCCTATGAGCCGCACCTAGTCAGCTTTGAGACCAACGACCAAGTGTCGCCCGAGTTTCTGTCGCTGAACCCCAATAACAAGATCCCCGCCATCATCGACCCCAATGGTCCTGGCGGCAAACCATTGGCGCTGTTTGAATCCGGCGCCATCCTGTTGTACCTGGCTGAAAAAACGGGCCATTGCATCCCCAAGGATGCGGCTGGCCGCTACGAGACCATCCAATGGGTGATGTGGCAGGTGGGTGGCGTGGGCCCGATGTTTGGCCAGTTGGGCTTCTTCCACAAGTTTGCCGGCAAAGAGTTTGAAGACAAGCGCCCCCGCGACCGCTATGTGGACGAAACCAAGCGCCTGCTGGGCGTGCTGGAGCAACGCTTGACGGGTCGCGCCTGGATCATGGGTGATGACTACACGATTGCCGACATCGCCACCTTCCCTTGGGTGCGCAACCTGATCGGCTTTTATGGTGCTGGCGAGCTGGTTGGCATGCAGAACTTCCCGCAAGTCAACCGCGTGCTGGCGGCCTTTGTGGAGCGGCCTGCGGTGGTGCGTGGCTTGGCCATTCCGGCCCGTACATGACAGAGCCGGGCGCACACACCCTGTTATGGGCCGGTGCCCGCGACAGCGTTCCCATGCTAGTGGGCGCTGCCCCTTTTGGCATGATCTTTGGGGCGCTGATCGGCACCGCCCAACTGGCGCCCTGGCAAGGGCAACTGATGTCGCTCAGCGTGTATGCCGGCTCCAGCCAATTCATCGCGGTGGGACTGATGGCCGGTCTGGCCAGCACGCTGGTGATTTGGTTGGCCACGGCAATCGTTAACTTGCGCCACATGCTGTACGCAGCCGCGTTGCTGCCGCATGTGCAACACCTGCCCGCGCGTTGGCGCTGGACGCTGGGCTTTTTGCTGACGGACGAGACCTACGCCGTGGTCGACAGCTATTACCGCAAGCACCCCAACACGGCGCTGAGGCACTGGTATTTTTTGGGGTCGGGCGTGGCCATGTATGCCAACTGGCAGCTTTCGACGCTGGTGGGGTTGTTGTTTGGTGCCTCATTTCCACAGTTGGAAACCTTGGGTCTGGACTTTGCCATGGTGGTGACTTTTATCGCCATCATCGTGCCGCAATTGGCACGCATACCGCACTTTGCGTCCGCAGTGGCGGCAGGCAGCGTGGCTTATCTGCTGAAGGACCTTCCTTACAAGCTGGGGCTGATGGCCGCCGTGTCAGTGGGCGTTGGCGTCGGCCTGATGGCTAACCGCTTGCGCGCCGGCCGGCTGGCAGATGGGCGTACGGCATGACTGCAATCCTGACCATTCTGGGCATGGCCGTGTTGACCTTTGGCATCAAGGCCTTGGTCTTCATTTTGGGGGACCGCATTGCGTTTTCGCCCACCGCTAGACAGGCTCTGGGATTTGTCCCAGTGACCGTGTTGACCGCCATCATTGTGCCCATGGTGCTGGCACCGCATGGACAGAACCTCGAACTCACCTGGCGCAATCCGCAATTGGTGGCGGCGCTGTTCGCAATTGGTGTGTGCGCCGCAACGCGCCACCAGTTGCTGACCATCATGCTGGGTTTGGTGGCGTTCTTTGGCTGGCAGTTTGCCTTTGGCCCGTTGTAGCACTGGAGGCGTGAAACAACTGGCGAAACGCGTATTCGCCCGGCTCGGTGAATTGCACCACGCGTGAGTCTTTGGCGCGCCGGGCCCAGCCCAACTCAAAAACGCGGTCAAGCAGTGCAGCACCCAGCGCACCCGCCAAGTGATGGCGGCGCTCGCCCCAGTCCAGGCAAGGTCGGCAAAAGCAACGGCGCTGATTGGCTAGCGCGGCCGCGTCCACTCCCAGCGCTGCAAACCACGACTCTCCCGCCTCAGTCAACGCCAACTCGCGTTGCGGCAGATCGGTGAAGGTGCCCTGGCCTTGCAAACCGTCAAATGCCAGCACACCCAATTCACCCGCCAAATGGTCGTAGCAGACACGTGCTTTGCGCAGGGCCGGCTCACGCGGGCTGCCACGCAAACGCACCGCGCCGCTGCGAAAGGCCACACCCATCAGGCTCTCCAGCAGGTGCGCCACGTCGTGGTTGGCCAAGCGGAAATACCGGTGCCGCCCTTGGGGCTCCACCGCGATCAGGTTTGCATCCAGCAACTTGGCCAGGTGGGCGCTGATCGTCGCCTTGCTGACTCCTGCTACGTCTGCGAGCTCGGTGGCCGTTAAGGCGCGGTCGGCTAGCAGCGCCGTCAACACTTCGGCGCGGGCATGGTCGCCAATCAGGGCGGCGATGCGCGCAATATGGGGGCCGTCCTTCATCGCATGGGTTGTAGTTGTTGTCATGCCTGCATCGTAGACCAGGCCGGTGTGCCGATGGTTCGTTCTGCGACGAAGCATTGGGAACATATTGCTGCCTACCATTTGGCCCATTACACCAGTAGCCCATTGTGCAAACCACCTTTCCCACCCGACCCCGCATTCCACTGCGCGCGCCTGGCCAGCCTTGCTTGGCCTTGCAAGTACAGCTTCCGTCGCACCGAAAGGATGAAGGTAGCGACGTACTCTATGTACACGGCTCCACGTTTGGCGCCGACCTCTCCATCTTCTACCGATTTGACGGCCGCTCGTGGGCCGATGCGTTGAACGACGCCGGCCACACGGTCTGGGGGGTGGACTGGGCTGGCTACGGCCACTCTGAACGCTACGCCCAAGGCGTAACCGCACCGGTAGGTCGCATGGCAGATGTTCTGCCGCAGTTGCACCGCGTCATCGCCGCCATCCGCGCGCGCAATAGGGACCGGCCTGTGGCCTTGGTCGCGCACTCCTGGGGCGGTAGCGTAGCCGCCGCCTACGCGTCACTGCATCCGCAGAACGTGCGCGCGCTGGTACTGTTTGGCCCCATCGTGATGCGGGAACCGGCAGCCGCGACCAAGAGCCCCGCTACAGCTGTGGTCAGCCACACCCCCGTTTCGTTGTGGGCACAGTACCGCCGTTTTGTGGAAGACGTGCCGCGCGGCCAAGCACAGGTTTTGAGCGAAGCACACTTCCAAGCCTGGGGCGAAGCCTATCTGGCGACCGACCCTACGGCAGGCACGCGCATACCGCCCTCTGTATGGACGCCTGCAGGCCCAGGCGCCGACGTGCAGGCAATGTGGTCTGGCGATTGGTTGTATGAACCCGTTTGCGTGGAGGCACCGACGTTACTGGTACGTGGCGCATGGGATTCGCTGTGCACCGATGCCGATGCTGTCACCTTGCTGGGCGCATTGGGCAGCAACCACAAGACGGACTGCAAGATTGAACAGGCCACCCATTTGATGCACCTGGAGAGTCAACGCAGCATCTTGTACCAGCACACCAACGACTTCTTACAAGAAGTTTCCACCAAAGAAATAACCTCCAAGGAGATCGCATGACCATCACCGTTTTTATCCGCTACCAGATCGACCCATTCCAGCGCGAGGCCTTCAAAGAATACGCGAAGAACTGGGGCCGCACCATCCCACGCTGCGGGGGGCACCTGCTGGGCTACTTTTTGCCACATGAGGGCACAAACGACATTGCCTGGGGGCTGATCAGCTTCAACAGCCTGGCCGCCTACGAGACCTACCGTGCCCGCCTGCGCACCGATGCCGAAGGCCGGGCCAACTTTGAAATGGCGCAGGCCAAGCGCTTCATCCTGCGCGAAGAACGGTCGTTTGTGGAGGTAGTGGGTGGCACGTATTGCCTACCATCCACCTGGGAGCAAGCAGCGTGATTGCAGTGATCTTCGAGGTGCTGCCGCATGCGGAGCACCGACAGGCGTATTTGGACACCGCCGCCAATCTGCGGCCGCACTTGGAGAAGATCGACGGTTTCATCTCCATCGAGCGATTTGAAAGCCTGAGCCAAGCTGGCAAAGTGCTTTCGCTGTCCTTCTGGCGCGATGAAGCGGCCGTGCAGCAGTGGCGCAATCTGGAAGTGCACCGCAAGGCGCAGACCGCGGGGCGCGAGCACATCTTTGCGGACTACCGGTTGCGGGTTGCCGGCCTGTTGCGCGACTACGGCTTACACGAGCGCACGCAAGCGCCGCAGGATTCAAAAGTGGTTCACGCGCAGGGCACCGCATCCGGCCGTGCACCATCCACCAGCGGCAAGTAAATATCAGACAGCAATTGGTCCGGCGCCGTGTCGCGCGGGTTGTTCAGGTAGTCCTCAAACACCGGGCTATCGGCCCCCTCATAACCCGACTGCACCAACCAGTGCCCATACAACCATTGATAGGCCGAGTGCATGGTTGCATAAGGGCCTTGGTGGCGCAGCACGGCACACCAACCGCCGCCCAGCGTGAAAGGTTCCAGCGGTGGCTGGGGTGCGGTATCGGGCGGCAGGCTCAGGCCCGCGCGGGACTGCAACTGCGCCTCGGGAACGGCAAACGGGTCGTCGTAGTACACCGCCATCCAACGCATATCGGGCCGGGCCAGGCCTTGCGCGGCCATGCGGGTGTAGGCCACCTCAAAGGCCTTGCCAACCTGCATATATGGGCCGCGGTGGGCAATGCCGGCCAGTTGCACCAAAGGCACGTGGCGCACTTCCACTGCGTAAGCCGCATCGCTTGCATCCCCTTGGGCCAGTGCCTGGCGAAACGCCACATGGGCGCCCTCGGCGCGGTAACGCGTGGGGCTCATGCCGTACACCGTGGTGAAGGCGCGGGTAAACGACTGGGTATTCGGGTAGCCGCATTTGCGCGCCACCTGCTCCACCGTTAACGTGGTATTGGCCAGGTAGCCCGTACCCCGCGACAGCCGGAGGCGCCGCACGGTGTTGGCAATGCTTTCGCCATACAGCGCTTGGTAGACCCGGTGCCAGTGGAAGGGCGACAGGTGCGCCACTTCCGCCAGGCGGTTCAGGTCCAGCTCCTCGGCCAGGTGGTCGTGGATGTAGGCAGTGACGCGACTCAGGCGCTCCTGGTAATCGGTCCAGCTATGGCTTTTGTTCATGCGTGCAGATGGGGGGTTCTCAGACCTTGAGACCAATGGATATGGTGATGTCGCCGTTGGCGTGGTACTGCCCGTATTCTGCAATGAACGTCTTGGCCAAGTCGTTGCGCTGCCAGATGGCTTGCCAAGCCGCGCCCACCAGGCCAAAGCGGCCCTTCTCCACGCCAAACACCGCGCGGGGCGAAGCAGGCACTACAACCCGCACCATGCCGGGCGGCACTGGCGCATCGGGCGTCACGGCCGCGCCGATCACCAGCGAGTACAGACCGCTGTTGTTGCTGCCGGCATGCTCAAAGTGGGTGTAAACGGCAAAGACATCTTCCCCACGCTTGCCACTGATGGCGGCCAACGTGTTCTCTTGGCTGAAGCGCTGCCACAGCGGTGGAATCGTCTGCGCAGCTACGGTGTTGGATGTGCGCAGCTCTATGCCGACAATGGTGATGGCACTGGCAAGAGTTTCCAGGCGCTGGGGGAATTGGGGTGAGGTTGTCATGGTGCTGTTTCTCATAAAGGTTGAATGTAGGGATAGTCTAGAAACAAGAGCGTGACAAATCTTGCGGAGTTGAAGATACTATTATTTTCATAGCGTACTACGCATATTCCACGAGGGCTAGCGGCCATTTTTTCAAGGATTTCACCGGTCTATGCTCAAACTCTTTGGCAGGTGTTAGCCGCGATCGCCGCGTACCGCTTCGCGCAGTCACAAGTACCATGGGCAATCAACAGGTATCGTCAGTCGTAAGATGCAAACATTTGGCGCATCCCGTCGCCTCAGTACCACTGTGAACCCTTCTCTATGTCAAAAACTGCACGCAAGCGGCCCCCTCTTCCATGGAACCCACCTGAACGCTGCAACCCATGATGGATAGCCCGACCCCAAACAGCAACAAACCAGATCGATACACCGGTCCAGAAGGACTCGCGCTCGGGATCTTGTTGTGCGCCGTCACGTTGGCTCTGTGCTGGATACTGCTGCCCTTCTATGGAACCTTGTTGTGGAGCGCGATCATCGCCATGGTCTTTGCACCGGTGTACGCGCGTCTGTTGGTCTACGCCCAGGGTAGGAGGACCTTGGCCGCACTGGGTACTTTGATGGTCGTTGTGGTTTTGGTGATGTTGCCTTTGGCGCTGGTCAGCGCCGCCTTGGTAAGCGAAGTGGCCCAAACCTACGAGCGACTTCAATCCGGTGAGATCAATCCTGCGCGCTTTTTCGGAGGCGCTTTCGACCTGCTGCCGGACTGGATGGTTGCGCTGCTTGGACGCTTCGGTCTAGGCGACTTCGCGGCGATTCAACACAAACTCTCCATCGAATTATCGAAGGCCGGACAGTTTATCGCGGGGCAGGCATTGAGCATTGGCCAGAACACCTTCGACTTCCTTGTCAACCTCTGCATCACCACGTATATGGCATTCTTCCTTATCCGCGACGGCGAGTCGCTTGCACGCAGCGCGCGCCATGCGCTGCCGCTCGATGCCACGACCAAGCTTGCGCTGTTTACGCGGTTCACCACGGTGATACGGGCAACGGTCAAGGGCAACCTCCTCGTAGCTGCGATCCAGGGCGCATTGGGTGGCTTGGCCTTCTGGTTTCTGGACGTCAGCGGCGCCATGCTGTGGGCCGTGTTGATGGCCTTTCTTTCCCTGCTTCCAGCCATAGGCGCGGCATTGGTGTGGGCGCCGGTGGCGATCTACTTCCTCGTCACCGGTGCCCTTTGGCAATGCTTGGCATTGGTTCTTTGGGGTGTACTGGTTATCGGGCTAATCGACAACCTCCTGCGCCCCATGCTGGTTGGCAAGGACACGCACATGCCAGACTATGTCGTCATGATCTCAACTCTCGGTGGCATGGCCGTCTTCGGCATTAATGGCTTTGTTCTGGGCCCGATGATCGCGGCTATGTTCATTTCGGTGTGGCACTTGCGCGTATCTGCACAGTCCGATCCACAAACCTGATCGGACGCGACCATGGTTGACACCGTCCCACCGACCGGCTGGCTGCGTTGGTTACCAGGTCTGCACACCCTGCGACACTACGACCCAGCCTGGCTGCGCAGCGATATATTGGCTGGCTTGGCGCTGACAGCCGTACTCGTGCCGGTTGGAATCGCTTACGCCGTTGCATCGGGCGTGCCGGCGATCAGCGGCTTGTACGCGACGATCTTCGGCCTACTGGCTTACGCCCTGTTCGGCCCGAGCCGGGTGCTGGTACTAGGACCCGACTCGTCGTTGGTTGCGCTGATATTGGGTGTGGTCCTGCCGTTGTCAGCAGGTAGCCCGCAACGCGCACTGGCGCTGGCCGGAATGATGGCAGTCGTGTCAGGTGCGTTGTGCATCGTGGCGGGCATTGCCCGGCTCGGATTCATCACGGAACTGCTGTCAAAACCCATCCGGTACGGATACATGAACGGCATCGCACTGACCGTGCTGGTTAGCCAGATGCCCAGCCTTTTCGGTTTCACGGTCGATGCCAGCGGCCTCCTGGGCGGTGGACGGGCGTTTGTCGATGCGGCGTGGAACGGCAAGACGAATCTGACCGCGCTGGCCTTGGGTCTGGGCACGCTCACAGTGATCTGGCTCTGCCGGCGCAGCAAACAGTTGCCGGGCGTTCTGATGGCGGTTGTCGCAACGACGATCGCCGTCAAGGTCTTCGACCTCGATGGCTCACCGGGGGTTGTGGTCGTGGGGGCTCTGCCGCAAGGAATGCCTGCGTTTGCGCTGCCCTGGATCACCACGGCTGACCTGATGCCGGTCTTGCTCGGTGGCCTTGCTGCGGCAATGGTTTCATTCGCAGACACCAGCGTGCTGTCGCGCACCGACGCAGCCCGCACCAGCCTGCCCGTCAATGCGAACCACGAGATGGTCGGGCTGGGCGTCGCCAATCTGGCCGCTGGCCTGTTCCAGGGATTTCCGATCAGCGCAAGTTCCTCGCGAACCCCGGTAGCGCAAGCGGCTGGCGCCAAAACGCAGCTGGCCGGAATAGTGGGGGTCCTTGCGGTTGCCATGCTGCTGGTCTTTGCGCCCAGCCTGCTCAAAAGCCTGCCCACTGCAGCGCTTGC
>JBBQBG010000036.1:0-21683 GCA_038317285.1 Burkholderiales bacterium | reverse complement strand
ATCAGAAAACCCACGTGCCATGTGTACGTGACGGTTGGTAACTGAAAGAGGCCAGGAAGATATGGGACAAAAAATCCACCCAACCGGCTTTCGCTTGTCGATCAGTCGCAACTGGTCGTCACGTGTGTACGCCAGTGACCGCGATTTCGCGGGCATGCTGGCTGAAGACATCAAGGTGCGCGAGTACCTCAAGGCCAAGCTAAAAAATGCATCCGTATCGCGTGTATTGATCGAGCGTCCTGCCAAGAATGCCCGCATCACGATCTTCTCGGCTCGTCCGGGTGTCGTGATCGGGAAAAAAGGCGAGGACATCGAGAATCTCAAGCGCGAACTGTCACGTCAGTTGGGCGTGCCGGTTGCAGTGAACATCGAAGAAGTGCGCAAGCCCGAGATTGATGCCAAGTTGATCGCCGACAGCATTACGCAGCAATTGGAGAAGCGGATAATGTTCCGCCGTGCCATGAAGCGCGCCATGCAAAACGCGATGCGTCTGGGTGCCCTGGGCATCAAGATCATGTCGTCCGGCCGTCTGAATGGTATTGAAATCGCGCGTTGCGAATGGTATCGCGAAGGTCGCGTGCCGCTTCACACCCTGCGAGCCGATATTGATTACGGTACTTCGGAAGCCAAAACGACTTACGGCATCATTGGCGTCAAAGTCTGGGTCTACAAGGGCGACACGCTGGGTCGTAATGATCTACCCGCCGCTGTTGAAGCACGTACCGATGACGAGCGCCGTCCTCGCGGCCCCCGTCGCGATGATCGGGGTGCCCGTCCGGGTACAGACCGTCCAGCGCCCCGCGTTGCACGTCGGCCCGCAATGGGTGCCAACACAGCGCCTGCCGATGGCAGTGACAAGCCTGCGGAGGCCACTGGGGCCGTCGCACCAAAACCCGCCGTTCAGCGCGTCCGCAAGGTAGCCGCGCCAGCTGCAGCAGCTGACGGCAAAGGAGAATAATTATGTTGCAACCCGCTCGCCGGAAATACCGCAAAGAACAAAAAGGCCGTAACACCGGCATTGCGACCCGAGGCAGCTCGGTCGCGTTTGGTGATTTTGGTCTGAAGTGTATTGACCGTGGCCGTTTGACCGCCCGTCAGATTGAAGCGGCTCGCCGTGCGATTTCCCGCCATGTCAAACGCGGGGGTCGTATCTGGATCCGCGTTTTCCCCGACAAGCCGATTTCTCAAAAGCCTGCTGAGGTGCGTATGGGTAACGGCAAGGGCAATCCCGAGTACTACGTGGCTGAGATTCAACCAGGTAAGATCGTTTTTGAAATCGTTGGTGTCCCCGAAGAGTTGGCTCGTGAAGCGTTTCGTTTGGCTGCCGCCAAACTGCCCTTGCGTACCACTTTTGTGGCCCGCATGATTGGCCAGTGATCAGGAGCAAATGATATGAAAACTACTGAACTGCGCAAAAAAGACGTTGATGGTTTGAAGACGGAAGTCAAAGCGCTGCAAAAAGCTCACTTTGGCCTGCGTATGCAAAAAGCCACGCAACAACTCACCAACACAGCCACGATTCGCATTGCGCGTCGTGATATTGCCCGCGCCAAGACCATTCTTGTCGAGAAGCAAAGCGCTGACAAGTCCGCCAAATAAGGAGCAATAAATGACGGAAGTAAAAAAATCCCTCAAACGCACCCTCATTGGCAAGGTTGTCAGCGACAAGCGTGCCAAGACAGTGACCGTGCTGATTGAGCGCCGTGTTAAGCACGAGCTCTATGGCAAGATCGTCGGTAAGTCCAGCAAGTACCACGCCCATGATGAAAAAGGCGAGTACAAGACGGGCGACATGATTGAAATCACGGAAAGCCGTCCGATTTCCAAGACCAAGAACTGGGTTGCGACCCGCTTGGTGCAAAAGGCCATCGAAGTCTAAAGGGCTTGCTCTTTAGCCCAACAGGCTACTCCTTAACGGCCCACAATTGTGGGCCGTTTGCATTTGTGCAAACCATCCCCAACACTACCCAGGAGTTAAGAACCATGATCAAAGTAGGCGACACCCTTCCCGCAGGCACCTTGATGGAATTTTCGGAAGTCGAAGGCGAAGGATGCAGCATTGGTCCCAATCCCGTAGACGTGGCCAAGGCCACTGCTGGCAAGACCATTGCCTTGTTTGCATTGCCAGGCGCCTTTACGCCTACTTGCTCCGCTAAACATGTTCCCGGTTACGTGGAGAATGTCGCTGCCTTCAGGGCCGCTGGAGTAGATGAGATTTGGTGCCTGAGCGTCAACGACGCTTTTGTGATGGGAGCATGGGCACGCGACCAAAAAACTGCTGGAAAGGTGCGGATGCTAGCCGATGGCAGTGCGGCCTTTGCACAAGCCACGGGTCTGACGTTGGACCTGACGAGCAAAGGCATGGGCCTGCGCAGCAACCGATATTCCATGTTGGTCAAAGACGGCAAGGTAGTTTCGCTGAACAACGAGGGTCCTGGGAAGTTTGAAGTTAGCGACGCCGAAACGCTGCTCGCTCAGGCCAGGGCCTGATATTCTGCCAGGCCATTCGAGTTCGGTCGCCACTTGCTGCAACCACTCGGTGTCTGTGTTTAGAGGTCTGCCTTCAGGTAATGGGCCCCAGCAATGGGGCTGAAGTAGTAAGGCGGAATCTCTTCAAAGCCTAACTCCTGGTAAAGCGCCCGCGCAGCTTCCATGTCGTCCAGCGTGTCCAGCAAAACGCAGTCATAGCCTGCCAGACGGGCTGCGTCCAAAATGCTTTCCGCCAAGAAACGACCTAAACGCAAACCGCGGTAGGTAGGGCGGACGTAGAGGCGCTTCATCTCGCAGGCGTTAGGGTAATCGGCCGCATCCAGAGGACGCATGGCGCAGCACCCAGCCCATTCACCGCCAACTGTCGCCAGCAGCAGGGTCCCTCTCGGATCGGAGTATTCACCGGGAAGGCCGAGCAACTCATCATCAAAATTCTGAAATGCCAAGTCGATGTTCAAGGACTGGGCATATTCGGAGAACAAAAGGCGCACGCCATCTATTTCGTCCGCCGATCGCGGTGTAGCAATTCGAGCGGCTGGGGCTGATGTTTCCCCGTCGCACGTGCCGAGGTTCAGCCGACCCATTGAACAACCCCGGCGACAAGAGCGGAACACGTCAGAAATACTATGCCTGCCAAAAGACGTGAGCGAGCGTCGTCGCGGGCATTCTCAAACGGGGTGGAGAGCTCTTTGTCGCCCACGACCATGGCGCGCACCAGATTCTGTTTGTGCCGCACGTGGTAAAAAACCAGCGCAGCAATATGCAACAGCACCAGAGCGATAAGGATGTATTTGCCAACCGCCGCATGGTAATAGGTTGCGCGGCCTACCCACACACTGGGAGCCATTTTTGCTAGTGGACCGGTCGTGGCGATTTCATCGTCGCTGAACAGGCCCGTGGCGACCTGCAGCAACAAAAATCCTAACAAAGCCAACACAGACAAAGACCCCAGTGGGTTGTGCCCCACCGATTGCAACGCAGTGCCTCGCCCTTGCAGGTAGCGCCACACCGCCACCGGGCCCACGACAAAGACGCTGAACCGCGACCAGCGCCCGCCTACAAAACCCCAGATCAGCCTGAACAGTAGCAAGCTCAGGACCGTGTAGCCCAGACGGAAATGCCAGACCATGGCCGCGTCGCCAATCTGACCACTGAGCACGAGCCCAATAAAGCAGAGCGCCAAACTCCAGTGGAACAGCCGCGTTGGCAGATCCCATACCCTTACTTTGTTCACTACCACCATGCATCTCCTCGTGCGCGTTGTTGCAAACCCCCACCTGCACCGGCACAAGGACGGAATTTAGCATCCCCCGCAGCGTTGTATATTTTCCGGGTTATGGGTGTAAACCCTGATGGCCTAAGATAGCCTAAACCCGCCGCCCCGCATAGACTCTGCTGACATTCCCATTCCTCAATTCCTTTGAGACTGTACCCAAATCATGAAAAAACTTGTTTCTGTCGCCCTTGCATGTGCGACAACCCTGATCGCCATTCCCGCCACCGCCCAATTCGCCAAACCAGAAGACGCCATCAAGTATCGCCAAAGCGCATTGTTTGTTATGCAACAAAACTTCAGCCGGGTTGCAGCCATGGCCGCCGGCAAAACGCCGTTTGACGCCAAAGTAGCTGCGGATAGCGCGGTCGTAGCCGAATTCACATCTAAGCTGCCATGGGTGGGTTTTGGCGACGGTACCGACAAGGGCCGCGAGACACGCGCCAAACCTGAAATCTGGGCTGACAAGGCCAAATTCAACGAGTACGCCGACAAAATGCAGTCAGAGATGGTCAAGTTCAGTGCAGCCGCCAAAACGGGAAGCCTGGACAATATCAAAGCGACGATGGCCGGAGTAGGCGGCACCTGTAAAACCTGCCACGACGCCTTCCGTAAAGAGTGAACCTCAAAGCGTCCGGAACCAACATGGACCGCCGGCACCTTTACGCCCGTAGCACTTGGTGGTTTGTATTGCTCGACGTCAATGTTTTGCAACAAACCTATGCACTGACCCCGGTCGATTTGTGCAACACATACGCAACCAAAGGCGACAAGGAGGCGCTGGGAGAAGGCGCGCTGTCAGCCATAGGCATGGGGGATGCCGAAAGTGGGTCTTTGAACTCTCACCCGGTGCGAATCAACCTGCAGTGCCGTTTTGGCAAAGGCTCAGCGTGGACGAGCTTGTCGCCTATGCGTGTCCTTGAAGCCCACGGCGTCCTGACCCACTGCAATGCTATTTCCAGCAGTTTGCCACCGGCAAAGAACTGGCGGGGTTTGGGCTGGTGATTTCCGACGAAGAACAGGCGTTTCAGCAGCGGCCGGTCGGCTGCGACAGCCCCATTCTGACTAAGGTGATTGGCGTATCAGAGTGAGCACACAGTACCCAAGGTGCGTGCTAGCCATTGCATTGGTCACCTCGCTTGCTGCTTGCACCCCCACACTCAATTGGCGCGAAGTTTCGCTGGAAGGCCTTGTCGCGCTGCTCCCCTGCAAGCCCGACCATGCTGCGCGCAAAGTGCAACTGGGGCCTTCGAATGGGGTCGCGTCAAACCTGACGTTGCAAATGTCCGGTTGCGAAGCCGCTGGTGCGCTCTATGCCATCAGCCACGTCCACCTTGAGGACGCCGCCCTGGTTCACACCACGCAAACAGCCTGGCGCGACGCAACATTGGCAGCGCTACAGGCCAGCGACGTTCAGGCGCAACCCCTGCATTTAGCAAAGCCAGCTCCCGGGAAAGCCCACAACGCGGCAATTGCCCGCAC
This sequence comes from Burkholderiales bacterium, assembly GCA_038317285.1. Classification (GTDB taxonomy): domain Bacteria; phylum Pseudomonadota; class Gammaproteobacteria; order Burkholderiales; family Burkholderiaceae_C; genus Allorhodoferax. The sequence continues at coordinate 16,438 of JBBQBG010000036.1, read as the reverse complement.
TGCATCGGCGCACACAGCAACCGACACAGCATTTAAGCTGGAAAAACTTGACGGAAAGCGACCCGACGGCACGGCGGTCAAGGCCCAACTGGCTTGGCTCGCTAAAGGGCAGGACATCTACCATGTAGCTGTTTATGGACCCAAGCTGGACAAAGAGATGACAGAACTGTTGTTTTCAGAGCTACGCCTGCCATAGGGCCACAGCGAGGAGGATGCGGCCAACGTAGGCAAAGACGCCATAATCGACTCCAATATCTCCATGAACACCGGAATCCTTATCATCGCCCACGCACCACTGGCCAGTGCATTGCGGGAGTGTGTGTTGCACGTCTACCCCGAAACGGCAAGTGGCGTGTTGGCACTGGACGTTTTGCCCAACGCGAGTACTGACACCACTCGGGCCGCCGCCGAGGCGCTGTTGCAGCAACTGGGCGCACCTAACACCCTGGTCCTAACCGATGTGTTTGGCGCAACCCCCTGCAACGTGGCGCAGAAGGTCGTGGATGGCGTACATTCCAAACTTGTGGCAGGGGTCAATTTGCCCATGCTCCTTCGTACCGTCAACTACCGCCATGAGCCACTGGACATTTTGGTCTCACGCGCCCTGTCCGGAGGTGCGCAGTGCATCATGCAGGTCGCTGTTACCGCACCACAAAATCAGACCCGAAAGCCGCATGATCAAAACATCAACGACCATCAGCAATAAACTGGGTCTGCACGCCCGCGCGTCGGCCAAGCTGACCAAGCTGGCGGGTGGATTCCCCTGTGAAGTGTGGATTGCCAAAGGAGAGCGCCGCGTCAATGCCAAGAGCATCATGGGCGTCATGATGCTGGCCGCTGGCCTGGGCTCCGAGGTCGTCATTGATACCGAGGGCGAATGTGAGCAAGAGGCGATGGATGCCCTGCTGGCCATCATCGCCGACAAGTTCGGTGAAGGTGAATGACCATGGCCCCCACGCTTCGCCGCTTCGCGGGTCGCTGCCCCCCTAGGGGGCTAAATCCACTTGGGGCGGCCCGGCGCGGATTTGTGCTCTCAACACTATGACATTCGCCATACACGGCCTCAACGTATCGCGCGGCGTCGCTATCGGCCGCGCGGTGCTGGTGGCATCCAGCCGGGTAGACGTGGCCCACTATTTCGTTCAGGCCCACGAGGTAGAGGCCGAGATAAACCGCGTGCGCATGGGTCGCAATGCGGTCATAGAAGAAATCCACCGCCTGCAGGAAACGATTACGCAAATGGGCCCCAAAGAGGCTCCGCACGAGTTGGGTGCGCTACTCGATGTGCACCTCATGCTGCTACAAGACGATGACCTGGTGGGCGGCGTCAAACACTGGATTACCGATCGCCTCTACAACGCCGAATGGGCGGTGACCACGCAGTTGGAAATCATCGCCCGACAGTTCGACGAAATGGAAGACGAGTATCTGCGCGAGCGCAAGGCCGACTTGGAGCAAATCGTCGAACGCGTACTGCGCGCCATGAAGGGCAAGGGCTCCCCCGTTGTTTCGCACCAGCGCGCGCCACGCAAGCCCCAGCAGCAAGACCTGCTGCTAGATGACACGGTGGACGTGCCACTCATCCTGATCGCGCACGACCTTTCACCGGCCGATATGCTGCAGTTCAAGCAAAGTGTGTTCGCTGGTTTTATTACCGACGTGGGAGGCAAGACCTCACACACCGCCATCGTGGCGCGCAGCATGGACATTCCGGCGGTGGTCGGTGCACGCCTGGCCAGCCTATTGGTGCGCCAGGACGACTGGGTCATCATCGACGGTGATGCCGGTGTGGTCATTGTTGACCCTTCCTCCATCATTCTGGCCGAGTACGGCTTCAAGCAGCGCCAGCGCGAACTGGAGCGTGGCCGTCTGCAACGCCTACTGCATACACCTTCCGTCACACTGGACGGCGAAAAGGTGGAGCTGCTTGCCAACATTGAAATGCCTGAGGATGCGTTGGTCGCGGTCAAAGCCGGTGCTGTAGGAGTCGGCCTGTTTCGCAGCGAATTTTTGTTCATGGGCCGCCAGGGCCGCTTGCCCGGTGAAGAAGAGCAGTACCAAGCCTACAAGCGCGCGGTCGACGGCATGCAGGGCATGCCGGTGACGATACGCACGGTGGACGTCGGCGCCGACAAGCCGCTGGACGACTCCGTGCGCGACGCCGCCCACCTGAACCCGGCCTTGGGCTTGCGCGCCATCCGCTGGAGTCTGGCCGACCCCGCCATGTTCTTGACGCAACTGCGCGCCATCTTGCGTGCCGCAGCGCACGGCAAGGTGCACCTGCTAGTGCCCATGCTGGCCCATGCACGCGAGATCCGTCAAACGCTGGCGCACCTGGACCAGGCCCGCGCCATGCTGGACAACCGCGGCGTGGCCTATGGCCCAGTCAAGTTAGGCGCGATGATTGAAATCCCCGCCGCTGCCTTGAGCCTGCGCTTGTTTTTAAAGCACTTCGACTTTCTGTCTATTGGTACCAACGATCTGATCCAGTACACGTTGGCGATCGACCGGGCCGATGAGTCGGTGGCCCACCTTTACGACCCCTTGCATCCGGCGGTGCTGCGGCTCGTAGCCGACACCATTGCCGAATGCCGCGCCCAGGGCAAGGGCGTCAGCGTCTGTGGCGAGATGGCTGGCGACGTGGGCCTGACCCGCCTGCTGTTGGGTTTGGGCTTGCGCAGCTTCTCCATGCACCCAGCACAGATATTGGCGGTCAAGCAAGAGATACTGCGCGCCGACACCGTCAAGTTGGCGCCCTGGGCGCAACGTGTGCGCGACGCCGAAGACCCGGCACTTGAGATGACAGGGAATTAGATTTGCTATAAGTTTAGTAGCAAATAACGTATAAACCACGAGGGCTACAGCTCGATTTGTCTAGGTGTGCCCGGACCCGGGTGCCGAACGATGCAGCCCGTGATCAAGGCTTTGGCCGGCGCATTGCAGGGTCTATACGGCCAAGCACCTGTCCCTGAAAGCGGGGCAGTCTGGCGACCTGCCGCAGCAAGCATGTCTTCCCACGTCCCCGTTCACACTCTCAAAAAAATACAACATCGCGAAAGTGGTTGCCCCGCAACCACGGCGGGCAGCGACTGGCTACATCGGAAAAGAGCGGCAGCGCTGGCAATTCCTGCCGGATGACCATTAAAAAGGCTACACAGAATAGGTTGAATTGATTACATTCGCCAAAGCGCTGCAAACAGAATGTGCCTATTTCTAGCCTGGTTTAGCGACTATGAACCCGAACCCATCAAGCCTCCGGTCGAGTGCTGCCGACGGTGGACACGCTTTACTGTGTGCAGTACGCACCTGTTGCATCTGGACCATTGCAGTGTGCATGCAGTTCTTTGCTCCATGGGTATTCGCAGGGGCGGATAACGCTACCTGGAACCAAGCCGGGGCATGCGGGACCGGAGGTTGCCATAGTTCAACCCCCAGCGGTCCGCAACTGAATGGAGCAAATTCGACCTCGGTGATCTCACAAGCCAACACACTTCATAGTATGACCAGGGCTGCCTTCCTGGGTGCTGGCACCAACCTTGCCGACATGGCGACGTACATTGCTTCAGTAACGTCCACCGTGGGCGGTAACGTCAACGTTTCCTACCATGGGACCACGGGTACGTTGTCGGTTCCGAATGTCACCCTCAATGACGCTGGCGCTGGCGCAGTCACATCGTATGGTGGCTCAGCGAGCTTTGGCACGGTCAACGGCGTGGGGACGACCGCGTTGACCTACACGCATACCGCGAACCATTGCGGGGCTGATACCGTGACTGCGTTCGGTCAGGTTCCGGCAACCACTTCCAATCGAACCATTCCGATCACGATCTCCCCGTTCCCAACCATCACGTCTCCGTCACCGACGGTTGCGGTGTCCTACAGCACGGTACCTCAAAACGTATCTTTGGGAGGTACCGTCAATGTCTTAGGTATCACCATCACTGGTGCGCCTGCCAACGGCACAGCAGCAGTGGTAAACACCAATACCCTGAGCTACGCCGCCGACGCCACCACCTACAAGGCCCAAGTCACGATCGGTTACCGCGGCGAAGGCCCCGGTTACGGCACAGGCAATAGCTGCGGCAGCAGCAATGGAACTGCCACAGTGAATGTTGGGCTTCCGTTGGCGCCTACCGTGTCCAATATCGGTACCCTTACGGTGTCGTCGACCAGTCCGACCAACATCGACGTATCGGCAAGCATCAGCGGCGTTGTAGCGAGCAACCCGGCTGCAACCTACGCCGTTGCCGCTTCCCAGCCCACGGTCGGTGGGTCGGGTTCCTCCAGCGTCGCCGGCAACATCATCACCTACACGCCGCCCGGTGGGTTTACCGGCGCGACAACGATCACCTACACCAAAGCGGGGCCTGGTGGCACCTCCAACACCGGGACTATCGCGCTGAATGTGTCGGCTGCGCCGACCGTGGTGGCGGCTTCCACAACCACGGCGTACAACACACCGGTGTCGATCAATCTCGCGGGTTCTATTACCTCCGGCACTGCGGTCACCGGGGTGACGCCATCTGCGCAAACCAACGGTGTCGCGGTCCAGACCGGCCCCACCACGATCCAGTTCACGCCCACCAATGGCTTCTTCGGTTCGGGCACGTTTTTGTACACGGCCACCAACGTTGGCGGCACGTCCGGGACAGCGTTGGTCACTGTCACGGTCAACCCTCCGGTGCCTACGGTGTCAGCCGCAACCGCCACCGTGCCATACAACACAGCAACGGCAATTAACCTGGCTTCGTTCATCGGGCCTGGAGGGGTAACGGTGCTAAGTGTGACGCCGTCTGGCGCCGTTGGTGGAGCGGCAGTGGCGACAGGACCCTCCACCATCACATTTACGCCCACCTCTGGAGCGGTCGGGCCCGCGAGTTTCAATTACTCGGCAACCAATGCGGGTGGTACTTCCGCGGCCACAGCAGCGGTCGCCGTGACAATCTCTGCGCCCACCGCACCTACCGTAGGCTCCGGTGCGATCAGCGTTTTCTCTAACGGAACATCCGCGATCGCATTGAGTTCTTACATCGGCGGCATTTTTTCGTCGGTGTCTATCGTCATTCCACCCTCCAAGGGAGTGGCAACGCTTAGCGGAACTACCGTGACCTACACCCCCAACGCGGGATATCTGGGTGCCGACTCCTTCACCTTTACCGCGACTGGAATAGGCGGAACGTCTAACCTTGGGACGCTGTCCATTACGGTTGGAGCGATACCTACAACCCCTGCGATCAGCCGAGTCGTGGCCTTGAACAAGACCCTCACCATTGACGTCTCCAGCTTGGTGACGGGCAGTTTTACCAGCATTACCCTGACCCAACCCGCCAACGGGGTCGCGAGCGTGAATGGAAATGTCATCACTTACGTTCCCAAGCCGGATTTCACCGGGAAGGACGCCTTTACTTATGCTGCAGTGGGAGGGCCTGTCAATAGCGCACCGGGGGCGATTACGGTCGATGTCTTGCCCCTGCCGACAGCTCAACCGGCATCACTCACTGCATCGCTGAACACCCCAAGTAAGCTTGACCTGAAAGCGCAGCTCACCGGCACTGCCATTAGCGCAGTCATTGTCGGCACGTCGCCCCAACATGGCACAGTGAAGGTGGCAGGCACCACCGTGACGTATACGCCAGCGACCGATTACTTTGGTCCTGACAGCTTCACCTACATGGCTGTCGACAATATTGCGGGGAACTCCCTGCCTGCGGCCGTATCGGTCACGGTGCTTCCTGAGCTGCCGTCGGTCAGGCCCGTCACGCTGACAGTAGCAAAAAATTCAACGGGTAGTTTCAACCTCTTGAGCTACATCAGCGGATCTGCCATCACCGGCATCAGCATTGACACTTTGCCCAAACAGGGCTTCGTCAACGTGGCGGGAACCGTACTGAGCTATACCCCCAGGCCGGGCTTTTTCGGCCAGGATGGGTTTACCTTCATTGCCTATGGTGCGGCGGGCAAGTCAACGCCGGGGTCCGTGAGTGTGATCGTGACGGGCGAGCCCGACCCCACAAAGGACATCACGGTTAACTCCACCATCAACAGCCAGGTTCTTGCTGCCATGGGCATGGCCCGTGGGCAGATCGCCAACTTCTACCGCCATTCAGAGCGGTCGCAACGCGGCAGTGGCCGCGCTGCATTTGGTCTGACCTCCGCCTCGTCTGCTCTGGCTGCGCCAGCCTTTGCAGCGGGCGCGGGCGCGCCATACGCGGCCGGGCAACTTTCAACGAGTCAGCCACCCGCCACCCCGGCTACGCTCCTACCGAATGCCACCCAGTTGCCTCAGGGGAACGCACCCGCCAGTCTGCCGCTGGCAACCGGGCTTTCGATGGCGGCAAACGATCTTGGGATCGCCGGATCGCCACTGTATGCCTTGGCCAGCGGGCTGATACAAAATCGGTCAGTCGACCTTGGAGCCCTTCAACAGACTTTTGCGGGGAGCACGTCTAGGCCCAGCCAAGAGTCCACCAAATTGTGGGTGGAGGGCGTTGCAAGTTTCGGCGTACGGGATGCCAGCGGGGGCATCAGCGGCGCAAACTTCAGCTCGACGGGCATTACCGTGGGGATGGACCGGATCATCAATGAAAAGCTGACCGTGGGCCTGGGCGTAGGCTACGCACAAGACACCACCAACATCGGTACAGATGGCTCACGCAGCCAGAGTAAAGGCTACTCCCTTGCAGTGTATGGAAGTTACATGCCGGGCGACAACCTGTTTGTAGAGGGCCTGTTAGGCGTCGGCGGATTCGACTTCGACACGCGGCGTTTTGTCCAGCCACTGGACGACTTTGCGCTGAGCGCACGCAGAGGCTACCAATATTTCGGTTCGGTCGGTGGCGGCTACGAGTGGCGCGGAAAGACCACCATGGTTTCTCCTTACGCGCGGTTGGAGTTTTCGTCCGACCGTCTGGGTGAAACGTCGGAAACTGGGGCAAGCTACTACTCACTCACCTATTTCGAACAGAAGGCTTCATCCATGCAGGGTGTCCTGGGATTGCGCGGCGAATCCATACACGCCACCCCCTTTGGATTTGCTGTGCCACGGGCCCGGCTCGAGTGGCGCCAGGACCTGCGCGAGAGCAGTGAAGCGGCCATTGCCTATGCCGAACAGGCAGGCGGCACGCGCTACTCCATTAGCTCCGCGGGCAGCCTGCGCAGCGCGCTGGTCTGGGGTATCGGAAGTGAGTTCATGTTCCGCGACGGCTGGGCACTGGGACTGGACTACCAGTTGTCCAGAGTGTCTGCCAGTGAGTCGAGTTTTGCGCTGCGTGTAAAGGTCACCAAGGAGTTGGGCGTCAAGGGACTGCCCAAGTTGCTGCAGGGCGTCGAACTCGACTTCAACGACGATAACGAAGTACAGATCGACGCGGGCTACACCTGGGACGACAACATCACGCGCGGCAAAGTCGCAGGCGACATACTGATCGACAACCTTTACACGCTCAATGTCAGCAAGACCATGGTGGTCGGGCTGGGTGGCAACTCCAGGTTGCTCTTGACCGCTGCGGCTGGCGGCGAAAGATTCCAGAATTTCAATGGCCTGAGCAAGTACACGCTGACCGGTGAAGCCGCCTACCAATACCGTGGCTCTTCGGAATTTGATGCCGCCACCTGGGGGCTATTTGCCAAAGTGACGGCAGAAGACTACCAGTCCGAATTGCGTGACGGTTATCGTTACTCCGTGGGTGTGTCGGTATTGCAGCCGTGGACTGACCGGATCACGCTGTCGGGCGCCCTTGCCGCCAACGGCCGGCGTTCCCGTAGCGAGGTATTCCGCACCATGGATTCGTCGGCGCGCTTCAACATTGATTACGCTCTGGGCCGCGGTGCCACCCTGTATTTGGGCGGCGAGTACCGCAAGGGCGACGTGGTGTCGACCGGGTTGGCGTCGCTGGAGAATGTCTCCATCGCAAAAATGCTGGTTGCGGACGACGCCTTTGATGCCGGCCGCTTCACCAGCTACCGCCTGGACGCTACCACCTGGTTAACCACCATCGGCTACAACATGGGCCTGGGTGCGCGCGACTCCATTGACCTGTCGTGGCGGCGTGTGCAGTCTACGCCGGCCCTGCGCCCGGTCTGGGCCACGTCACCCGCCAGCTACACCAACAACCAGTTCTCGGTGAGCTACCTGATGCGGTTTTAAGCCCATGCAACATATTCAACCGCTTCCTGTACTTTGTTTGTCCGTCGCCCTGGCGACCGTACTCGCTGCCTGCGGCGGCGGAGGTGCCGGATCGGCTGCTGGCAGTGATGTCAACCCGACGGTGATTGCACCGGTCACCGCAACGGCGGGACCCGACAGTTTTCTGCTGTTTCCCAACCCGCAAAAACAGGCCAACGGGAATCTGCAGGTCAATTCACTCAACTACGCCGTGGCGTATTACCAGGCGATAGACCCCGGCAATGAACGTGACACCCTGGCGAAGTTCAAGGCCAGAAACGGCTTCGGCTCCACCGTAAGCGGCGCGATCGAAGAGACCATCACAATTGGCGACCAGCGCGACCTGGGCTATGGCCGCAAGATGACCGGGCGCCAAAATCCAGATGGCACGCTGGCCTTTGTCGTTGAAAACTATTTGGTGGGCGGCTATGGGCCTTACTCCCCCTTCAATCTGGAAGCCGCCATCAAGGGCGAGTCCAAGTGGCATCTTGGCAGCAACGGCATTGAGTACAGCCCGGGGCCGGGTGGCACGGTCAGCTTCGTCAAGTACTACACCTTCGACCCGGTTACTGGCGCGCGGCTGCTGATGGCGAGTCTGGACGGTCGGGGTGACAAGGCCATGCCTACGATTTGCACGTCTTGCCACGGGGGACGGGGTGACGCGTTGACGCCGTCGGGGCTGTTCCCCAGGGTGATGAATGTCGCGTCCAGTGCCGACGTCGGTGCGCCTGACCGCGGTGGCATGCGCGGTGATCTTGCCGGCCAGTTGCATGCATTCGAACCGGCCTCGTTCGACTTTTCCCCTTTGCCGGGTTACACGCGGGACGCCCTGGAAGGAAAAATCAAGACGCTCAACAAGATGATCCTATGTGGCACCAGCCTCCCCAACGGCACCACCAAGCCAACGGGATTTCCGGAAGACGATTGCCGCCGGGTGGCCAACCCCAATGAATACCAGGGCACCGCCGCAGAACACCTCAAGAGCCTGTACGGCGGCAACGGCCTGCCCAATCCGGCCAATGCCAAGCTGGATACGTTTGTACCTGCCACCTGGTTGTCCAATGGGCAGGGCAGCCTGTACCTCAATACCGTGACGCAATCCTGCCGGGTGTGCCACAGCCTGCGCGGCACGGGTAACCAGTCTGACATCAGCTTCGAAGACTTCACAAGCTTTGATGCCTACGCCCCCCGCATCAAGGCGCACGTTGTGGACCGCGGCAATATGCCGCTGGCCAAGCTGGTGTATGACACCTACTGGAGCACGCCGTCCATCAACCGCCCCATGGCGGACTACCTGACAACCAAAGGATTCGCCGATGCTGCCAGCCGTGCGGGCCGACCAGTTGCGGACCCAGGCCCCGCGCGGGTTGTGAAATCCTTGTCGACTTCACTCGACGGCAGCATGAGTCTGTTCTCAACGGCGTACCAATGGTCAATTACTGGTGGACCGGCAGGAGCCGCCCTGACCGGCGGGACCACCATGACGCCGACTTTTACGGCGATCACGGATGGTGCCTACACGCTGCAATTGATTACCAGCCAAGCTGCTATCAGCAGCAAGCCCCAAACCACGACGCTGGTGGTAGACCGCAGCCTGCCGTGGGACCCTGCTGCTATCAGTTTCTCCGACATCAAATCCATTTTGCAGGCTGGCTCAGGCAATTGCACCACCTGCCATACGAGCACCCGAAATCCCGCGACACAGTCCCTAACGCCGCCCGTCTTTTATAACGACTACGACCGCGCGTTGACGGGTAGCGCCACGGATGCCACCAACCGGCAGTGGCTGTTTGCCGAGGTGCGCGGTCGGGTCAATTTCACCGATGTAGCGGCGAGCGCCCTGTTGCGCAAGCCGGCAGGCAACCACCATGGGGGTGGTGCGGTAGCCCTCAATGGTTTCAATACAGACCTGCAGCCCGGAGACCCCGGCCGCCAAGGCTACGACAAAATATTAGCCTGGATCTTGCGCGGCGCGCCGGAATAATCAGTAGGCCCTGCGCGGCCCGCTGTAAGAGTCCTTGGAGAACACAAACGGGGTCTTGCGCCCCACCAGGGTCTCGATGAGGGCGAGTTCCTGGTCTGAATGGTTTTGGAATGGCGCGTTGCGGATATTCTTGCCCTTGCCCCCGTCCTTGACGATATACACAGGGCGGTCATGGTGGCTGGCAGCGATGGATTCGCGACTTTGCGGGTCGTCGTTCGCCTCGACCTCCGTCACCCCATAGCAGGTGCAGAAGTACGACATCTCAGGGTCGCTTTCAATGTAAAAGCCAGTGCCCCGGATACCGATGGTCGCAGTGGCGGTCGTCAGCTTCATGGGGGAATTGTGTGAAACCGAGAGCAGCTTGCCGGTTAACATCCGCAACCCGCCGATCAGGAGGCTGCTGATGGATGTGTCCGCTGGTTCGATGAGCAATTGGCTCTCCCCGCGAAGAATCATCGAATGCGCATTCACAATAAAAATGATTTCGCTATTCTTGCCGGTTTGCAGGGTGTCACCGGGCTTGACAGGCGTCGAGAGCGTGGCCGCCTGGTTGTTCACCCGCACATCCCCCGCGAGACCGTAAATGCTTTGTCCTGGCGGCAGTTTGGCGGGCTTGCTGCCAAAAATGCTGAACCCTTGTGCCTGGGCCTGTGGCAACGCGGCACCGAACATACCCGCTGCCAACGCCTGAATCAACCAAAGGCGGCGATCGTCGTCCACTTCGTCAAAGTTCTTCATGGTGCACCTCGAGAGTTGTCACTTCCATACGCGCTGCTTCGAATGATGACTTCTTCCGGCGTCGTCTGCAAGTGTTAGGCAGGGTTTGATCGCCCCAGGATGGTGTTCTACATGGACCACCTACGACTGCGCAACTCCGCGCTTCAGCCCGTCCTTGGTGGGGTAGCATCCCTGTTTCTAAGGCGAAAATGCCAACCGACCCATCTTCCACAAAGACCCAACCGTGACAGACGACTTTCAAAAAATACAGGAACCCCGCCAATGGCGCGATGCCGGCTGGACCGCCCAAGTCATCAAGAACGAAGACGATGATGGCTGGGCCGTCGCCATGACCAAAGATGGTGCGGCCGAGCCCGCCCTGGTTGGCCCCTGGACCATGGGACGTGACAAGAAAAACCCCAAGCCATTGGACGGCGCCGCCTTCATCACTCTGGTCAAGACCGCCAGCGAATTCGTGCGCCGCAGCGAGCAGCAATTGCATGCGTCGCTGCACCAGAGCATTGCCATCACAGCCCGCGACGCGCGCATCACCGTGTCGCTGGACATCGTGCCGGATGAAGACAACCCCTATGCCACCCTGAGCGCAGTCGATGACGGGGGCGATTCACTGGCCGAAGTGCGCGTGGCGCCCTCCTTTAAACTGAACCGCAGCAGCGCCATGGCCTGGGCCGAGAGCGGATTTGCCAAGCCCGCGACCCGCTAAGGCTGCGCCGGCGCAATGGGCGTTACCGGCCCAAACCGATCCCGATAGAGCCCTGGCGTGACGCCCACGCGCCGCTGAAAGGCGCGGTGTAGCGCATCCATGCTGCCAAAGCCGGCGCGCGAAGCTACGCGGGCCAACGGCCAGTGTGAGGTCTCTAACAGCGCCTTGGCGCGGTCCACACGCGCCGCCTCCACAAAGTGGGCTGGTGTGAGGCCTGTCTCTTTGCGAAACACGCGCTGAAAGGTGCGTTCGCTCATACCCACCTGCTCGGCCAGCGCCGGTGCGCGCAGATCGCCGCTGGGGTCCTCCACAATGGCCGTCACCAGCTTGCGCAAGCGCGGCGTGGCACTCACCTGCAATTGCAAACCGGCGCTGTACTGCGACTGTCCGCCGGGCCGGCGCATGAACAGCACCAGGTTGCGGGCCACGGCCAGCGCCACGGCCGATCCGCAATCGGCTTCTACCAAAGACAGGCAAAGGTCAATACCCGCCGTCACACCCGCCGAAGTGTAGAACGGCGCAGCGGCCACAAAGATTGCGTCTGGCTCTACCTGTACCGCAGGGAACATCTGCTGCATCCGCCCACAGTATTCCCAGTGGGTCGTGGCGCGCCGCCCGTTGAGTAGGCCAGACGCGGCCAGCACCATCGCGCCTACGCACACGCTGGCTATGCGCCGTGTGTGCTTTGCGCGGGCGGTCAACCAGGCCAACAACACAGCATCGACGACCGCGGCGCGCAAAGCGGCCTCGCTGCCGCCGGCTATGACCAGGGTGTCAATTTTTTTGGGCAGATTCGCCAGAGTCTTTGACCCGGCCAACTCCAGTCCGGCATTGGTCTGGACCACGCCCCCCGCTTGCGATGCCAGCGCCACGCGGTAGGGCGCAGGGCCGGCCGTTACATAGCGGTTGGCCAGCGCAAAGACCTCCATGGGGCCGACCACGTCCAGTGTTTGCACGCCGTCGAAGGCCAGCACAACGATGTCGCGCGTAGTGGTGCGGGAGCGTAGGGTGCTGCTGGTCATCGTGTTGGCAGCCTACGCACCCAAAGCGACAGCGAGCGCCACCAAGCTCTTCGCATGGAAATCGTTCAAGCCGGTGTCGGAAACGTCTTTGGTACGGGTGGGCCCGAACTCCAGCAGGCGTTCGATATACGCCGTCTTCAGTCCGCAGGCCTTGGCTGACACCAGGTCGTTCTGATGGGCCGCGACCATCAAGACCTGCGCGGGTGCCACATCAAAGATGCCTGCCACGCCTAAATAGGTTGCGGGGTCAGGCTTGTATCTTTTGAAAACCTCGGCGGACAAAATGCAATCCCACGGCAAGCCTGCCGATTTGGACATATTGGCCTGCAGCCCGAGGTTGCCATTGGACAGCGTACAAATAGTGAATCGGGTCTTCAAACGCTGCAGCCCTTCGAGCGTGTCAGGCCAGGGTGTCAGTCGGTGCCACACCTTGTTGAGGTGGCCGATTTGCGCGGATGACAAATGCGTCACTTTAAAGGTCTGCAACAGCCCGTCCAGAATGCCACGGTGCAGGTCGTCAATCAAGGTCCATCCCAAGTCGCCGGACATTACCTTTTGCATCGCGGGCACATAACCGCCTCGCCAGGCCAGCGCAAATGCATCGCCGTCGACCTGGCCGTTGCACAGGACTTCGATCTCGCGTGCCACGCATGTGTGCCAGTCCACAACAGTGCCAAATACATCGAAAGCCAATACTTTTATATCGTTCATGGTGCCTCAATTCGATAAAAGAGAACTTGGCGAATAATGCGACAAGATCGTCTGTTCTGCCAAGCGCGAGTGGAATATCCACCACTATCATGCGGGTCTCAGCCTACGCCGTTCCACACCACCGCCATGCAATCCACATTACTGCCACCTCCGCTTGCCACCCACAGCGTGACCGTCCGCAACTGCAAGATCAAAATAGTGGAGCAGGGTTTGGGGGTACCCACGCTGCTGTTACATGGCAACCCGGACTCGTCTGACATCTGGTGCGACATCATGAACGGACTCAGCCCCCAGATGCGAACGCTGGCACCCGATTTGCCGGGCTTTGGCGCATCCACCGTGGCAGCCGATTTCGATTTCTCGTTGGAGGGTTTGGCCGGTTTTGTGGATGACCTGGTCAATGCCCTCGGTATCACACAGCCACTGAACCTGGTGGTTCACGACATGGGCGGCCCTTACGGGCTAGCCTGGGCGGTCAAGAACCCCCACAAAGTACGCTCGCTGGTCATCATGAACACGGTTTTTTCGCCCGACTACCGTTGGCACTCGATGGCGCGGGTTTGGCGTACGCCCGTGCTGGGTGAGTTGCTCCAACTGCTGACCAACCGCTGGGGCTTTGCCCGGGAATTGCGGCGTGGCTCACGCGCGCTGACCGAGGCGCAGATCCAGCAGTGCTTCGACCGCATCACACCCGCGATGAAGCAGATGGTGCTGCGCCTTTACCGGGCCATGGACCCTAAGGACTTTGCCGGTTGGGACGATCGCCTGCGGGCGATTGCTGCCACCCTGCCGTCATTGGTGCTGTGGGGCGACCACGACCCCTATGTGGACAAGGCATTTGCCGAGCGTTTTGGGGCACACCACGTTGAGCATTTTTCGGACTGCGGGCACTGGGTTCCCGCCGAGGCGTCGCAGAGGGTCGTTGCGCGGCTATCGCCTTTCTTTGCTGGCGCACAGGGTGCGCCATGATGGACATTAATTGAGCGTCCATTTGGCGGATATTGCGACAAGATTGTCTATTCTGCCAGGGCCGTTTGAAATATCTTCTGTGCTTGCCCCATATCGACGGGCAATCACTTTTGGGAGTATTTCTCGTGTACCGAACCACCGCGTTGAACTTGGCTTTGGCCGCACTCGCCTGCATGGCGGGTTGCTCGACACCGCCGTCCGATCTGGACTTATCGCTGACGCGCAACAGCGCTGAAAAGAAATTCGTGGTGGCGCTGCAACCCCCGGCTACACCGGCTGCCATTAACCAATTACATGCCTGGAAAATCAAGCTCACGTCACCGACCGGCTTGCCTGTGGTCCATGCCAAGATCGGCGTGGATGGCGGCATGCCGCAACACGGCCACGGCTTGCCGACCCAGCCGCAAGTGACAGAGGAACTGGGCGACGGGCTGTACCTGTTGGAGGGCATGAAGTTCAGCATGACGGGCTGGTGGAAGATCAAACTTGCAATCCAGACCCCAGAGGCCTCGGACAAGGTGACCTTCAACACCGTGGTGGCTACGCCAGCCGCGGCGCGCTGAAGCCTCACCACAAAGGCACTGACAGATGTTGAATGGAACCGCCAAGCAAGGCCTTGCGTTGCGCCACACAAAAAAGCATTGGAGCTTTGGCCTAGGTGCCGCCGTGGTGCTGGCACTAGCGCTGCCGTCACTGGCCGGCTCTAGCATCAGCGCGTCTGGTCCGGCGGCATCTGTATCCGACGGCTGGAGCCGTGCCGACATCGCTGTGCTGGCATCGCTGCGGCTCAGCCAGTTGCCTGCCGCGCCGCGCGACCCGTCCAACGCGGTAGAAGACCTTTCCGCCGCTGCGGCGCTGGGCAAACGCCTTTTCAACGATACGCGCTTTAGCGCCAACCAAGCCGTGTCCTGCGCAACCTGCCACGACCCGCAAAGGAATTTTCAAGACGGCCTGCCCGTAGCGCGCGGCGTAGGGCTGGGAACCCGCCGCGCCATGCCGCTGGCCGGCGTGGCGCACAGCCCCTGGCTGTTTTGGGACGGTCGCAAGGACAGCCTGTGGTCGCAGGCACTGGGGCCATTGGAAGACGCAGTGGAGCACGGCGGCAACCGCGCACGCTATGCGCATCTGCTGCGTGCCCACTACCGAGCGGACTACGAAGCGCTGTTCCACACGCTACCCGATTTGTCGGGCGTGCCGCAAGACGCCGGGCCTGCAGGAACACCCGATCAACAAAAGGCATGGAGAGCTTTAGACGCGAAAACCCAAACCGACGTCAACCGGGTGTTTGCCAACTTGGGCAAGGCCATTGCGGCCTTTGAAAAAACCTTGGTCCACAGCGAATCGCGGTTTGACCGCTATGTGGAAGGCATGGAGCATGCTGACGCGGCGACCCAGCCGGTGCTGACCGCATCCGAGGTCAACGGCCTGCGCCTGTTTGTCGGCAAGGGCCAGTGCGTGACTTGCCACAACGGCCCGCTGCTGACCGATCAGCACTTTCACAACACCGGCGTGCCCCCGCGTGGGGCTGCCCACTTGGACCGGGGGCGTGCTGCCGCCACCGCCAAGGTGCGAGAAGACTTGTTCAATTGCCTAGGCCCATTCAGCGATGCCAAGCCCGCGCAATGCCAGGAGTTGCGCTTTATGGCGGTCAACGATCCGGCGCTGGAAGGGGCGTTCAAAACGCCCAGCCTGCGCGGTGTGGCTTCGCGAGCGCCCTATATGCATGCCGGCCAGTTTGTTTCACTGAATGACGTGGTCGAGCACTATGCCAACGCGCCGGCTGCGGTGGTCGGGCACACAGAGCGCGCGCCAGTGAGGCTGTCAGCCCAAGAGGTTAGGGATCTCGTGGCGTTTCTTCGGACGCTTTAGGGTATCCCACTTGGGTAAATTGACCGCTAGCCCTCGTGGGATATGCGCAATCAGCTATAAAATATATAGCAAATAGTAGTCGCCTAGCCCGACAGCGGCCGCAACAACTCCGCCAAATCGCCTTCGGTAAACAACGGCTGCTTGCGCCCGGTGGCGCCGCTGTTCTCGGTGCCAAGCAAGTCGCACGAAGTCGCCAGCCCACAGCCAGCCTTGGAAGGCCGAACCTAACAACCATCGCACATCCCAAGAGCAACGCGCGCATGCAGGGGGCAGTCCTA
>JBBQBG010000035.1:0-22564 GCA_038317285.1 Burkholderiales bacterium | reverse complement strand
TCAGTAACCCGGTCCTGCGCTGCCAAACGGCCCAGCCAGTTGTCATAGGCCGGTTCGTGTTTAAACCCACGCACCATGCCCACTCGCAGGGTACCCGCATCGAACGCTGCCATGGAATCGGGAACTGCCCCAGCCGCCTTGCGCACCAAAACCACGTTACGCGTCGTCAGATACGGCATCAGGTAAGCAAACGCCTTACGCTCAGGCGTGGGAATGGCTGCCGTCGCCATATCCAGGGTACCCGTCTGCAGCTCATACCAAATGCGGGCCCGGGGCATGAGCACGCGCTCGAGCACACACCCACTGCGCTGACTCAACACGTCGAGTAAGCGGCTGTCGACACCCTCCTTGGTTGCACCACGGTACAAGATTCCAAACTCAAACATCGCCACCCGAACGGGTTTGGAACAATAGTCGCCAACCCCGTCAGCTAGTACCCCCCTGGCCAGCAATAGCGTCAACACCAAGAGAGCAACCATGCGTTTCATGGTCCGTTTATACGAGTCTGCCGCTTGGCCCGCAACCCCATAAGCCAAGTCTCTGCAAGAAAAATGAAACTCCATTAGCATGGCCTGCCCTGTTTAACCACTCTGACCCCTACTGCCATGAAACTCTACTACTCCCCCGGTGCCTGCTCACTGTCGCCCCACATCGCCATGCATGAGGCCGGTCTGACTTTTGAAGCCATCCCCGCGCCCACCAAGACCCACAAGCTGCCCGACGGCACCGACTACTACAGCATCAACCCCCTGGGCTACGTGCCCTACTTGGCGCTGGACGACGGTCGTACCTTGCACGAAGGCCCAGCCATCGTGCAATACATCGCCGACCAGGTGCCGGCCAAGAACCTCGCGCCCGCCAACGGCACCTTTGAGCGTTACAAGCTGCAAGAGTGGCTCACCTTCATCGGCACCGAAGTGCACAAGACGTTCTCACCTCTGTTCGACCCCGCTACGCCCGACGCCACCAAGACCTCGGCCACCACCAAATTGCACAGCCGCCTGAAGTGGGTGGACAGCGAACTGGCCGGCAAGCAGTACCTGATGGGTGACACCTTCACCGTGGCCGACGGCTACCTTTTCACGGTCACCAACTGGGGCCCGTATGTCGGTCTGGACCTGTCGCCCTACGCCAACCTGGCCGCCTACCGCGCCCGCGTCGGTGCACGCCCAGCCGTAGTCGCGGCCATGAAGGCCGAAGGCCTGCTGAAGTAAGCGTTTTTGCGGCGCAGCGACACCATGCACCATGTGCCCCCATTGATGTTGCGTACCTTCGTCGCGCCGGTCGAGTTGCGCACGCCACGCGTGCTGCTGCGCCAGTGGAAAGACAGCGACATCGACGCATGGGTCGTGATGAACGCGGACCCACAGGTGCGCCGTTTTTTCCCGGCTGTGCTGTCCCGCGAAGAAGCGCAGGGTGAGGCCGATCGCATCCGCAGCGCCATCACGCAGCGCGGCTGGGGCATGTGGGCGCTGGAGGTACCCGGCCTCCACCCCTTCGCTGGTTTTGTCGGCCTGAACCTGCCGGGATACCAAGCCCCATGGATGCCCGCCGTAGAGATCGGCTGGCGCCTGTCCCAAGCGGCATGGCACCAAGGCTATGCCACCGAAGGCGCCATGGCGGCGCTGCACTTTGCCTTCACGCAATTGGAACTGCCTCAGGTGGTAGCCATGTCGGTACCGACCAACGGGCCCTCGCACAGCGTCATGGAACGCCTGGGCATGGTGCGCGACCTGACTGCAGACTTCGACCACCCACGCGTACCCGCCGACTCTCCGCTCAGACGGCACATCTTGCACCGCATTAACGCTGAGCAGCGGTAATGTCGGCTGTCACAACATCTGGCAGCAATAATGCGTGTGTGATTCGCCAATACAAGACCGAACACATTCATAAGTTAAAAAGGGAGTACATCAATGGGTCACTTTAATAAGAGCCAATTTTTTGTTGTAGCCGCGCTCACGTTCGGCACGGCCTACGGCCAGTCGGTGGTGATTGACGGTGGCAATATCAGGGTGGACGCATCGTCGGGCACCAAGGCCTCGGTCACCACCAAAGGCGACAAAAGCACTACTGGAAAAACCAGCGTCACCAACGTCGGCAAGGCTACTGGTGTGGCGCGTGCGGACAAGGGCGGCAAGGTGTTTGTCAACACCGATCTTTCTGGACAAGACTTGAGCCGGGCCAACTACGCGGGCGCATCGTTCACCAATGTGGAGGCGGTCGGCACCAACTTCAGGGGTGTTGATTTGTCCAAAACCATCATGACCAATGTGGATTTATCGAAAGCAGATTTGCGCGGCGCCAACCTGGCAGGGGCCCAAATGACCAATGTGGATTGGGAAGGCGCATTGTTGGACGGCGCGATTTGGATGGATGGCCGTCGCTGCGCACCCGCGTCAATCAGCCGTTGCATGTAGCGCCAGCCCACTGAACGCGGTGGACGCGATCAAGGCTGCGACGGTGCCTGCAGCTTGCGCAACATCTGCGCGGCGTTGGAATTGCTAGGGTCCAGTTCCAGTGCGCGGCGGTAGTGCGTGACCGCGCGCACCGTGTCTCCCTGCGCCGCATAGGCCTCCGCCAAACTGTCGTAGCCGTTGCCATCCAGTGGGAACAGCTCGACATTGAGTGTCAGCATCGCAATGGCCTCTGGTAAGCGGGCGTGCATCAGGTAGTGATAGCCCAACAGGTTCAACTCGTTCGGTCCGTCAGCCGCGGGGAATGCGCTGCGCTGCAGCTGGAATTGGTCCATCGTCTGCTGGAGTCCGTGCTGTGCGATCGACTGCGCCAAGCGTTCCCCCAGTGAACGCTGTGGCGCCGGTGTTGGCAAGTCGTACAGCACATTGGTGATGGCGCTGGCCAGTTGGTAGATCGCCGGGGTGATGGTGCCGCCCCCATCGTTGAGCAGGATGACGATGAGTCGCTCGTCATTGGTGAAGCGCGTGATCAGGCTGCGAAAGCCATTGGTGTTGCCACCGTGCTCATGCACGGTGATGTTGCGCGTGCCAATCTTGCGCGAGCCAATCATCCAACCGTAGCCAAAGCCCAGATCACCGCGCACATTGTCCTTGACATACGGGGTAAACATGCGCTGCTTGGCAGACTCCGACAGCAGCGCCGTGCCATACAGCGCGCGGTCCCACCGCAAGAAGTCGCCCACGGTGCTGAACATGCCGCCAGCGGAATATCCGTTGGGCGTGTACACGGGCGCGGCACTTTCAAACGCGCCGCCGGGCGCTTTGACGTAGCCGGTGGCCTTGCGGTCGACCACGCGCTCAGGCGCCTCATAGCCCGAGCGTGCCATGTGCAGCGGCTGCAAAATCATGTCCTCCAGCGCCTGCTGGTAGGGCTTGCCGGTCAGCTTTTCGATCACGTAGCCCAGCAGGTAATAGCCCGAACTGTTGTACTTGCCCGTAGCGCCGGGCGCAAATTCGAGGTCTCGGTTCATGATCTCCATATACTCCGCCCGCGACACCTTGGCGCCCAAACGGTTCTCCCAGAACCCCGGAAAGTTGGCGTAGTCGACGATGCCAGACGTGTGGTTCAGCAATTGGTGAATCGTCACCACCTTGCCAATGTCGGGCCGCAGGTCCGGCACATACATGCCAATGGTGTCGTCCAACTTCAGCTTGCCTTGCTCCACCAACTGCATCACCAGCGTAGCCGTGAACTGCTTGGTGAGGGAGGCGATGCGAAAGGCGGTGTCAGTGGAGTTCGGTATCTTCCATTCGCGATTGGCCAGGCCAAAGGCACCTTGGTAGACCACCTTGCCGTGGTCTGCGACCAGCACTACGCCGTCCAGTTGGCCTATGGCGTGGTACTTGGACAGCAGCGTCTTCAGGCGCTGCGACTTGGCGGTTAGCGCCTTGGCGTCCATCGGCTGGGTTGTTTGCGCCTGGACGGTCGCGGCAAACGCAAATGCCAGCATGACGACCGCTACGTGGTTCAGCCAGTGGGCCACTCTCGCTGCAGGGGGTAGCGACGCGCGCCGCTGCATACCGTGGGCGCTGGTGTTGTCGGTACAAGTCATTTGGATTGGACTCCTTTGGAGGGTGATCGGTAGGTGCATGCGTGTGCCACGCATGGGGTTGCGCACTGTAAACCCGACATGGCGCGAAAACAGCAGCCAGGCGATGAACTGCGCCATGGGCTGACAGCTTGCGGTGTTGCCTCCTCCGCTGACCAAGACAGGGCTTCTTTGCGCTACTTCATTAGTCACCACGCAAACGCAACATCCCGCACCGCATTTCGCCAGAATAGCGGCACAAGGGCTTTGCACCGGTCTTAAAGTACCCAAATCGGGGTATTTTAACAAAGCTGCTGGCAAAATTGGCCTGTAGCCCTCGTTCGCATTACTGATACTGCTAGCAAATTTGTAGCGTGCCAGGTAAATCGTTGTGCGCCCAAGCGGGCGGGAGTCCATTTAGCCATGCAGCAGACACGCAGATAGGACTGCGACCACGTGGCCTCAAAGCTATCCCCCAGAACTATGCCGCGCAACTGCTTCCCTGCACACGCTGCCGCGCATAAAGGCCCTTTAGGCCCTTTAGACCATTCACCAGTACCTGCATGTTGAAAGCCAAGCGCCGTTAAAAGTCCAACTCGACCAAGCGCTACGTCGCCTGCACCGCAAACTTGTCCGGCAGGCCGATCACCGTATCAAAGGCGCGGTAGTCACTGTCAGTATCGTTGCTGCGGAACACCAGTTCGATGCTCCCCCCTTCGCGCTCCACAAAGCTCTTCACGGCGTCCATGCCCACGCCCCGGCCCGACACCTCGGTCACGGCCGCCGCAGTCGAGAAGCCTGGGGCAAACACCAGTTGGGCAATTTCTTCGGGGCTGGCTTGCTGTCCGGCATCGATCAGTCCCTTGTCAATGGCCTTTTGCCGAATAACGGCGACCGCCAGTCCGGCACCGTCGTCGCTGAGCTTGAACACCAGACGACCGTCTGCGGTGGACACGTCCAGGCCGATGTGACCCGCCGCAGGCTTGCCCTTGGCCAGGCGCTTGTCGGGGGTCTCAATGCCATGGTCCATCGAGTTGCGGTACAGGTGCATGAACACGTTGCGGATCAAATCGGCAATCTGGTTGCGAATCGCAATGCCGTGGTCGGAAACGGTCAACTGGGGTGGCTCCTTGCCCAACTCGCGCGCCAAAGACGGCAAAGAATCCAACACACCGGCCAGCATGCTCTCTACACCCTCGGAGCCAATCAGCTGCAGGCTGTTGCGCACTTTGGCGATGGCCCGCGCCATGGAGGCGGGGTCGTCCGCGTTGGCCTGGTTCAGGGTATCGAGCGCTTGCTGAATTTGGTCTTTTTGCACCATCAGGAACTTGTCCACACCACCCCGGCGCCCCGGGCCCTTGCGCCCCAATTTGACCTCATTGATCTTGACGTATTCGGCCATTGCTGACTGGGTCGCATGGAGTTGCCCCAGCAGGCGCTGCGGGTCCCAGGTGGTGTCGGTGCCCTGTCGCATGTCTTCATAGGCCTGCTCCGCCTCGTGCACCAGGTTCGTCAGGTACAGCAAACCGTAGGTGCGGGCATTGCCCTTGACGGTGTGCATATTGCGGAACAGTTGGGTGATGACCTCGGCGTCGACAGAGCCACCCTCACCACCACTGACACTGACACTGCGGATCAGCCGTTCGTTCTCTGCAATGAATTCGCCCGCACTGTCGACGAACTCGTGGAACTTCTCCTGGTTGACCGCCAGAATCTGGCCGATGATTTCGAGCTCGCGCTTTTGCTGCCCGGCTTCTGCCGCCAGTTGCTTCAACTCGGTGACATCGCGCACGCACAGCATGAGTTTTTCGACCACATCGTCTGCATTGCAAATCGGCGACCAACTCAGCTCCAAAGATTTGACGCGGCCGTTGTCAAACGTCTTCTCGAATTCGCCGATAAACAGGTGGCAATTGAACTCGTAGTTCATCAGGTCCTCACCAATGCAAGCGGCCATGGCTGCCTCGACCTGCGAAAGGGTATCGGAGCCGATGTTGGTGTTGGAGAACACCACGTCCATCGCGCTCTTGCCGGCGATGTCCTGGGTTTCAAACATCTTCACCAGGTAGGCGGAATACTCGGGGTGGATCGTATTGCCGCTGATCACCGTCAAAATGCCCTGCGGTATGTTGACCAGCATGGCCTGCACGTCGGCGGTCTTCTCGCGGATCGTCTGGATCATGGCGTCGAGCGAATCCGCCATGGTGTTGAAGCCCCGGGCCACGATGGCCATCTCGTCCTTCGACGTCACCGGCACGCGCGCGGTCAAATCGCCGTCGCCAATCTGTTTTGCGCCATGCGAGAGCCCATCCAGATCGCCGATGACCGCCAAATACGCGCCCACGGACAGGTAGCCGCAGATCCCCAGCAGCGCCAAAGCAATGGCCAAGCTGACCAAAAACTGCCCCATGATGCGTGCCAGTCGCTCGCCTATCAGCTTCTCTGCCGTGGGCAGCAATTCGCCAAACAAGGTTGCGTAGCCTTGGTCGATCAAGTTGGCGGTCTTGGACGCGAAGAGACTTGGCGCATTGCCCAGCCGACCCGCCACAAAATCACCGTCAATCACCACAAAAACCTCGTTTGCACCGGCCAGGAATTGTTCGCGGAATTTGGCCAGAGTCGGCTTGATCGCATCGTTGTAATTGGCGGAACGGTTGAGGCGTGAGTCCAGATCATTGGCGATGCGCCGCAGCACACCGTTGCGTTCCGCAAATTCTGCGCGCTGAACCTCGGTCAATGCCTTTCTGGCATAGGCATCGGCTCCCGCATCGCCGGCCCGACCGACCAATTCAATCATGTCGGGCATCGCATAAACCGACACACCCACCAGGTAATAAGAGTCCAGCGAGGGGTCGATAGCCAAGCTGCTGCTGTCCCCCGTCGCATTGACGAACTTCAGCAACTCGTCACTCAGTTCGCTGTACATCGATAGGGCCACGGGCCGCACAACGTCGGACCACTCGCCTGCTAAATTGGTCCATTTCGTCTTCACCTCAGACCAGCTTTGCTCCATGGCCGCTGGCGGGTTACGGTAGGCTGCCAGGGCGGCATCGACAGTCTTGATCGCACTGGCAATCTCCAGTTCCTTCGCCGCGGCTTTCTCCTTCAGCGACTCGTCCCCCGCCAACACGGCCATGGACAGCCCCCGGTGGCGTTGCACCAACTGAACCAGACGCAACGTGGGCTTGATCACATCAAGCCCTGCAATCTCGCGCTTGCCAAGCTCGACCGAAGTCCACAGACTGACCAACAAACTACCCAACAAGAACAGCGTCGCAGCCGTCACCCCAATTCCGACGATCAAAAACTTGAATCGATACCGCTGGCTCTTCATCAATGCGACGGCTGGAGAAAAGATGGCTGTAGCTTTCATGATTGCCTTCCGTAGTTTTTGGAGTGTGGCGAGGCTTAGCAGAATCCGCAAGTAATGGTTTACCAGATGTCTTCATCGGCAATGCGCAATTGGAAAAGACGAAGCGACCACCCGCAAGGTGTGGTCTTCCACATGCGGGGGAACCCTGCACTGGTGCACCCACTGGGCTAATGCCCTGAGAAGAATAGGGTGCTAGCCCTCGCCGCGTATGGGCGAGTAACTATGCTTTTGATAGCGTCTTCGAACGCTTGACCCGGGTCTTAACGGCGGCAGAACCCCGCTGCCCCATGGCCATCGCCAACTTGTCAAACTCCGGTATGAACTCGTCCACGATGGCTTGGGGATTGGGGCACAGCGCCGCGTCGGTTATCACACCAAACTGCACGCCACCGCCATAGCTCAAGATCGACACGCCCAGGCCCACCGAGCCCGATTGCGGCACCCACACCAGCGACTGCTCCACGGTCGCGCCCAGGAAGCGCATCTTCTCCTTGGGGCCAATCACATTGGTCATCACCGCAGTGGTCTTGCGCGAGAACAGTTCCAGCATCGCGTCTTGCATGGTGCGGGTCAGGTTGCCGGCTACCGCCAGCAGACCGAAGGCCATCAGGGGTTGCATGCTGCCCTTGAGGTCGTTCATGCGCCGGTGCACTTCGCGCACGCGGGCCACTGGGCTGCGAATGCCGATCGGCAACACCAGCGGTGCCAAGCCGAACTGATTGCCCAACTTGTAGGCTTGCTCAATAGGCCGCAGGTTGACCGGCACCATGGCCCGAATCTCTTGGCCATGCACATCGTCACCGCAGGCCATCAGGTAGTGGCCTATGGCGCCCGACACGCAGCCCAACAACACATCGTTGACCGAGCACTCCAAGGCCTTGCTCAAGGCCTTTACATCCGCCAACGGCAGCGGCTGGCACCAAGCCACGCGTTTGACGCCGCTGGGCGTGCCTTTGAGGCGCGTCGCCGAATCGTTTTGCATCAGGGCCATGGCGGCCGCGTCGCTGACGCCATGCAAGACCCACTTGGTCGAGGCCCACACGTTGCGCAAGCCAAGCTCCAGCGTGCGGCGCGGCGCATGGGCAAACGCCCACGAGGTCTTGACCCCCGCACTGGCAGCACCCCAGGCCAGGGACGACATGCGCCCGGCGGGTGCAAACACCAACGTATCCAGCAAGGTCTCAGCCTGGTCCAGCAAGCCGTGCCCATGGGAGCGGCGGTTGCTGCGGGGCGGCAATTCGCCACCATCGACCATCGACTGAATCACTGCAACCAAAGCCACCCCATCGGCAATGCAATGGTGGATGCGCACGATCATGGCCGAGCCGCCCTCGTAGTGCTCCACCAGATGGAACTGCCACAACGGGCGCTGGCCGTCCAGCGGTTGCACGGCCAGCTCGGCCACCCGTTCTTGCAGCTTGGCCTGCTGGTGCCCAACGCGCGCACGCGGCAAGGTCTCGGAGACGATATGGTCGTCCAGCGAGAAATCGGCATCGGGTACCCAGCGCACACCGTCCGCACCTTCGACCGCACACTGTAGAAAACGCGGGTACTGCAGCAACGTGGCCTGAATGCGCGCGCACAGCGCCTTGCGGGTGATGGCAGGCTTAATGACCCACACCCCCACAATCATCATCAGATTGGTCGCACTGTCCATGCGCAACCAAGCCGTGTCGACAGCGCCCATCGGCACACTATGCCGCTCGGGCAGCATGTCCAGTGTCTTGGCCCAATCGGTGCCGTGTTTAGTGCGTGGCATGTTTTACCTTCTTTCGTGCAGCCAGTGCCAATGTGCGCACACGCGCTATGTCGTCGTCTGAAAACACGCCATTCACACCCGACACCTCGGCCAACTGCATGCCGTGCTTGAGTCCCAGGCGATAAATCTCGCGCACCCGTTCCCACTCGATCTGGCGGCCCACGGTGAAGTTTTCAAACCGCCCTTCCAGCGCCAGCACAATCGTCTCGGCCAGGCAGGCGTAGGCCACGTTCTTGGACAGGCCAATGTTCTTCATCACCACGTCGCCCGGCAGTTGGATTTCGCCAGACTCCACCACCAGCACATCCGGGCGCTTGGCCACCTCGTCGGGTGGCAGGTCCAGCGGCCGCGCCACGTCGGTGATGACGCAGCCTGGTTTGACCTTGCAGATGTCCAGCACCTTTTTGCCGGCACCCGAGGTGGCCGTGACGATCATGTCCATATCCGCAATGTGCGTGTCGGTCTTTGCACCCAGAAACACCCGCGCGTCGGGCGTCTCTTGCAAGATGGATTCTTTCAGCGCCAGCAGCTTGGCCGGCTCTGGCGACACTAAGTAGACCTCTTGCGCCGTAGTCGCCAGCAACCGGGCGCACACCGAGCCTATGGCTCCGGTTGCGCCTACCACCATGGCCTTGAAGGCGGCCTTCTTGCCTTTGGCCGGCACGCGCACCAGGCCCAGCCTGCGCATGGCGTCGTGGGCAGCCCACAGCGCCCCCGACGCGCTGTAGCTATTACCCGTCGTTATCGGCAAAGGTGCCAGTTTGGCCACCGTGACACCGGCATCGCCCACCACTTTGGTAAACGCACCCAGACCCATGATCTGCGCACCCAGCCCACGTGCCAACTCGGCCGCGGCCAACAACCGGCGGTAGGTGAACTCGGGGCTGTGCGCCATGATCTCCTTGGGCGTGCCACCGACCGAAATCAACCAGCCTTCGGCCTGTGCGCCAGTGGGCGAGCGTATGCCCGTGACCTTGGAATACACAAAGGGCGGCGCATAGGCCATGGCCTTTTCCAGCGTGTCCATCAACAGGGGGGGCGATACGCTGGACAGAATCTCGATCGGCTTGACCTTCTTGAAATACTCTTGCGACAGCGGGTGGATCACAAACGCAAAGCGGTTCATGCGCGTCTCCCCGTTGGGGTACAAAATGCGCGGCTCCAGCCCTTCCTGCGCCAACATGCCCAGGTAGTCGTCGTCTTGCAGATCGTGCCCATGGCGACCAGTGGCAGCAATCAGCATCGCATCCAGGGTGGCCGGGCTCAACACATGGCCTTTCAACGCGGGTGCCGCGTCGATGATGGTGCTCACACCCAACGCACCCCAGGCCTTGGCACGGTCAGCGTTCACACCACAGCTCACCACCACCTTGCCCGCCAGGTTGTGCGCCTCTAGCGCATCCACCTCATGGGGCATGGCCACCAGAACGGTTGACTCGCGCAATGCGCCATGCAACACCGACTCCGCCCACTGCTTCACCGGCTTGTTGTTGGTGGCCAAGCCCGGCAACACATTGGGCACCCAATCCGGCACCCAGCTAGCGCCCTTGGTGAACAGCTCCAGCTCGTGCACGCCGTGCAGCAGCCGGGGTAGGCCATGCTGCACCACGGGGTCGGCAAACTGCAGGTTCTGCGTGTACTCGGCCAGGCACAGCGCCAATCGGTATTGCTCTTTGCCAGACCAAAACAATATCCGCGCATTGTTGAAAAACTGCGGCAACGTGGTCTGTACATGGCGCACCGCCCACTCCTGCAAGATGTCTTGCAAGCGCGCACCGGTGGTCACCGGCACCCGCGTCACCGCGCTTTTGAGCGCAACACTGTCGGGCTCCACATAACGCTTGCCAGCCACGCTGTAGCTGTCGCGGGCTACGCCCAGGCCCAGCACGTCGGCACGCGCCTCCCACTGGCGCAACAACGCAACGGCCTTGCTGGTGCTGCCATTGGTGCCCAGGCGGCACACCCGCATGGGCTGGCCCATGAACCGGGTCTGGAAATCAAAATTGTTGTGGGTATCGCCAAGGCTGACGCTGACAATGTGTTTCATGAGACTCCTGACTTTTGCGTCGGTTGTAACCCGAACACTCTCGCCACGACTTGAGCAAGATCAAGGCACTGGCCCTTAATTTCCAGCAAGCTCGGGACCTGACCTCCACCCGCGCACCGCACTTATGACCCAAACCATTGCCTCCATAGCCGCCGCAGTCGACCATGTGCTGGACACCATCAAGGGGCCCATCGTGCTGGGCATTCCGCTGGGGGTGGGCAAACCCAACCCCTTTGTCAATGCGCTCTACCAACGCATCAAAGAAAGCGCAGGGCGCGAGCTGACCATCATCACCGCACTGTCTCTGGAGAAGCCGGTGGGCCACAGCGACCTGGAACGCCATTTTCTGGAGCCCCTGGTAGCCCGTGTGTTTGGCGACTACCCCGATCTGGACTACGTCAAAGACTCCCGTGCCGGGCACCTGCCGCCCCACATCCGCGTCCACGAGTTTTTCATGAAAACCGGAGACTACCTGGGCAACGCCATAGCCCAGCAGGAATACATATCGACCAACTACACCTTTGTCGCACGCGACATGGCGGTGCAGGGCATCAACCTGCTGACCCAGGCCGTGGCCGCCCGTGAAGACGCTGGCACCCTGCGCCTGAGCCTCTCCAGCAACCCCGACGTGACGCACGAAGTGATAGAGCGTCTGCGTGCCAGCGGCCAGCAACTGGTAACCATAGGCGTCATCAACCGCGCCATGCCCTTCATGCCCAACGGTGCAGAGGTGGCCGGCGACTTCTTTGACGTGCTGATCACCGACCCTGCGGCCACGCACGCCGTCTTTGCCCCGCCCAACGCCAAGGTCAGCACCGCCGACTACGCCATCGGCCTGCACGCAGCCAGCCTGGTGCGTGACGGCGGCACACTGCAAATCGGCATCGGCTCACTGGGCGACGCCATTGGGCAGGCCCTCATCCTGCGCGACCGCCATGGCGACGCCTATCGCACCATCCTGGAATCGCTGTGCCCACGCGGCACGCGCGGACGCGAACTGGGCCGCTTTGATGAAGGCCTGTACGGCTGCTCCGAAATGTTCGTCAGCGCCTTCCTCAAATTGATGGAGGCCGGCATCATCCGCCGCGAAGTGTTTGCCGACGGAATGCTGCAGCAGTGCATCAACGCAGGCACCGTCGCCGTGGACAACGTCAGCATCGCCAGCCTGCACGCGTTGGCGGCTGTCGGGCGCATCCACACAACGCTGACACAGAGCGACATTGACTTTTTGCTCCGCTTTGGCCTCATGCGCGAGGGCGTGCAGTTACGCGGGGCAGCATTGATATGTGGCGACGCCGCGTGTGCCAATGACCTGCATGACCGCGACGCAAAAGCCGTCATTGCCGAGCACATGCTGGGCGCGCGGCTGCAAGGCGGTGTCTGCATGACCGGTGGCTTCTTCCTGGGGCCCAACGACTTCTACCAGCGCCTGCGCGCCAGCCCCGAGCACGAGCTGGCCAAGATCGATATGACGCGCATCGACTTCATCAACCAGTTGTATGGAGACGAGGTGATGAAGCGCGCGCAGCGCGTGAAAGGCAGCTTCATCAACACCACGATGATGGTGACACTGCTGGGTGCCATGGTCAGCGACGGGCTGGAGTCGGGCCAGGTGGTCAGCGGCGTGGGCGGACAATACAACTTTGTCGCCATGTCGCACGCCATGCCCGACGCACGGTTGATGATGATGCTGCGCGCCACCCATGAAAACAAGCACGGCGCCGTCAGCAGCAGCATCGTCTGGAACTACGGCCACACCACCATCCCCCGACACCTGCGCGACATCGTCATCACCGAATACGGCGTGGCCCGGCTGCGTGGCCAGACGGATAGCGAAGTGGTCAAGCGCCTCATCGCCATTGCCGACTCCCGCTTCCAGGCCGACCTGGTCACCCAGGCCAAGGCGCAGGGCAAGCTGGAGGCCGACTACGCGGTGCCCGAGCCCTACCAGCAGAACCTGCCCGAGGCGCTAGAGGCCAAGCTGCACCCCTGGTCTGAGGCGGGCCTGCTGCCCGACTACCCCTTTGGCACCGACCTGACCGACGACGAGCTGCGCATGGTGCGCGCCATGCAAAAAATCAAGCACGCCAGCGAACACCCCACCGAGCTGCTGACCATGGCCATCAAGACCTTGTGGGACGACAAGCAAGCGCCAGCCGGTTACCTGGAGCGGCTGGGGCTGACCGAGGCCCATAGCTTTAAGGATCTGTTGATTCGGCGGTTGTTTAGTGGGAATGTGTGAGAAATACCTGGTTAAGGTTTGTTCAGACAAATCGAAAATAAAAGGACCACTAGCCCTCGCGGAATATGCGTATGTCGCTACATTTTTTTGTACCACATTGATATCGAAAGCTTGCGAAGTATAGAAGTCGGGGGTTTGATGGCTATCCGTTGGACGGATGAAACGGGGGCTGTTTTTCAGCGACAGCTGTCATAGCTCAACGGTGAAAGCAGCGCTACAGTGGGCGACCATAGGATACGGCTTCACGACTTTGCAAGTCGGCAAATTGTGCGAGTTTGGAATAGGATATTCGCAGGTTCAGTTCGGCCTCTGCAATGTTCCAATTCGAGCAAGAAACCCGTCCAAGTCTTTTTCCCAAACAGGCAACGCTCTGTGAAAAATCGCATGCCCGTTGATCTTGTCGAGTGCGTAGAATTTGAACTCTACATCGCCACCATTTGCCCTAAACACAGATGCATACCGATCAATTGATGTATCCGAATAAAAACCATCGCCGCGTGCGTAGACAAATAACGCAGGAGTCTTTGCCTTAAGAGCAGCTTGCTCGAAAAGTACCAGATTTATATCCGTCGGACCACAGTTGTCGTTTTTCCAACCGCCTGCAAAATTGACTACACCCTTTGCAAGTGAAGGGTGCTCACCAGCGTAAAACAAGGATAGGAGACCGCCACGTGAGTGGCCAGCCAGAACGATATTGGTAGTTGCAGCCCATGTTTGCTTGTGCAAGTACACAAGTGTCGCATCTATTGATGCAGTAGCGTACCGAATGCCTTCCTTGGCCGCCACCACGGTGCATGCGGAGGGTTCCTCATCATTGCTACCCTCAGACTTTCCACGGCCCCGACGCATGGGGATTAGCAATGCGATTCCTTTTGAAGTTAGGTAAGTAGCAAACGCTTTTGCAGTTTCCGTATAACTTGCTGGTATCGGCCCTCCGCTTGAGCCATGGCTGAAGAGAACAACTGGAAAGGGACCAAGCCCATTCGGTTTATACAAAGTTGCTTCAAGCTTAATTTCTCGGGCGCCCAAGAATCCTTGATCTTGCATGGGAATCCAGACTGTCTCTGGAACATTCTGCGCGAACGCGAAGACTGCCACTAAGAGCATGCCGATAAAAGTAACGCTCTTGAATACATTTGGGTGAAACATAAACTTACCCTTATCAATACATCTTGGCTCAAACGAAACATGTCTTTTTGGAAATACAACGCGGCCAGCTTGGCGTATTGGATACGGGAACGGACTTGCTGAATACACTGTAGCTCGAAAACGGAAATGGCTAGCCTTCTGGATGCGCCTTTAAGCGCCCCACTGACCGCTGTACAGTGACATTGAAACTGACGGCGTCCTGCCATGATTGCCGATCAAAAGTGAAAACGAAGTCGGACTTGTTGCCTGTATTCACCGGAATACGAATTTGGGTTGAGCGGGTGCACATGTTGCCTTTGACACATTTCTAGTAGTCTATTTAGCAGTCGGCTTCTTGACGTACTTATCTAAGGAAACCACTAGATCTTTAGGCCTATATAGCTCGCGTGTGGAGCTCTCGGACAGCTTCAATTTCCCTGTGGGACATCAACTCTGCTCCATCAGCGACCTTCTGGCGTTTGTCAAACAGGGAGCGTCAAGTTGACAGTGCCACAGCGACATCGTCCATGACGCAATAGAGTGCCCTGTCTAGGGAAAACCCGAAACTTGAGGTGTGCACCCTAGTACTTTGCAAAGACACTTGCCGCAGTCCTGATGCGATCCGGCTTGTGACCTGCAATCACACACCATCAGGCCGACCCACACTCAATAGAAGGAATCCAGAATGTCCCAGAAAAACCTCTCCAGCGTTGCCACCGACGTCATTGCCACCTGCGGCATTACCGCAACCAACGTGATCAATTCGTACCGGTTTGGCGGCGAGCGCGTTGCCGGCTTTGTCGATCAGCGCTTTGCTGCAGCGGTCAACCGTGGCGCATCAGCGCTGCGCGAAGACTTGCGCTCTAACATGATCGATTCCCAGCAGCGCGTCAGCAGCTACTACGTCAAGGGCATCCATCTCAGCACCGACAGGGCTGAAAACGCCGTTGGCGTGGCGGTCGATCTGGCCACCAAGGGAGTAAGCTTGCTGGCCGAGAACGCCGAGCGCCTCGACCGTGTCACCAACCTGAATGCGCTGGCTACCTTAAGCCGCGCGGCGATGCCAGCCGCAGAGCTGGTGAACAAGGTAGCCGAGCGCATCGAAGAAGGTAGCAGCGAACTGGTCAAGCGGGTATCCGGCAAAGCCATGCCCGCCAAGGCACTGGCCACGATCAAGCTCAAGGCCGCCACGAGCAAAGCCACTGCCAATCGCAAACGCGTGACCAAGTCGGCGACGCGAAAAGTCAGTGCCATCGTTGCTGACGCGGCTAACGAAACCTCCAACGCTGCACGCCGCGCTGCGCGCAAGATCCAGACCACCGGTGAGCAGGCGATCCACGCTGCCGCTGACACCGCTAACGAGACCTCGAATGCTGCACGCCGTGCTGCGCGCAAGATCCAGTCTGCCGGCGAGCAGATGGTCAATGCCGTGGCCGACACCGCTACCGAGACTTCGAACGTGGCGCGCCGTGTGGCCCGCAAAGCCAAAGCCACTGGCAAAGCAGCCTGATTGGTTTTCCTGCCGCGCCATACCCGCCGCTGTGGCGGGTAGCGGCCGCAGCGGGATCAAAACCTTAGGCATCGTAAGCGACACTTCAATCCGAGCATGAAGTCTGGGTACTTGGTGTAAAAGGGTTTCGAGGCCAGGGCGTAGTACCAGACCCCTATCAGCGGTGGGCCGAGTTTCTCGAGTTGGCCGCGCCGTCCCGGCGGCAGAATGTTAACGGCGCAAGACGGCAAAATAGCCACCGGCGTGCGTCCTGCTAGCAGCATATTCAAGACATTTATGTTGCTCAGCCCAGTCTCCACGGACCAACCAATGCGCTCGGCAAACAATTTTGGGGCAAGTGCCCGCGCCAAGCCCACTTTGAACCCCGCTGGGCCCTGAAGTTGGTGGCCATCCCAGCGCACTTCAGTTTCGCCCTTACGGGTAAACAGGGAATAGTTGAGGTAAAACCGATGCACATCCAAGTAGGGTTTGCAACGGTTGCGCTTTATCGCCAGGCGAATCGACAAAGCCCACGCGAACGACGGTCGGGCACGTGGCCGACGTGCCCCCCAACACCATACTGGCAAAACAAACTAACCCAAAAGCACACGACGTTTTCAATATGGCAAACATGCGCCATTGAACCGCTGATGATGAACTGCGTCAATACTGCACTGCACGGCCTGATTGACACACAGTTGACCGATACTGCTATTTGGTCAATATCCACAAACGTCTGCCCCCCACCGGCGCCACCGCTAACTGGACACCCGCTTGTTAAAAATCCCCCGCCTTCACCCACACGCCCCGCACGCCGTCGCCCACCACAAGCGAGGCATCACCGCGCGGTTCGCCCAGATCAGAGCCAAAGGCATGGGCGGCATTGCCGCATTCATGGCGGTGCTGGGGCCGGGCTTGCTCGCAGGCCTGTCGGACGATGACCCAGCGGGTATCACTACGTATTCCATCCTCGGTGCAGACTACGGCTATCGCTTGCTGTGGATCATTCCGTTCTCCACGATCTTGCTCGTTCAGTTTCACTTGCTGGCGGTGCGCATCGGGGCCGCCACGGGCAAGGGTTTCGTCGGCATCATCCGATCGCATTGGGGGCGCTCTTGGGCCTACGCCGCGGTGGTGGGGCTGCTGTTTGCCAACTTCGGCACCATTTGCGCGGAGTATGCGGGCATCTCTGCGGCGGCAGGGCTGATCGGTATTCCGGCCTGGCTGAGTTCCCCGATTGCGGCAGTGTTGATTTCGTTGGTGGTGGTGCTGGGGTCGTTTCACCGTATCGAGCGGGTGCTGCTGGTGATCTCTTCCACGCTGGCGCTGTACATCATTGACGGCATCGTGGCCAAGCCGGATTGGTCGGCTGTGCTGCACAACTCCGTCATTCCGCATTTCCCGACCGACCACCTGGGGTGGGTCGCGATTGCGGCCACCTTGGGCACTACGCTGGCTCCTTGGGGTTTGGCGTTTATCCAGTCGTATGCTGTGGACAAAAAGATCACGGTCGATAAGCTGCGCTGGGAGCGCGTGGACGTAGTGATTGGCTCGGTGCTGACCGGGGTGATCGGCATTGCCATCGCGGTGGCGTGCGCCGCTACCCTGAACCGTTCGGGCATCCATATTACCGATGCGGGCGATGCGGCCATCGCGTTGCGCCCGCTGGCAGGGTCTTTCGCCACGGTGCTGTTCGGCGCAGGGCTATTGGGTGCATCACTTCTGGCTGCCGCAATCGTTCCGCTGGCCACAGCCTATTCCATGGCCGAGGGCATCGACGCGCCCGCATCGCTGGACCTCGATGCCAAACACTTCCAGTTCTTCTATGCCGCGTTCGTGGTGCTTACCGTGGCTGCGGCCAGTGTCGTTTCGATTCCCGGGTTGCCACTCATTCCATTGATCTATTCGAGCCAGGTGGTGAACGCGGTGTTGCTGCCTTTCCACGTGGTGGCGCTGTTGCTGCTCGCGCAGAATGAGGCGATCATGGGCGCATCGCGGATCGGACCGAAAGCCCGCGTCGCTGCCTGGGTGAGCATCGCGCTGATCGTGTCGTGCGTGGGTGCACTAGCGTTCGCCTGAGCACTGTTCTGCCCAGAGAATCCATGTACCGGGACGAAGCAAGCATGTACCCAGGCTTTCCCGAACTGCTGCGTGACCTCATCGATGCGCCCCACATTCGCGTGGGCGTGGTGACACGCAACGTAACCCACGAACCCGCCGAAACCTTGGCAAGGCTGTTCGCCCGGCATGATTTAGATGTGGGGCAGCTCGATTTCTTTCACTGCCTGTCGCTGACGCAGAACAAGGCAAGCTACTTCAAATTTGAACGCGATGAACGCGACATCAATCCGGCTCGCGCGTACGTTTGTGGTGATGAACACAAAGACTACACCGCTGCCGTGGAATCAGGCATGCACCCCTTTATCGCCTCTTATGGCTTCGAGAGTTTTACCCGGCTAACAGGCAAGTTCGGCATTCCCGCGGTATTGATTTCGCCCACACCGCAGGCCATGGGTGCGCGGCTGCGCCATGCGCTAGACCTTGCCCCATCAACCTGATGTACCAATAAACCAGGCTGCTGCCTTACGTGCCCACTTGGTGAGCCGAAATACTCTCCGCTCTCAAGCGACCTGAACCACGCGCTGCACAAACCAAAAAGAACCCACCAAGAACGCCGCACCAGACGCCAGCCGCGGCACCAGCACGTGCAGGCCGCGCCACGGCGTATGCAGCCAGGCCCACCACAGTGCGCCTGCGACCAGGGCCAAGCCCAACTGTGCAAACTCAATGCCCAGGTTGAATCCCGCCAGACTCCACCACAGACTGGTCGGGTCCATGCCCGCGGTATTGAAAGCGCTGGCCAAGCCCAGGCCGTGGATCAGCGCGCAGGCAAACACCAGGACCATGCGGACCGCATCTTTAGACTGCGCCCGTTTACGCTGTACCGCATCAAACAGGACCATGCCCGCGATGGTGGCGGCAATGGCTGGCTCGACAACGGCCGATGGCAACGCCAGCCCGATGAACGCCACAATGCTGAGCGTGCTTGCATGGCCCAGTGTGAAACACGTCAGTGCCAACCCCAGTTGGCGAAAGCCCCAGCCGGAGAACAGCACCACGAGCAAGAAGAGCAGATGGTCAGGCCCTTGCAGCACATGGCTGGAGCCTGTCGACAGGTTGTCTTTCAACAAGGTCCAGGGGCTGGGTAGCATAGGCTGCGTGTCGTGACCGGGCTCAAAATGCGCGACATGGCGCTGGGCTTGCCGGGTCACCGTTACGTCGAGCTGTCGTTCAGTGGAATCACGC
Source organism: Burkholderiales bacterium (assembly GCA_038317285.1). Lineage (GTDB taxonomy): Bacteria > Pseudomonadota > Gammaproteobacteria > Burkholderiales > Burkholderiaceae_C > Allorhodoferax. The sequence goes on along the minus strand of JBBQBG010000035.1, from coordinate 3,214 downwards.
CCAAACAAGCCCATTGTCAAACGCAGATCGGTGGCGTTTGGGGGCACAGCAAAGCGCCCCATCACCACGATCTGGTCGGCGCTGCCACCAGCGGAGTCGTGCGCCGGGCTCAGGTGCATGAACACGCCTTGCAGCGGCAAGGGCAGCGCCCCGTTGACAAGGCGCACATTGGCTTGCACCTGGGCCACGATGGCTTGCACGTGCAGTCGCAACTCGGTGGGCGATAGCCGTGCATCGCCATCGTCGTCAATACCGCTGAAGGCCGAGATGGGCAGCGACAACACCATGAAGGCGCCATCGTCCACGATATTCAGAGTGCCCTTTTGCGCGACCATCACATGCGCATGGGTCATGCTTGGCGTCAGGCCACACAGCAGCAGACTCGCCAGCACACTGCGCAGGACGCGCAACACGCGCAGGCGCGCAAGTTGCATCCGAGCTGGCATTACAAAGCACCCTTCACGCAGCGCTGCAAGAACGGGTAGGTGTCGGTGGCGTAGTAGTGGTAAATGCCGCTGGGGAACTCGGGCGTCACGCCGGTGCGGCCATTGCACTCGTCCAGGTCGCCAGAGCCAGCAACGTATTCATAGTCTTGCTGGAAGGTGCCCAATTTGTACAAACTGGTGGCGGGCCGGTTGCTGGGCACTGCGGCCTTGAGTTGGTAGCTGCCCTTCATCACCTTCAAGGCCGAACTGGCACTGCTAGCCACGCTGTAGCCGTAGCGCGCGTAAATGGGAAAACCATCTGCGGCCCAGCCAATCAAGGTCATGGCCTGGCCCTTGCCCAGCAAGTTGATAAAGCCCTCGGGCATGCCGTGGTAGTGGTAGGCACCTCCGGGTTGCACGTGAGCGTTGTTGGTGTCCGTGCCAAACGAGAAGCCCGAGTTCAGGGCTTCAATATTCCACGCGCCGCCCCGCCGATGGCGCTGCACGTGCCCGCATCGGTGCAGGTGCCTGCTGTGCTGGCATCGATCTTGACGCCGTTGAGCACATAACCCGTAGTGGTGCGCCCACCGACAGTGGTAGCGCTGGTGGTCGCGTTGGGCATCAGCGTCAGGTTGGCACTGACCGTTTGCGCGGTGATGCTGTTGGGGTTGTCGGCGTTGGGGAACATGCCAACTGCGTGGTCTGGCAAGCCGTTGGCGACGAGCGCCCGTGCGGTGGTCGAACAGGTCCAGTTGGCGGTGCTGGTGGCGTTGACCGAAGGCGTGCTATTCAACGCGCTGTGGCTGTAGGTGCAGGCAACACCTGCGGTGCTGGTGCCAGTGCCAGTGGCTGCGGTGGTTGTGGTCGTTGTTGCAGTTGTGCTGGCAGCGGTCGCACTACCGCCGCCGCCACAGGCCGCCACCAGGCCCGAGGTGATGAGTCCGCCCAGAAGCTTGGCAGTCCGGTGAAAGGCTGGGTGTTGGTACTTGGCTGAGCGAGGTGTGGGCGTTTGGCGTGATGGCATGGTGGGTCTCCGGTAAAAAGGGCTTGGGCGGGCTAGGCCGACCTGTACGGAGAATTTTGCAAACCAACTGTGGAGAAAATATGGAGGGCGACATCCAGCATGGCTTGGTGGTTCGAGTCGCTCAGCGGAATTGTTATAAACAAAATAGGCCGTTGGCCCCCGTCAGATCTGCGTAAGTAGCTATATTTTTTATAGCATCGCAGACATGGGCAAAGAGCCACGCGCGTCGATAGAATCCGCCATGCATTGCTGCGTTCTTCGGGCTTCTGGCTTCACCGCAGTGCAACTCCAGCGCTAAAACGCCATCACACAGACAAAGGCATCCATGAACTCCCGTCGTCAATTTCTGGTCAAGACACCTGTTGGATTGCTGGGCGCCGCTGCTGCGCTAGGCCACGCTGCGGATGCAACCAACGCACCCTCTTCCCCTGCCGGTGCGCCCCCGGTTTTTGGTGCTGCACCGCCAGTCGGCCCCGAGGTATCGGCCACCACATTTGCCGAAGCCGAGAAGCTGATGCAGGTATCGCTGTCGCCCGCGGAGCGGGAAATGGCCGCCACAGCCTGGCGCGTGTCGATGGCGGGCATGCTGGAGCGGCGCACCGGGCCGCGCAAGGTACCGCTGGCGGATAGCCTGGCACCGGCCACGGTGTGGAACCCCGTATTACCAGGCGTCAAAGTGGTGGTCACGCGGGATCGATTCATCCGCAGCAAGGCTTCGCCAGGCCCCTTGCCGACGAATGATGCCGATATCGCCTTTGCGCCGGTGACCAAACTGTCCCGCTGGATAGAAGCCAAGGCGCTTTCGTCGGAGCGGTTGACGCGCATTTATATTGACCGCATCGAGCGGCTCGACACTAAGCTGCGCGCGGTGATTACCTTGACCAAGGATCATGCGCTCCAACAGGCGAAACAAGCCGACAAAGAAATCGCCGCTGGCAAATACCGCGGCCCGCTGCACGGCATTCCGTATGGTGTGAAGGATTTGCTCGACACGGCCAACATCGCCACCACCTACGGCGCAGAGCCGTTTCGCAACCGCGTGCCCAAGGTCGACTCCGCCGTGGTCGCGCGGCTTACATCCGCAGGTGCGGTGCTGATCGCCAAGCTGAGCTTGGGTGCTTTGGCCCTGAACGACATCTGGTTTGGTGGACAGACCATGAACCCCTGGCTGTTGGAAGAAGGCGCCTCGGGTTCCAGCGCAGGGCCCGGCGCAGCCACCGCCGCAGCCTTGGTCGGGTTTTCGATCGGCAGCGAAACGGGGGGCAGCATCATCAGCCCGAGCATGCGATGCGGGGTCACCGGTTTGCGCCCCACGTTTGGCCGTGTGCCGCGCACCGGTGCCATGGCCTTGTGCTGGTCGCTCGACAAACTGGGGCCGATGACGCGCACGGTCGAAGACGCGATGCTGGTGTTGCAAGCGATCAGCGGCCACGATGCCAGCGACTTCAGCAGCGTGCCGAGCAAACTCGATTTCATAGCAAGTGAACCGGTCAAAGGCCTGAAGGTGGGTTATGTCCCGGCGTGGCTGCAAGGCGATGGCGCGACCGACGTAGACCGTACCGCTTTGGAGACGCTGCGCACGCAGGGTCTCATCCCCACACCCGTCACGTTGCCAGATTGGCCGTATGAATCGCTAAACCTCATTCTGTTCGCAGAGGCCGCAGCATCTTTTGAAGAACTGACCCTCAGCGGTCAGACCAGCGGATTGAAGATGCAGGTGCCTGACGCGTGGCCCAACCTGTTCCGCGAAGCGCGGTTCTTGTCG
>JBBQBG010000034.1:0-23942 GCA_038317285.1 Burkholderiales bacterium | reverse complement strand
TGAGGCCGTTCAGGGTGTCGATTACTTGGCTAGGGGTCAAAGATGTATCGTTCATATAAAGGTCCTTTCGGTTGTGACAAGCAGCGCGGATTGCACGTTGGTGTGCGCTACCGGTCTAATTTAGGGCCCCCCCCGATTGGGGTCTGTGCAACACCGCACATTGCCGCCCGTTGCGCCGGGTGAGGCTTGCCGCTATCCTAGTGCTCCAGATTTAAATCATCCATTTGTTCCTATACAAACCATGCGCCAATTTCTTAAAACCGCCCTCCCCTTGTTCAGCTTGTTGACTCTATGTCTGGCGACCAATCCCGCGTGGGCAGACAGCACGTCGTCGGCATCCAGCGCGGCCTCCACGTCGATTGGTAGCTCGTCGGGGTCCATCGAGAAATCCAGCGATAGCTCGTCCACCAGAGACAAGGTCGCCCAAGGCCACTACACGGTGATAGAAATTGCGGCACTCGATCAACGGCCGGACATGCTGCGCCTGCGGCTACAGGCACTTGCCGTTGGGCCAGCGGCGGCCAAAGAATTTATCCTACTGCTGCCGCGCCTGGCCGCCGAGCGGGGACAGTTGGCCGTAGGCGAGGTGGTCTCTGCGGAGCATCGGCCCTACGGCCTCGCCTTTACAACGGTTGCCTCATCGGACCATGCTGCCACGCCGTTTTTCTTGGTGATGGATGACGCTTGGTTTGGCGAATTGGAGAGCCGCCCACTTGGCGTCTGACGTGCGCGCTGCATTGCGTAAGGCCATGCTGGCGGCATTGATCTTGCCCATGGCTCTCTTTGCCAGCAGCGCACGGTCTGGGTCGCTCAACTATTGCCAAGGCCAAACTAATGCCAACGCGGCCACACAAGACCGCTTGGTACAGATGGCCGCTGCCGTCAAGGCCGAGCTGGACCACTCTGGCCACAGCATGGCGATCGTATCGCGCTCTGGCTTGGCATTGCAGCGCTTTGACCAACGCTATTCGCATGCGGGTGTGAGCCTGAAGGCCAGCCCCGGCATTCCCTGGTCGGTGCGGCAGTTGTATTACGCCTGCGACGAAAAGCGACCCCGCATTTTCGACCAGGGCATGTCAGGATTTGTGTTGGGGGCGCTGGACCCGAATGAGGGCTATATATCTATCGTGCTGATACCACCCGCGGCAAGCGAGGCCTTGGAGCGCACCGCATTGGACGAGCAACAAGCGCTTCGCCTGCTGGGCGGCACTTACAGCGCCAATGCTTACGCGTTCAGCCAGCGGTATCAGAATTGCAACCAATGGTTGGCTGAGTTGATGGCTACTGCCTGGGGTGCGCTAACGCCTGGCGATGATCCCCGTGGCCAAGCTCAAGCGTGGCTGCAAGACCAAAGCTACGCGCCCAGCCGCTTTAACCTGGGCTGGGGACCGGTGGCCTGGCTGGCCGGTCTGTTGCCCTGGTTGCACACTGATGACCACCCGCCCCAGAACATTGTCGACGCGCACTTCCAGGTCAGTATGCCGTCATCGATTGAAGCGTTTGTGCACACCCGCCTTCCAGATGCAATCCGTATCGAGCTGTGCTACACGCCGCAGCATATCGTGGTGCACCGCGGCTGGGAGCCTATTGCGACAGGATGCCAGCCGGGCGCTGACGACACCGTGGCGGCGCTGGCCACGGTGCAACCACGGTGAAGCATCCGCGCTAGCCGTTGCGTCCTGCCATGACACCGCCGTCCACATTCCACACCGCGCCGGTTACCCAACTGGCTTGGTCAGACAGCAAGAACGCTACGACGCTGGCCACGTCGTCGGGCTGGCCAATGCGGCCCAGTGGATGGAAGGCATTGAAGCTGGCTAGCACCGCGTCATGCTGCTCTTTGGGAACGAAGCTGTCGTATACCGGGGTGTCCACTACGGCGGGTGCGACCGCATTGACGCGGATATGGTGCACACCCAGTTCCAGGGCCAGGTGCTGGGTCAAGGCGTGCATGCCAGCCTTGGCCATCGAATAGGCCGACGAAGGCGTTGCCAGGACCGCTTGCTGCGCCCACATGGACCCGATATTGACAATCGCACCACGCTGCACGGCCACCATACGCCGGGCCACAGCCTGGGTCGCAAAGTACAGCGCTTTGCTGATGGCCAGGTAGCTGTCGTAGTCGGCCTCGGTATGGTCCAAAAACGCCTTTGGCGAAAAGACCCCTGCTGCATTGACGAGCAGGTCAAAGGGCTTGCTGCGCGCCTGCACCGCATCGGTCAAGGCTTGGAAGCCGGTGGTGTCGGTGATGTCGGCCTGGAGGGTGGTGACCAACGCCTCGCGCTCAGCGACGCTGCGCATCAATTTTTGTGCACTGCGCCCGACCACCAGCACCTCTGCACCGGCGTCGGCCAGACGATGGGCCACTGAGCGGCCAATGCCACTAGAGCCGCCGATCACCAATGCGCTCTTGCCTGAAAAATCTTGCTTCATACAATACTCCTTTACCTATCAGTAGGTAGTTTTATGGGCTAAAAAAAAGGTTAGCCCTTCCTCGAGAAAAAATTCACCAACAACGCAGTGGTACGGTCAAACGCGTCCAAATCGCCACTAGAGCGGCACACCAGCGAAGCACCCTGCAACACCGACAGGGCAACCCGCGCGTGGTCCGCCGCCGCGCCTTCAAATGCAAACACGCCCTGGGACCGGCCTGCGGCCAACAGCTCGGCTAGCCATTCGGTATTGCGCGAAAAGAAACGTTTGAGTTTGGGCAGCATGGCGGCATCCAGCGTCAGAGCCTCGGTGGCCAGCATGCCGCACATGCAAATGCGGTCGCTGTCCAGAGTGGAGCGGTAAATCTCCACATACGCATCAAGCCTTTTCAGCGCGCTGGTTTCGTTTTGGTCTATGTTCGCCAAGGCCTGGTCAAATTGTGCTGCATACATGTCAACCAAGGCCACTCCCAAGTCGGCCTTGCTAGCGAAGTGGTGGTGCAGACTGGCCTTGCGTATGCCCACCTCGTCGGCCACATCCGCATAGCTGAAGCCGTTAAACCCGCGCTGCTGCACCAGGCGTTGTGCGCTGGTAAGAATGTGCTCTTTGGTATCCATAGTCGCAGTATAACCTACCTAATGGATGGTAGTCGTTGGTCTTCAAAAAATACTGGCGACTGGCCTGCGTGACACTGGATTTGATACTGCCAATTCCTCAAAAATGCTGAGGACTCCCGGTCGGTTTTGCCCGGGCCAACGGCCCTGCGGCACTAGACTCGTCCCATTTTCACCGATGGTTTTGCTATGGAATTACTCACTGACCCCAACACTTGGGTAGCCTTCTTCATGCTCGCAGCACTGGAGATTGTGCTGGGCATAGACAACATCATCTTTATCAGCATCCTGGTAGGGCGCCTGCCACCCGAGCAGCGCGATTTGGGGCGCAGACTGGGCATGGGCTTCGCGATGGTTTCGCGGATCGGTCTATTGTTCAGCCTTGCATGGGTAATGACGTTGACAGCCCCCCTCTTCACGAGCCTGGGCCAGGAGATGAGTGGCCGCGATTTGATCCTGCTGGGCGGCGGGCTGTTCTTGCTGTACAAAGCCTCGCATGAGATTTTCATGGAAGTAGAAGCGAAGGAATCCGATGAGGCCAAAGCCGGTGGTAGCGCCAACCTCAAAAACGGAGCGGCGTTGTTTTGGGGGACCATTGTGCAGATCGGCATTGTGGACATCGTTTTCTCGTTGGACTCGGTCATCACCGCAGTCGGCATGGTGGACAATATTAGCGTCATGGTGGCGGCGGTCATTGCATCGGTGGCTGTCATGATGTTTGCAGCCAAGCCGATTGGCGACTTTGTCGACCGTCACCCGTCCATAAAGGTGCTGGCGTTGGCGTTTTTAACGATGGTGGGCACTCTGTTGATCGCCGAGGCGTTCGACGTGCATGTGCCCAAAGCCTACGTCTACGTTGCCATGCTGTTCTCGCTCGGGGTGGAAGTGCTCAACATCCGCGCACGGGCCAAGCGCAAGGCCTTGCAAAAGATTGCCTGAACAGATCTGAGCGTGGCCAGCATCCCAGCCAGCGGGCGGGGTATTGGCAAGGTCCTAGAATCAGCCACCCCACAAGGAGACTGACAATAATGCTGAATGCACGCACGGTGTTTGACACCCTCAACACCGACTACCTCGCGGTCCACAAGACCAAAGAAGACCTGTTCTGGGACACCTATATGGCTGTCTCCATCGACGACGCGGGCTTTGCCCGTGCTGAAGAGGCCTACAAGAATTTCATCTCCGACCCCGCCCGTCTGGATACGATACGCAAGGCACTGGCCAGTTTAAGCGACACCGATACCGATGAAGGCACAACCTCGCTACGCCACGGTCTCAAAGGATGGTTGGCCCTGTTTGAAAGCAACATCATCGACAGTGACACGGGCCGTACGATGATGGCCGAGCTGATCCAGTTGGAGGCCGACCTGTTTGTGAAGCGTCGCGACCTGGTGCTTCAGCATACGAATGAGGCGGGCCAGTTGGAAGATGCCACGCTGAGCATGCTGTCCACCAATATGGGCACCAACCGCAACGAGGCTGCACGCAAGAGTTCGCACGACGCGCTGATGGGCCTGGAACGCTGGGTACTGGCCAATGGTTGGTTGGACATTGTGAAGAAGCGCAATGCGTTTGCCCGGGAACAGGGCTTCCCCAATTACTTTGACTGCAAGGTACAAAAAAACGAACAAATGTCGGCCGACCAGTTGTTCACCATACTGGACGACTTTGAGGAGCGCACCCGCGCGGCCAACACACGTGCCTTGGATGACCTGAAAGAAAACCATGGCACCGAGGCCACAGAGCCTTGGAATCTACGCTTTTTGGTTAGCGGCGATGTGACGCGCCAGATTGACCCCTATCTGTCATTTGCCAAGGGCCTGGAGCGCTGGCTGCAGAGCTTTCGCCGCCTGGGCATTGCCTACCGGGGGGCCACGATGCAACTGGACTTACTGGAACGCAAGGGCAAATACCAAAACGGTTTCTGCCATGGCCCTATTCCGCCGTTTTATGACGCCCAAAACAAATGGGTGCCCGGCCAGATCAACTTCACTGCGGGTGCGCAGCCCGACCAGATCGGCAGTGGCGCACGCGCCATCAACACGCTATTCCACGAGGGTGGTCACGCCGCGCATTTTGCCAATGTGACGCAAAACGCGCCTTGCTTCTCGCAGGAGTACGCTCCAACCTCCATGGCCTATGCAGAGACCCAGTCCATGTTTTGCGACAGCTTGCTGGATGATGCCGACTGGCTCAAACGCTATGCCCACAATGCCAAGGGCGAACCGGTGCCCGATGCGCTGATACACGCCCGCATCAAGACCACGCAACCCTTTGCCGCATTTGCAGAACGCGGCACCTTGGTGGTGCCCTACTTTGAGCGGGCGCTGTATCGGCTGAGCGATGACGAACTGACACCCGACACGGTGCTGGCATTGGCCCGCGCGACCGAGTTGCGTATCCTGGGCGTAGCGGTGGGGCCGCGGCCGCTGCTGGCGATTCCGCATTTGCTGAACCAAGAGTCGGCCGCGGCCTACCATGGTTACTTGCTGGCGAATATGGCGGTGTACCAAACACGCGCCTACTTTGAACGCACCTACGGCTTTTTGACGGACAACCCGGCCATTGGCCCTGCCCTTGCCGAGCACTATTGGGCACGTGGCAATAGCATCAGCCACAACGACACACTGCTGAGCCTGACGGGCGAGCCATTCAACGCCAAGTATCTGGCCGACAGTTGCAACCAGACGGTGGATGAGGCCTGGGCCGAGGCTCAGACCAAGATGGCAGCAGCCAATGCACGCAGCTATCCCGCCGCAACTGCGCCCGACCTGGACGCCACCATCCGGATCGTGCACGGTGCCGAGTTGATTGCTGACAACAGCGAGTCTGACCAGGCCATGTGCCAGCAGTTTGAAAGCTGGGTGGGCAAGCGGTACCCAGCCACATTGCAGTCAATCACTTGACCACACCAAACTCTCGCCAAGATTTCAAAGCGGCCATGGTGTTGGTGACATGTTTGGCCGGGTTGAGGCTGTTGTACTGGTAAATGATCTTGCCGGCTGGTGAGATCACAAAGGACACCCGGTTGGCGTAGTCGCTGCGAAACAATAGCACCGCGTCATAAGACTTCATGATGCTCTGGTCTACATCGGACCCCACGGCAAATTTGCCGCGGCACTCGGATACCGAAAACTTCTTTTGCGTCTCAATATCGTCACGAGAGACGCCAATCACTGTCGCACCCAACGCGCTGTACTCCTCAATGGCCTCGGCGAAGTTATGGGCTTCAATGGAACAGCCTTCGGAGAAAGCCAGCGGGAAAAAGTATAAAACCACCGGACCCTTCTTCAGTTCATCCGCTAGTGAATACTTGATAACATTGCCTGCAATCGCAGCTTGTGTCGTAAACTTCGGGGCCAGTTCACCGACATCCAGAGCCGCATGTACGCAGACGCTGCTAGCCGTCAAAGCCAATACCGCCAACACCTTTGAGCATGCACCCATATTGCAACCCCACATCCTTAAAGTTTCAAAACCAGTATAGCGGACCGCGCTTTTTTGACGCCCTGCTATCCGGAGTAAGAAGCAGCTTTACATGGAAGGTTCCCCAAGGCGAAGCCATTGCACGTCGACTGGCGCTACTGGTCGCCATGTTGAGCCTGAGCGCCGTGCTCGGCGGATGTGCTGTGGCTCTACCCACTATTGACCGTGCGGCAATAGCCAGTGAGTCCATAGGAGGATCGACCAAGACCACGCTGGGACGTATCGCGCAAGAGTCTCAACCCGAGCAAGGCCTGTCGGGCTTTCGACTTATGCCATTGGGCACGTTTTCACTCGATACCCGTGTGCAGTTGGCCCAACGTGCGCAAGAGTCGTTGGACGTTCAGTATTACCACATTGAGAACGATGAAACCGGGCGTTGGGTGTTGCGAGCCTTGCGCGATGCGGCCAACCGCGGGGTGCGGGTCCGGCTGTTGATTGACGACCTCTATACAGGTGGCCAGGACGCATTGTTCCTGGCCTTCGCTGCACACAAAAACATCCAGGTGCGTCTCTTCAATCCATTCTGCTGTGCCCGCCAGCAGGGGCAGACCGGGCGCTTTTTAGCTTCGCTGGGCGATCTATCGCGCGTCAACCACCGCATGCACAACAAGCTGTTCATTGCAGATGGTGCAATGGCGGTTATCGGCGGTCGAAACGTGGCGAACGAGTACTACTTGCGCGGCACATCAGAGAATTTTATCGACTTGGATGCCTTTGTGGTTGGCGATGTGCTTCCCGCCATGGGTGCCCTTTTTGACCGTTACTGGAACAGTCGGGCCGTTTACCCACTGGAGACTATTGCCAAGAACGAATGGAGCAAGGCACAACTCCTGGCGTTCTTCGAAAGCGAAACCGGCCCCACCAAGACACCGGCGCCACAGCCTCTAGCCACCACGGATGTGTTGGGCTATGCCCCCATCTCCGATGACCTAGATGGTGGGCGCTTGGGCCTGCATTGGGGCACAGCCTACGTTTTTGCGGACCACCCCGACAAACCCTTTGAAAGTTTAGCTGGCAGCGACCTATTGGAGACCAGCGTTACTTACAACGTTCTTGAAGCAGTTGGCATGGCCCAACGCGAGGTGGTTGCATCTTCGCCCTACTTTGTGCCCGGCATTAAGGGAATGAAGTTTCTGAGAACGTTGCGCGAACGCGGCGTAAAGGTTACGGTGATGACCAATTCGCTGGGATCGACCGACGAGCCTATCGTGCATACGGGCTACAGTCGCTACCGCGAGCAGATGTTGGCCGAGGGGGTCGAATTGTATGAACTTAGCACCTCCCGCGTGAAGTACAACAAGCGCCCCTTCTTGTTTGGCTCGTCACTGGGAAGATTGCACGCCAAGCTATTTGTCATAGACCGCAAGACGTCGTTCGTTGGCTCCATGAACTTGGATCCGCGCTCAGCGTCGGTCAACACCGAGTTTGGGGCCGTCATCGATAGCCCAGAGATCGCCCGCGAAATCATACGGATCATAGATATAGACAGACTACAAAGCGCCTATCGGTTGCGCCTGAACAAAAACGGTTCTGGTATCGAGTGGCTGGGGATGGATGATGACCAGGAAATGGTCTTGACCACTGAACCTGATACTTCCTTTTGGTTGCGCTTCAAGGCTTGGGTCCTTAGCCCGTTGGTCCCCGAAGAACAGCTCTAAAAAAAAGGGCCACGAAGGCCCTTTCTTTTTAAACGTGTCCCGCGCCGTTTAGCGAGGCAACTTGGTTTACTTGGGGCTCTCTTCGCCCTTGGCGGTAGTACCACTCTTGTTGGCGACTTTGGCTTCAGCCTTAACCTTGGCGCGCAAAGCAGTCATTTCTTCTTTGGACAATTTTGCTGCAACTTTAGCGAGCTTAGGATCTTCTTCTCCCATGGCCGTGTCGCCTTTCTTGTTGGCGGTTTTGGCTTCGGCCTTGACACTGGCGCGCACAGCTGCCATGTCTTCCTTGGACAGCTTGGCTTCAGCAGCAGCGACCATAGCGTTGGCTTCACCGCCAGCAGTGTCACCCTTTTTGTTAGCTTCTTTGGCTTCAGTCTTCACTTCAGCGCGTGTCTTTTTTGCGTCGTCAGCAGCATACACACCAGTAGCAACCAAACCCGCGACCAAGGCGACCAGAACTTTATTCATATGAGAACTCCAAAATGTGAAAGTTGATAACTTAAAAAAACACAGCGACTGTCCGAGCGAAAGGGCTGTCAAAAACCAGTATACCAAGGAACTTGTGGGCGCCTGGGCAACAAAGCACTGCTGTGTCTAGCTCTAGCAACGCCCAACTTGGGGCAACCGTTGACTCCCGCCGGGAAGAAACCCGTAGACCGAGAAACCGCCCTAACGGCAACACCGCGCGTTACTTTCGTGAAGAACGTGTTTGCGAATCCAAGCGTGGGTAGACTCGGCATCAAGACACGCAGCACGGAGCACGGAGCACGGAGCACGGAGGACGCATGCAGGCACAAGACATCCTGGACTTCTGGTTTGACGAACTCGGCGACCACGAACGGTTTGCCAAAGACACCGCTTTGGACGACATGATGCGCAAGCGCTTTGGAGCAGTCCTGCAGGCGGCGTCCAGGGGCGAGCTTTTCAAATGGCGAACCACGCCCCAAGGCCGCCTGGCAGAAATCATCGTGCTGGACCAGTTCTCGCGCAACATCCAACGTGACACGCCCGCCGCATTCACGCAAGACGCCCAAGCGCTAACACTGGCCCAAGAACTGGTCGCCAGTGGCCAAGACTATGTGCTGGATGCCGGGCGGCGCGTCTTTGCCTACATGCCCTATATGCACAGTGAATCGCCGCTGATTCATGTGCAGGCCGTTGCCTTGTTCTCGCAATCAGGCATGGAGCGCACGTTGAGCTATGAGCTGCGCCACAAGGCCATCATCGACAAATTCGGCCGATTTCCCCACCGTAACGCGATTCTGGCTCGCGCATCCACTGCCGAGGAATTGGCGTTTTTGAGCCAGACCGGATCTTCGTTTTAGATTTGTGCTATCAATTATATAGCATATTATGCATGTTCCACGAGGGCTACAACGCCATTTTTCATCTTCGATCGGACGAAAGAACCAACTAACATTGGGCAATGCACTGTTTTTGGCCGATTTCACAAGTTGCCGAATTCTTACTGATGCCTGACAAGTCCGCTGCTGTGGATAACCTGACGACCCTTTCTCGATTGCAGATGTGCGCGAATCCTGTCTTGAACGCCAACAATCGCTGAAAATTGAGGGTAAACCCGGAAGTCTTCAGGGCAAATTTACCAATGGCACGATGCGGTGTGATAGCAAAAATTGTGGTGCCAACTTCTACCGCGCTGCAGCATACAAAAGCCCAGAGTTACCCCCGATTTCTGTGGACCGCTTTGTGGATAACTATGTTCACAAGCCATCCAGTCCGCGCCAGTGCTGGGCTAGTACGCGTTGCTCGGCAAATGATCAATGGAGGTAACACTGCCAAAATACATCAACCATCCAACCGACTGAAAGAAGACCTATGAACCTCACGAACCCGACGCGGACCACCGCATGAAGCCCACATTCTCCAAAGTCTGTATCGTCGGCTGCGGCGCTATCGGCGGCTGGTTAGGGGCCGGGCTGGCACGGGCCGACTGCGAGGTCAGCATTTTTGCCCGTGGCAGAACCTTGGCGGCACTGCAAAACCAGGGCCTGCAAGTGGGTGCTGAACGACACCCTGTCAGGGCAAGTGCCAACGCCGCAGATTTGGGCGTGCAGGATTTGGTGGTGGTATCCGTCAAGGCCCCCGCACTGAGGGGCGTGGTGCGCCAGATTGCCCCGCTAATAGGTCCCCATACCGTCGTGCTAACTGCCATGAACGGCGTTCCCTGGTGGTTCTTCCAGGGCTTTGGCGGCGCACTAGAAGGCACCAAACTGCAATCAGTGGACGCCAACGGCGAGATCGCTGCGGCTATCCCCGCAACCAACGTCGTCGGTTGTGTGGTGCACGCCAGTTGCTCTGTCGATTCACCGGGCGCCATCCACCACCACTTTGGCAACGGACTGATACTAGGTGAACCTTCTGGCGCGGTGAGCGAACGCGTTCAGGCGTTGGCCGAGGTGCTTTCGCGAGCGGGCTTTGCTGCCAGCGTGTCGCCTCAGGTACAAAAAGATGTCTGGTACAAACTGTGGGGCAATATGACTGTGAACCCCATCAGTGCATTGACCGGTGCCACCACGGATCTGATTTTGGGTGACGAACTGGTGCGAAATTTCGTATCCACCGTGATGCTGGAGGCGAAAGAAATCGGCAGCCGCATCGGCATCCCGATTGAGCAGCAGCCATCGGACCGGCATCAGGTCACCCTCAAGCTCGGCGCGTTCAAGACCTCCATGCTGCAGGACGTCGAGGCGGGCAAGGCGATTGAGCTGGATGCACTGGTCACAGTGGTGAAAGAACTGGGCACACTGACCGGCGTGGCCACACCGTTTACCGATGCCCTGTTGGGCCTCAGCCGCTTGCAAGCCCGGGTGCGCGGTCTATATTGACACGGAACTTTTTTTTACGGACGGCATTTTTACCGCTACAGGAGACACCCATGGCAACCTACCTCATCGTCGACACCTTTCTTGAAAATCCGGAAATGTACGAAGAGTACAAGCTAAAGGCCAAGCCTTTGGTCGAACGCTTTGGCGGCGAATACCTGGCGCGCGGCGGCAACTTAACGCTAAAGGAAACTGACCTTTGGGCTCCGTCCCGCATGGTGCTGATCCGCTTTCCGGATGCTGACTCGGCCAACCGTTTTTACGACTCGCATGAGTACCAGGCAATTTTGCCTATCAGCCGACAAGCGGCACGGCGGACCATGGTCATGCTTGAGGGTGTATAGGCGCATCGCGCACGGCCCAGTACCTTACCAAACCGCCGGGTCCACCTTGTAGTAGCCACTGAGCTCGCGGTAAAGCGCCGGGTAGTGCCTCACCAGCTCGCTGGGCTGTTCAAAAAATACTTCAGACACCACCGCAAAGAACTCGGCAGGGTCTTGTGCACCGTAGTGGTTGATCAGGCCTTGCACGCCGCCTTCCACTTCAAACTGCAACTGCGCGTACGCCGCCTGAAACACCTGCGACCAACGCCGTGCATCGTACTGGGTGTCCCCCAATGTGGGCGGGGGGGCACCGCGCGCTGCCCCGTTCTCCTGGTCCAACTGGTGGGCAAATTCGTGGATCACCACATTCCGGCCATCATCTGGGATAGACGCGCCTTCCATGGTGTCTTGCCAGGACAAAATCACTTGCCCCTGCGACCAGGATTCACCGGCCAGGGCATGGCGGTTTTCTCGCTGCACGCCAGCGTAGTCCATGGATGTACGGTTGACAAAAAAAGCACCAGGGTAGACCAACACCTGACGCACGTTTGCAAAATAATCCGTGGCGCGGTTCAAAATCAACAGGCAGGCCTGGGCTGCAATGACCACCCGCATCTCTTCCGTGATTTGCAGACCTGCACAACCCAGAAACGACTTCTCGGCAATGAAGACCTGCATGTTTTTCTTCAGTTGCATCTGCAGATGAGCGGGCAGACGGCGCACCAGAGGCACGCGCCGTTGCAATATCTTGCGCCATGTTGCCGGAAAGGCAACGGCGCGAACCTTGCTGCGCCGCACCCGCAACCAATAGGGCTGGCCCAGCAAACCCATGACCAGCAACAGTGCCAGTCCGCACACAACAAAAAAAGCCACTGCACACGCTCCAGTCCATACGTCGTTTAGACACCCTAGCTGGGCGCCAAACCTGCTATTTCAAGTCGCGGGTACGCATGCATAGGGCTATGTGGGCTTGGATGCTCTACCGGGTCACGAGCACCGGCACCTTCGACTCTGCCACTACTTTGTTGGACACACTTCCCAACATCAGACGCGCAATGCCACTGCGTCCATGCGAACCCAGCACGATCAGATCGGCACCTAAGGCCTCAGCGGTTTGCACGATGCCGTTGGCGGCGCCAACCTCCTCCACCAAGCGAACGTCCAACGCCACCGGCTGCTCTCCTTGCTTACTCAGTTGTTCAACATAGGCATGCGCTTGCGCCGCCTGGGCCTGGGCGGCGGACATGTACGACTGAAACCCCATGGGGTTGATTTCACCCACTCCGAGATACGGATAGGGGTCGACCACATACACCGCAGTGAGCTTGGCGCCGTGCGTGCGGGCCAGGCTCACCGCCAACTGCGCCGCGTGCGCGGATGCGGGTGAACCATCGGTTGCGATAACTATGTTTTTGAACATTTGAATGCCTCCTGAAAATAGTGATGAGTACCGTCACATATTGCGCCAGCCGTTGCCAAGCAAACTTGAGCCAAATCAAGCGCGCTCCACTTAAGCAGCACCCAGAGCTTGTTGGCTCACAACGTACACCATTTTGCGCGCACCCATCACATCGTCCAAAAACCGACGTGCCCCTCAAACGGGCTGGGCTTGGTCTATAGTCCTTGGCGCAAAGTTTGGCAAATTGGACAGCGCTTCGAGCGTGCCCGTTGCGGCCGTCCATGGCTTGTAGTGACAGGCACAGCCGTTGCCATATTTGCTCGACTGTATGGCCTGAAAAGCGGCGAAATGACGTCTATACCGGGCAGACCGCTGCGCTTCGTTCACGTATAAATTTTTCTTCCATTGGGTGCTGGGTGTCAGGTTTTACACCATGCCATGCTTGCCAGGAGTGACGGGTAATTGCATGCCAGACCCAGGCACCATGGACAACAAGCAAGGGCTTGCGCCGAATTGGACCATTTCTGCCGTAATATCTCGCCACCAAATCCCATGTCGGGGTTGACTTTGGAGGACATATGGCTAAAGGTGATCAGCGCAAAGAAAAAATGGCAAAGAAACCCAAGAAGGACACATCCGAGCCTAAAAACTCGACGTCTGACCGCCCCATGGCGCCAGTCACTACGGTGATGCCACGCGGCAAGATCAAGACGAAGTAAGCGCTCCGCTGAGCAGTTCGGGCAAGCGTTCCTTGCCCATCTTGAAGCCGCAAGCCTGGGCATGGCCACCGCCACCCATGCTGCGCGCCAGTGCAATGCAATCAAAATTGCGCTGCGAGCGCAAGCCGGCCTTCACAACCCCCTCTTTGGACACACACCACATCAAGGCGAAGCTGCCGCTTTGGCGCGACAGCATGTCGCCTACGACGCTGTGAAAGACACCCGGCGCATTCACCATCAGTCCATTCTGGCCATTGAAACAAATGGGTTGCGCGCTGTCGGCAATTCCGGCGGCCAACTTGTTGAATTTTTCATCCATGGCCTGGCCCCGCGCCATGAAGGCTGCCACCTGCTGCGCATCGAAGACGGCCATCGCAGCCCAGTGCGCGAAGTCAAACGGCTCCATGTCCAAAGCAGCCAGAAAGCTGGCACTTTCGGGGTATTGCCAGGTCCAGATGTCGCGGTCTTCAATGAAGCGCACCAAGTCTGGTAGCGGCCTATTCGGTTGAAAGAACTCCCACGCCAGGCGTGAACCCGACTTGGACATGTCAAAGTGCACCACACCGCAGCGGCAGGCAAAGCCGGTCAGTTGCTCGGCCGCACTCTTGTGGTGGTCCAGCAGCACCAACTTGGAAGCGCGCTCTTCAATGCCGCGCAAAATCTCGGCCGAGAAGGAAAAGTCCAGAATGTAGACGGCGCGTCCGTCCAGCGCCGGCAGGTCGGCCACGGAGCGCACATTGCCATGGTCCAGGCCTAAAAATTCGGCCCTGCCTTCGTAGAACAACCAGGCTGCCAAGGCCGACGCAAAGCCGTCGGGGCACGCTTGTCCGTGGTAAATAACCAAGGGATTGGGGTCGTTGCGGTCAGGCGCAAACAGCAGTTGCAGGGGCAAAAGGGTCTTCATGTTCGATCGCGCGGGTGCTTTTCAAGTAATTGCTATGTATTTAGTAGCTGTCCACGCAATATACACGAGGGCTACCGGCCAAATCAATCCGAAGCGCTTTCGTCTGGCGCATTTTTGCGTGACGCGCGTGGCACTTTTTTGAAGCGGATGGCACGGTCCAGTTCAATGGCGTCTTTCTTGACCTGGCGCTCAGCGTCAATCTTTTGGCCATGGGCCAGCCACTGAGAAAATTCTGCAGGCGTCTCAAGGCTGATGCGCCCCATGACGGCAGACCGGAAGTCATGGATGACCAGATCTGCAGCTTTTTGCAGATTGATCCTCCCGCCGGGCAACAATGCGCCCCGCTTGCGGCCAACGGCTTCGAGGATTTGCTCATCGGTCTGTTCGGCCACACCGCTGATCTTGAAGCGTCCCTCGACCAGCGCAGCGTAGTGCTGGCGCAGGTAGTCCAACAGCTCCAGTGCCACTTCTTCTTCGTCAAAAGCATTGCGGCCAATGGCGCCGCTGGCGGCCAGGTTGTAGCCACTCTTGGCAACGATGATGCGCGGCCACAACACGCCCGGCGTGTCGAACAAGTAGAAGCCGTCCTGCAGCACGATGCGCTGCTCGATCTTGGTGACACCAGCTTCGTCCCCGGTGAGCGTCGCGCGCTTGCCTTTGAGCGTGTTAATCAGTGTCGACTTACCCACATTGGGTATGCCGCAGATCAGCACCCGCATGGGCTTGACCATGGTGCCGCGGTTGGGTGCCAGTTCAAAACAGGCTTGTACCAGCACCTTGGCCGGTGAGGTCATGCTCGCATCCAACCCCAGTGCGCGCGTGCCAGGCATGGCATTGAAGTGGGCCAGCCACTCCTGCGTGCGGGCTGGGTCGGCCAGGTCCTGCTTGTTCAACACCTTGAGCGCGGGCTTGCCCGCCGTGAGCTGTGCCAGCATGGGGTTAGCACTGGAGCCGGGCAAGCGTGCGTCCAGCAGCTCGATCACCACATCAATCTCCTTGATGCGCTCTTCGATCGCCTTGCGCGTCAGGTGCATATGACCTGGGAACCACTGAATCGCCATGGGTCTGAAACCTCTCTCTTAAATGCCAACGGGATAAAGCGTGATTGTCGGGCAGTTTGCACAGCCCACCGGAGAGTTAGCCCCCCTCGGGGGGCAGCGACCCGCGCAGCGGCGGAGCGTGGGGGCCGCAATAAACTCGCCGCCGGGCCGTCCCAAGGCGAGTTAGCCCCCTCGGGGGGCAGCGACCCGCGCATCGGCGGAGCGTGGGGGCCTCCCTAGACAGTGCACTCTAGGAAAAGGCCATCAATTAAGGTGCCCGCACTAGGACGAATCGACAAAATCCAACCCAGCAAACCGATTCTTTATCCCTCTTCACTTTTCTTCTGGAGCATTTATCTCATGGCCAACCAAAAACTCGCAACCGTCACCAACGAACTGATCGAATCCTACGGCAACACTGCCAAGAACGTGATCAGCGCCTACCGCGTTGGCAACGAGCGCGCTGCCGTGTTCATGGACCGCCGCTTTGTCGCAGCCCTGGAAAAGGCTGGCACACGGCTGAGCGCCAAGACCCGCAAGAACGCCTTGTCTGCTGAGCAGAAGCTGACTGCCTACTACGTAAAGAGCGTGGAAGTTACATCTGATAACGCCAATATCGTCGTCAACAAGGCTGTGGAACTGGCCGGCAAGGGCGTCGTACAAGTTTCGGCCAATGCTGGCCGCTTTGAAAAGTCCACTGGCGTGACCACGCTGAGCAGCTTGGCTACGGCCGCTGTGCCAGCCGCACAAGCTATGACAAAAGTTGTTGCCAAGATCGAAGCCAAGTCCAGCGAACTGGCTACCAAGCTGGCCGGCAAGCCCGCCCGCGCCAAGGCAAAGCCTGCTACTACAAAGACAAAGGCGAAAGTCGCGACCGCTAAGGCCAAAGTTGTCACCGTCAAGGTGAAGGCTGCTGCCGTTAAGGTTGCCGCTGTCGCCAAGAAAGCCGTTCGCAAACCCAAAGCTGCTTAATTTGCAATTGAGGTAAAAAAAGGGGCTGGGCGCCGAGCGCCCAGCCCCTTTTTGCATTCCCGCCAACAGAAAGTCACGCCGGCGTTTTTGCACCCAGGCGTCTGTGCGACAAATACTCTTTCAGGTAAATGTCAAAAGGCATGGTGTCGGCCAATTCAATCTTGCGCTGGGCTTCCCAGGAGTCGCGCGCCAGAGTTTCGAAGTGGCCTTGCAACTCGGCGGGCAGAGGCATGTTCAGCATGCTCTGTTTGATCTTCACCGACTGCGCAAGCGCAAAGGCTCCAAACGAGCCGTCGTTTTGCTCGATGACGGCTTGCAATACGCGGGCTGACGGCAGCGTATCAGGATGCTGCAATCCCTCAACAGCTGCCAGTACCGCCGCACTGTAATCGGCGCTTTCATGGGCCGCATCCAGCGTCTTGGCGATGGGGCCTAGCTGCGCGACCAGCTCCAGTCCCCAATCTTTCAAAGTCACGGTTCCCGCACCGCGCTCCAAGCGCAAACCCGGCTCACGGCCACGTTCGGCAACATTGTGTTGGTTGTGGGCAAGCGCCACAATTTCTTCGGGCGAATCGTCAGGGCTGTCACTGAGCAGGCAGTGGAGCAGGAACACATCCAAGAAGCGCATGGTCTGGGCATTGATGCCCACGGTCTCAAACGGATCCAGATCCATCAACCGCACTTCAACATATTCCACACCGCGTTCACGCAAGGCATGCAGCGGGCGCTCACCGGGAAAGATGACGCGCTTGGGGCGAATCGTGCCGTAGAACTCGTTCTCGATCTGCAACAGGGTGGTGGCCAATTGGCGATAGGCACCGTCCGGGCCCCGCACGCCAATGGCCTCGTATGGCGGATAGGCTTGGGTCAACGCCTCTTCTAGCGACCCGCCGTATCCCTCCAGGTTGTTGTAGCTAACGGCCAGCGAAGCCTGTGCGTCACTCTGGTAGCCCAGACGCCCCATGCGCAACGAGGTTGCATAGGGCAAATACATGGTGTGCGCATTGAGCGCCTGCAATTGGTGTTGGCGCCCGGCCACAAAGGTCGAGCAGACGGCGGGCGAGGCACCAAACAAATACAGCAGCAAGAAGGCGTGGCGTCGGAAGTTGCGGATCAGGCCAAAGTATTGTTCGCTGGAAACATCGGGCAACGACCAGTTGTAATGGATACCCGAGATCGTCTGCATGCGCCGTCCATAGCGGTAGCCCAGGCCCATGCGGTACACGGTTTTGGAACGCCCCACATTGGATGTTCCGTACCGCCCCAGAGGAATAGCGTCATCCTCAGGCAATCGACAGGGCATGCTGGAGGCCCATAGTATTTCGTCGCCCAGTGCGTGCACCGTGGCCTGCTGCACCTGCGTCAACTCGTCCACGCAGTCTTGGACTTCCGCATGCACACCGGTGATCAACTCGACCTGCGACTCGCTGAAGTCTGTTGTGATGTGGGGGTGTGTCAGCGCCGAGCCCAGTGCTATGGGGTGAGGCGTCATGGCCAGCGCACCATTTGCCAGCGCGCGCAGGCTTTCTTTTTCCACGCCACGGCGGATACCATGGATGCGCGATGTGGTGAGTGACCCCAGGGCCTGTGAAAGTATTTGCATGCCAATGGCCCTTCGATTTCTGTGGGGCGCAAAGGTACCACACAGCGACGACTGTTGCTGGCGAGGGTTAAGTTTTTCAGCCGGTCACGACCCAATACCCTTGACCAAAACATAATTCCACCATAATTTCGCATGAAATCGCCTGAACTCGTCGTTTGGTCCGCCATGTTGGGCGGCCTGGCCACGTTGGCATCCTTTGCGCTCGCCGACGCCTTGGCACGGCGCAGTATCGCGTCATGGCGTGCCGCATTGTTCGTCGGTATGGTCGGCACAGCCTGCGTTTTGCTAACCGGGGTTACCACGATACTGCTCCCCGGAATCTCTCCTCACGTCAATCAGGTACTGCAAAACAGTATGGGCCTTTTCAGCGGCGCATTGGCTCTGCGCTACCTCGGCTTTTGGATGGGTGTGGCGCGTGAAGACCGCGTCGTACGCGCCAGCATTGGCTGCGGCGTATTCGGCCTTGCCCTGGCTGGCTGCACCATGGCGGTTTTGACCTGGATGGGAACAGCACAAGACGCGCCCGGCTTGCTGGCAACAACGGCGGTCATCAATGGCGTGGCGATCGTCCTACCGGTGATCGCGTTGTGGCGCGCGATAACCCTGGGTGACCGGCTTGCGCGCGGTATGCTGGCCAATATGGCCTTGCTGGCGGTCGTAGTGACGGGGCTCTATGGACGCGGTCTCAACCAGGACTGGGGCATCCTCGTGTGGGTGCTGACCGCGCTATGCACGATTTCCTTCTTGATGGCGGGCACTTACTTGGGCCTGCGCCGCGACCGCCTCAACCGTCGCCTGGAACGGTTGGCGCGCCTGGCCGAAGGAGGCGACCCGTCCACCGGTTTGCCCAAGGGCTCGGTGCTAATCTCCAAGGTAGACGACGCCTTTTGGCGCAGCGCACGCAGGCACCAGGAATGCACGGTGATCTGCCTCTACCTGCGCAACCTGTACGAACTGGCAGAGACTGCGGGGCACAATGTCGACCTGCAAATTCTGGCAGCCATGTCGGCGCGGATGCGACGCTCGGTGGGCTTTCGCAATGTTTTGGGGTTGTACCACCCGCGTTGCTTTATCGTCGTGGTCTCGACCGACAGCAAGAGCCGGTTGGTCGAGAAACTGTTGCAACGCCTGCACTACCTGATGGCCAAGCCCCTGCGCGTGACCGGGCCTGACTATGCCACCTACGCCTTTGTGCCGCGCTTTGGCATTGGTGCTGTGTCGGTCAATGCCAGCGACGCCAACGCAGCGGCGGTCGTCGACCAGGCTGAGCACCTGGCGCTGGCGGTCGACCCCGAAACCAGCGGCCAGACGAACTGGGTCTTCCACCAGCCCTAGGGCACTAGGTCAACCGCTGGGTGGCGTGTGACACCTCATGCCCGCCTTGCGCCGCGCCACTGGCTGGCACCATCTCGTCCGCACGGTCGCGCACCTTGTCCAGTTGCGCTGCCAAACGCTCAGGCGCATCACTGTCCAGACCAATCCAGTCGCCTTGCGTCATCGTGATATTGGCGGCTTCTACATGGCCCGCACCGGCGCACAGGATGGTGCGGGTGGGCGCATCCTCAGACACCAGGACCAGCATCGCCGGCACCACCGCTTCTGGTGTGAGTGCGGCCAGCACGGCCTCGGGCATCAGCCCTTCGGTCATGCGTGTGGCCGCTGTGGGCGCCAGCGCATTGACACGGATATCGGATTTGGCACCCTCAATCGCCAGGGTCTGCATCAGGCCTACCAGCGCCAGCTTGGCCGCACCGTAATTGGACTGGCCAAAATTGCCATACAACCCGGAGCTGGAGGTAGTCATCAAAATACGGCCATATTTTTGCGCCACCATATGCTGCCACACGGCCTTGGCGCAGTGCACAGCGCCCATCAGGTGCACGTCCATCACCAATCGAAAATCGGCAAGCTCCATCTTGGCAAAGCTCTTGTCGCGCAGGATGCCAGCGTTGTTAACCAGAATGTCGACCCGGCCCCACGCATCCATGGCCTGCTGCACCATGGCCTGCACGGCCTCCCAATCCGTAACCGATGCGCCGCTGGCAATCGCGTCGCCACCGGCCGCCACAATTTCGGCCACCACGGCCTCGGCCGCAGTGAGCGAATGTCCGGAGCCGTCGCGTGCGCCGCCCAGGTCGTTTACAACCACCTTGGCACCACGCGCCGCCAGCGCCAAGGCATGTTGGCGACCCAAGCCACCGCCTGCACCCGTCACAATGGCAACACGCCCCTTGAAATCGATCGTCATAAACACTATCCCTCCTTTAAAGATACAACATGCGGCTAGTCCGCGGCGCGGAGTCAGCCTTTGCCAAACACTTTAAATCACAGAGCCGCCGCACGGCGTCAACACCGAGACACTTTTCTATGGAATTGAACTCTGAAGTCCCCACCGCCCCACCCCGCGACGCCGCCACCGTGGTGATGTTGCGCGATGCGCCCCAGGGCCTGGAGGTGTTTCTGGTGAAACGCCATGGACTGTCCGACGTGCTGGGCGGCGCCTATGTCTTCCCCGGTGGCAAGCTCGACGCCAACGACGCCCTGTTAGACCCGACCATGCATCTGGACCAAGACCCAACCCAATTGCACGTCGCCCTGGGCGAACCCGATACCGCCGTCGGCACGGCCACTGGGTTGTACGTGGCCGCATTGCGCGAGGCCTTTGAAGAATCCCGCGTGCTCTTCACGCGCGATATTGCGACCGCCCGCGCCGCCCTGCTGCACGACACAGCCAAGCCCTTCAACCAGTTGTTGGCCGAACTGCAGGTGCGGCTGCAAACGCGCAACGTGCTGCCCTGGAGCCGATGGATCACGCCGCGCATGCCGTCGGTCACCAACAAGCGTTTTGACACCCGCTTTTTTGTCGCCGCCGTGCCGCCTGGGCAAGAGGCACGGCACGACAATTACGAGGCCACCGAAAGCGTGTGGTTGCAACCGCGCACGGCCCTTCAGCAGTATTGGAACGGTCAGATCGAGCTGGCGCCACCGCAGATCATGAGTTTGTCGCACCTGTCACGCCACCGCACGGTGGCCAGTGTGATGGATGCCGCACGCGCGCAATTGCCGCCGCTGGTGCTGCCAGAGTCGTTTGATGACGAGGGCACCCGCGTGCTGTGCTACCCCGGCGACCCCCGGCATTCGGTCGCGCAACGCGCGCTGCCCGGTGTGACCCGGCTGCTGTTTCGCAACAAGCGCTTTGAGCCGGTGGAGGGTTTTGAGGCGCTGTTTGGCTGAGACGCCCGGACCAAAACACTAATAGTAAAATTGGCCTGTAGCCCTCGCAGAATATGCGTAAGCAGCTATCAAAATGATAGTATTCAATCATGACAACCACAGAACCAACACCCCATCCAGAAGCACCCAGCCGCATCAAGGTGGTGGATGAACAACTGCTGTCAGACAGCTGGTACGTGCTGAAGAAAACCACGTTCGACTACCTGCGCCGCGACGGCAGTTGGCAGCGCCAAAGCCGTGAGACCTACGACCGGGGTAATGGCGCGGTGTTGCTGCTGTTCAACGCCCGCCGCAACACGGTGGTGTTGACGCGACAGTTTCGCTTTCCCACCTTTGTGAACGGCAATGCCGACGGCATGATGGTCGAAGCCTGCGCTGGGCTGCTGGACGGCGATGACCCCGAGACCTGCATTCGACGGGAAGCAGCCGAAGAAACAGGCTTTCAGATCCGCAATCCGCGCAAACTGTTCGAGGCCTATATGAGCCCCGGCTCGGTCACCGAAAAACTGCACTTCTTTGCCGCCGAATACGAGGCCGCCGACCAGGTGTCGCAGGGCGGAGGCCATGTGCACGAAGGGGAAGACATTGAAGTGATTGAACTCGACCTTCACGACGCGCTGCAGCAGATCACGACCGGTGCGATCCAGGACGGCAAGACCATCATGCTGTTGCAGCATGCGGCCCTGGTGGGCCTGAAGAATTTGGCCTAGGCAAGCTCGCCGGGTCCGGTGCTCAACACACTCAGATCCAGCGGACGCACGGCACCCATCCATATCGCCCGGTCCGTGTGATCCAACATTTCGTTGTCGCTGATGGGATGAATAAAAACCACCAGCCCCGCACGGTGCATGGCCAGCCAGGGGACCAGTTCCGCAAACACAGTGGGCTTGAACGCGAGTTGGCAGCTCCAGTCCGGGTGCGGCCCGATCGGCTTTTCATGCACGCGACCCATGGCAACGTCAAAGCGCTGTGCCGCCGCTTCACACAGCGCGCGGGCTTGCGCGACGGTGTCTTGCGCAAAGTAGACGTGGGCGTGGTAGCCGCGGATGACCGGTGTGGGAGCGTTAGCAAGGTTCATGGTCAGGCGTTTTCTTTGCGCGATCACCACATGATGACGCGTTGCTCGGGTGGCAAATACATTTTGTCACCAGGTTGGATGCCAAACGCTTCATAGAAACCGGGCTGATTGGCCACGGTTCCGCGCACACGAAACTCGCCGGGCGAATGCGGGTCGGTCTTGACCTGCAGGATGGCCGCATCCTCGCGCTGCAGGGATCGGTACTTGATGCCAAAGCCGATGTAGAGCCGCTGCTCACCCGTCAACCCGTCGAGCACTGGCGAGGGTTTGCCGCCCAGCGACCGTCTGTAGGCCTTGTAGGCAATGGCCACGCCCGAGTTGTCGCCAATGTTTTCACCCAGGGTCAGCTTGCCATTCACAAAGTAGCCCGGCACCGGGCTGTAGGCCGAATACTGCTGCACCAGACCCGCAGCGCGGGTGGAAAAGTTTGCGCGGTCTTCTGCAGTCCACCAATTGCGCAGATTGCCCAAGCCATCGTACTGGCTGCCCTGGTCATCAAAACCATGGCTGATTTCATGGCCAATGCTGGTTCCCACCGCACCGTAGTTCACAGCGTCTTCAGCCTTGACGTTGAAGAACGGCGGCTGCAGCAGCGCGGCCGGAAACGTGATGGCGTTCTTCAGCGGGCTGTACTGGGCGTTGACGGTCTGCGGCGTCATGGACCATTCGCCACGGTCCACCGGCTGGCCCAGCTTGTTGATGCCACGCTGGTAGGCAAACTCGTGCGCTGCGCGCACGTTGGCCACTAAGTCGTTCTTGTGCGTTTTAAGGGCGTTGTAGTCGCGCCATGTGTCGGGGTAGCCGATGTTGGGGCGAAACGTCGCCAGCTTGGCTTGGGCTTCTCTCTGGGTCGCGGGCCCCATCCACTCCAGCGCATCGATGCCTTCGCGGAACGTGGCCAGAACGTTGTCCACCATGGCCTGAACGCGGACCTTGTTCTCGGGTGGAAAGAACTTGGCGACATACAGCTTGCCGACTGCCTCGCCCATGGCGTTGTCCACGAAGCGCTGGGCCCGTTGCCACTGGGGCTCGTTCTCGGGAACACCGCGCAGCGTTTTGCCGGTGAAAGCGAAGCGCTCATCGACAAATGCGTTCGACAGGTAAGGGGCATAGCTGGCCAGCAGATGCCAAGTCAAATAACTCTTCCAGGATTGCAACGGCTGGCTGTCGACCATGCCTGCCATGGCTGTGAAGTAACCGGGTTGGCGCATCACCATGAAGTCGGTCTTACCGGTCAGGCCAGCTGCCGCAAGATAGGCCTTCCAATCAAAACCGGGCGCAACCTCAACCAACTTGTCGAAGGTGACAGGGTTGTAGGTCTTGACCGCGTCACGGTTTTCCACCCGCGTCCATTGCACATTCGCCAGCGCAGTCTCCAGCGCCAGTACATCGCCCGCATGGGCTGCGGCCTGACGGTCGCCGCCCATCGTCAGCATGGTTTCGACGTGCTTGAAATAGGCGGTACGCGCGGCCATATGCTTGGCGTCGTCATCTTTGAGGTAATAGTCCCGGTCTGGCAAACCCAGTCCGCTTTGGCTGACGTAGACGACATAGCGCGTCGCGTCTTTGGCATCCTGGTGCACGTCTAGCGAAAAAGGTGTGGCCACGCCGATGCGGCTGAAGTAAGCCATCAGGG
>JBBQBG010000033.1:0-24344 GCA_038317285.1 Burkholderiales bacterium | reverse complement strand
GGGCCGATGCCTTCGCTGCGCCAGCGCTCAAGACTGGCTTCGCTGATGCTCCAACGGGCTGCCAGTTGTTTTTGTCCCATATGTTTGGTGTCCACGGGGTTCCTTCCGAATGAGTTGGTGGTACTCCATGAAGGCGTGTTTTCGTCCGAAAGCCAAGTGAACGGGAAAAATGCGGACGGCGGTTCAAGTGTCGAATGCGGATTTGAACCGGAGTCAGCAGCTTTCAGTAGATCCGCCCATTGGCCTCTGCTAGACTGCAAGCCAATTTGGAGGGTTTCGCACTTGTTCGAAGCAGCCATCGGCAGCAGGAAAGAGCCCAGTTCGCTGGGTTTGACAGGGGGTGCGGCCCCACCACCATACCCGCAACGCCCAACTGGCCAGCCAGTTGGGCGTTTTGTTTTGTCCAACTGATAGGCCTGCGACATGCGGTCCTTTCGTGAACGCCGCCATGGAATTTTTTACCTTTCTGATCGACTTCATCCTCCACGTGGACAAATATTTGGAGGCCTTTGTTCGTGATTACGGCATGTGGGTGTATGCGTTGTTGTTCTTGGTGATTTTTGTGGAAACCGGCGTCGTGGTCATGCCGTTTCTTCCGGGCGACTCGCTGCTGTTTGTGGTTGGCGCGATGTGCGGCGTGGGCTTGATGAGCTATCCGTTATCGGTCGGCCTGCTGTTTGCCGCCGCGGTGTTGGGCAACCAGTCCAACTATGCGATTGGTCGCTACATCGGGCCGCGGGTCTTCCAGTGGGAGGATTCGCGTTTCTTCAACCGCAAGGCCTTTGATTCTGCCCATGCGTTTTACGAGCGCTATGGCGGCATCACCATCGTTGCAGCGCGCTTCATGCCGTTCCTGCGCACCTTTGCGCCCTTCGTGGCGGGTGTAGCGCGCATGACGCGCACGCGCTTCACCTTGTATGACATCTCCGGTGGTGCCTTGTGGGTGGGTGGCATCATTACCATTGGCTATTTCTTCGGGAACTTCCCGTGGGTGAAAGCCAATTTGGACAAAATCATCTGGGCGATGATTTTCATTCCCGGCCTCATCATTCTGTTTGGCGCCTGGCGTTCGCGCCGCCAGGCGGCGGCGGTCTAGCTCCTTACACGGTTGCGTGCCAGCGGCGGGTTCTTCGAGAAATAGCGCTCAATGCCACGCATGAGTGCATCGGCAAGCCGGGTCAAAAACTCTTCACTGTTGAGTTTGGCTTCTTCCGTGGGGTTGCTGATGAATGCTGCCTCCACCAGTACGCTGGGAATATCCGGTGCCTTCAGCACCGCAAAACCCGCCTGTTCAACTTTGGCCTTGTGCAGCTTTCCGACGCGGCCTATTTCGCCGAGCAAAGTGTTTCCCAGCTTGAGGCTGTCGTTGATCTGGGCCGTGGTGCTCATGTCCAACAGGGCGCGCTGTACGGTGGCGTCCTTGGTCTGCACGTTTAGCCCGCCGATCAAATCCGCCTTGTTTTCCTTGGCCGCCATCCAGCGCGCAGCGCTGCTGGACGCGCCGCCCTGGCTCAGCGCAAACACGCTGGCACCTTGCGGGTCGGGCGTGAAAAACGCATCGGCGTGTAGGCTGACAAACAAATCGGCCTGCACCCGGCGTGCCTTTTGCACCCGCACTTGCAGTGGTACAAAAAAGTCTGCGTCCCGCGTTAGGTAGGCGCGCATCGCATTGCCGTTCACGCTGGTTGCATTGATACGCTCTCGCAGCAGGTGGGCCAGGCGCAGCACCACATCTTTCTCGCGCGTGCCACCGGGGCCAATGGCGCCGGGGTCCTCACCGCCATGCCCAGGGTCCAGGGCGATGATGATGAGCCTGTCGGTTGCGGCTGGCACTGCGGCATCGACCTTGGCCGAAGCCTTTGAATCATTCTGGCCGTTAGCCCTCGTAGAATCAGCGTGAGGCGCTACTGATTGTGTAGCACCCTGTGTGCCGGTGCCCGCTGCCGGTGAGACCGGTTTCTGGGTGTGCTGGACGATCAATTCGCCCAACGGGTCCGCACTGGGGCGCATGGTCGCTGGACCCGATGCATGCGCTACTTGGGCCAAGGCTGGCGTGCTTTCCTTCAGCCGTTGCGCGATCAATGCCTCCAGCGGGTCGACTTCCTGGGTCGGGTACAGGTCCAATACCAGGCGGTGCTGGTAGGCCGCAACAGGCGTAAGGGCAAACACCTGGGGGCGAATCGGCAGCTTCAGGTCCACCACCAGCCGCACCACATTTGGCGCGAACTGGCCGACGCGGATGCCGGCAATATTCGGATCGTCGGCGCGCACCTTGGCCACCAGTTCCTTCAGCGCGGGGTTGAGCGTGATGCCTTCAATGTCTACCGCCAGGCGGGGCGGGGCGGGTACAAAGGTTTGTTTGGTGCTGAGCGCGCTGTCGGATTCAATGGTCACCCGTGAATACTCGGGTGCCGGCCACACGCGCACGGTGAGGATGGTGGCACCATGGGCCAGCTCCGCCAAGCCCAGGCTCAAGACAATGCTACCGCCAGACTTCAGCAGGGTTCGGCGTTGCATCAAGGCTGCGGCCCCTCAGGAACACAGCGGTGCAGCAAGGCCATGCCAGTGGGTGTGTTGGCGCTCAGGGTCACGTGGCGTTTGGCGTCGGTTGTGGTCAGAATAGTGATGTCCAAGTCTGCGCAGGGTAGCATGGCGCCGGCCTTCTCGGGCCATTCGGCCAGCTTCAGGCCAGGGCTGGCAAAGATATCCCTAAAACCGGCGTCTTCCCACTCGCGCGGATCGGCAAAGCGGTAGAAGTCAAAATGCCATATAGCCAGATCTGTCAGCTCATACGGCTCCACCACCGCATAGGTTGGGCTTTTGACGCGCCCAGGGACCCCCAGCGCATGCAGCAAGTGGCGCACCAGGGTGGTTTTGCCCGCGCCCAGATCGCCGTGCAGGGCGATGAAGGCATGCGTCACTTCGGGTGACGCGGCCAAATGTTCGGCAAAGCGCTGCGTGGCATCCTCATCGGGCCAGCGCAGGGTTTTTACAATAGGGGCGTGACGATCAATAGCACTCAATTCGATGGCAACCAGCTGGTTTCGCAAATGCAGGCGTGGGCCCGGGAACTGGGATTCTCCCAAATTGGCGTGGCCAGTATCGATTTATCTTCGGCCGAGGCCGGATTGATGCGCTGGTTGGAGCGCGGCTTCCACGGCGACATGGCCTATATGGCCAGCCACGGCCTCAAGCGCGCCCGCCCGGCCGAGCTGGTGCCCGGCACGCTAAGCGTCATCACGGCCCGCATGGACTACCTGCCGCGCAACACGCCAGACGACTGGACGACCGTGGAGCTGGACCGATTGAATCACCCCGGCGAGGGCATGGTGTCGGTCTATGCGCGGGGGCGGGACTACCACAAGGTCTTGCGCAGCCGGCTGCAAAAACTCAGCGAGCGTATTGCATCGGAGATTGGCCCCTTTGGCCACCGCGCCTTCACCGATTCCGCCCCGGTGCTGGAGGCCGAGCTGGCAGCCCGCAGCGGCCAAGGTTGGCGCGGCAAGCACACGCTCTTGCTGAACCGCGAGGCCGGCTCAATGTTCTTTTTGGGCGAAATTTATGTGGATGTGCTGCTGCCCACCAGCGAGCCCGTACAAGCCCACTGCGGCACCTGCAGCGCGTGCATCGACGTGTGCCCGACGCAAGCCATCGTCGCGCCGCACAAGCTGGATGCACGCCGCTGCATCTCGTACCTAACGATTGAGCATGCGGGGCCGATACCGACCGAGCTGCGCCCACTGATGGGCAACCGCATCTATGGCTGTGATGACTGCCAGCTGGTGTGCCCGTGGAACAAGTTTGCGCAGCGCAGCCCGCTGAAGGACTTTGATCCGCGGGATGGCTTGAGCGGGCAGCAACTAGGGCAACTTTTTGAGTGGACCGAAGCGGAGTTTTTGCAACGCACCGAGGGCAGCCCAATCCGCCGCATTGGGCATGAGCGCTGGCAGCGCAATATTGCAGTGGCGTTGGGTAACGCGTTGCGTGCGGGCGCGGATGTGAGGGCCTTATTGCTGCGCCATGTGGACCACCCGAGCGTGCTGGTGCGGGAGCATGTGCTGTGGTCGCTGGGGCAAGGCGCATGAAGCAAGGCAAAGTATCTGGTGCTGGCGCAATGGCGCAGGGTTAGCCAGCGCACAGACCGCACGGCTCAACCGCACTATAAACAAAAAGCTAAAGACCGATTCGGATAACGCGCAAGTGCGCAACCGCGTCTTCAATATGGTATTGAAGCGAAGCCAACCGATCGAGCCGGTCAAAAAATAATTCGAATGTCGGCATAAGTCCGTCCGCGGGCAAAGTGGCCTTTGGCGAGACTGTCGCGCTCAACGGGAGTTGACAAAATATCAAGGAACCGAATGTGTCCACGATGACCCTACCTGACTTTATTCGCACAAACATCGAAGTTATCGTTTCGCGATGGGAGGAGTTCGCCAAGACGATTCCCGGCGCCAACCAGATGGACCGGCTGGCGCTGAGAGACCATGCGAAGGGGATTTTGCTGACCATCGCCTCCGACCTTGACAACGACCAAACCCTAGCGGAACAGGCCGCGAAATCGCAAGGAAAGGCGCCAGATGCTAGCCTGGAAACACAGGCAAAGGTCCATGGCCATGATCGCCTGTCTGCCGGTTTCAGCATTGACGAGGTTATCTCGGAATTTCGCGCGCTGCGGGCCAGCGTCATGCAATTGTGGGGCGATTCAGTTCTCACAGCCCCA
Source organism: Burkholderiales bacterium (assembly GCA_038317285.1). Lineage (GTDB taxonomy): Bacteria > Pseudomonadota > Gammaproteobacteria > Burkholderiales > Burkholderiaceae_C > Allorhodoferax. The sequence continues at coordinate 19,624 of JBBQBG010000033.1, read as the reverse complement.
CGGGCCGCCAGTGACGACGCAATCCGGTTCAACGAAGCTATCGATCAAGCCATAACGGAATCGCTGGAGCGCTACTCTCGCCTGTTTGATGCGCTTCTGTCCTCGTCGCCCGACCTGAACTTCATCATGGACATTCGTGGGCGATTGGTTTACGCGAACAAAGTCACGGTCGGTTTGCTCGACAGGCCGCTGGCAGAAATTACCGGCAAGAATTTTGTTGACCTGGGTATGTCCAATGCGGTTGAACTGCAGCAGACGTTGCAGGAAGTCATTGACACGCGGATCGGCCAAAGCGGAGAAATGTCCTTTGCGCGACGGACCGAGGACGAAGATGTCTTCGAATACATTTTTGAACCCATTTGCAATGGTGCCGGGTATTTGGACGCGATCGCAGCCACTGCGCGCAACGTGACTGAACGCAAGGCGACTGAAGAAGAAGCCATCCGCAACGCCAACTACGATTTTCTGACCGGCTTGCCCAATAGAAGCTATTTCCTCAATCATCTCGATGAAGACGTTAAACGGGCTGACCGCAGCGGCCTGTCGATCGCCCTGCTGTTCATCGACTTGGATGGTTTTAAGGAGGTCAATGATCAGCACGGCCACGATGCCGGTGACCGCTTGCTGCAACAAGTGGCACAGCGAATCGGCCGCTGTGTGCGTGGCACGGATACGGTCGCACGTCTGGGCGGCGACGAATTTACGGTCATCCTGACCGACGTGAACAAGGTTCTGCATGTGGAAGTATTGGTCAAGGAAATGCTGAACGCGCTGGCAAAACCGTTCACCATTCTCGGCAAAGAAATCCAAATTTCCGCAAGCATTGGCATCACGCTTTTTCCGCAGGATGCGAGCGCGCCTGACGCGCTGCTAAAAAACGCGGATCTGGCCATGTACGCGGCGAAGAACGCCGGCAAGAGCTGTTTTAGCTACTTTTCTGCGGACATGCGTGATGCCGCCTAGGTCGGCGCCCAGCGGCCTATCTCGCACGGGATCAACGCCCCACAAACCGATTCCGCCCCGTTTGTTTCGCTTGGTACGTGCGCTGGTCTGCCACCACCATCAGGGCCGCGCAATCGGCAGAGCCCTAGCCAGGGAAGTTGTCGATGCCGATGCTGTCACAGAAAGACCGTGGGTATGGCGAACGCAGAGCCAGCGCGGCCCATGCGTGGCTTAGACCCGTGGCGGCGAGCGGCGCAGTGCAAAGCTCAGGCCTATGAGCGCGGCGCCAGCACCCACCCGCGTCCATTCAATCGAATACGCGCACGGCCCAACGGCGACAGGTCGATGTCATGGTGGAGCATTTGCACGAATCACCAACACAGGGACCGGTGCAAAGCGGATCACCTGTTCGGCGCCGCTGCCCAGCAGCAAGCGGCCCATGCCGCGCCTGCCATGGGTTCCTAATACGATCAAGTCAGCATGCCATTCGTTGGCGACCTCGGCCACCGCGTCAGCCAGCAGGGCGCCAAACTTGTCTATTACGCGGCTGTCTGCTGCTACTCCGGCGCTTTGCACCCGGGCCACCGCATCGCTAACAATCTTGTCCCCAGACTCTTGTACAGCCTTCAGCACGTCTGCAGAGTAGCTTCCATACGGGTCAAAGCTGAGGTAGGCCAGCTGCTCCAGCACATGGACTACCCGGATCTTTCCACCGGATTCCTTGGCCAGGCTGATGGCGCTGTCCAGGGCCTTGAGCGACGTTTCGCTGCCATCGACCGGGACTAGTATTTGTTTGTACATAGCGGACTCCAATAGAAAGTTGAAAGCTTGTTGCGGTACCCCATGATGGCGTTCGTCACAAAAAGGCCATACGCGCCTGGAGCAAATCAATACGGCCTTGCACCCACTTTTCGAGTGCGTCATGGCGCAGACTGTGCATGCCACTTGTCACAGCGTTGTCGAAAATCTCGCTGGGCCGCGCATTGCGCTGTATCAATAGACGAATGCTGGAGCTATTTTCAAGAATCTCGTAAATGCCCAGGCGTCCTTTGTAACCTCTGCCCTCACAGTGTGCGCAGCCTTTGCTGTGGGCCGTCTTGGCGCGTAATTCCTCAAGTGTTGTCGCGCCCGATGCAACCAGCAAGCGTTCAACGCCCTGCTCTTCAGTCAGCGGCGATCCATGGATGTATTCCTTGACCAATTCCTGCCTTTGCGCGGCAGTCAAATAGCCTTCCGTCGCGCAATGGGTGCACAGCGCGCGCACCAAGCGCTGCGCCACGATGCCCACCAGTGAGTCGGCAAAATTCATGGCGTCCATGCCCAAATCCAGCAAACGCACCACGCTTTCGGATGCGCTATTGGTGTGCAGGGTGGACAGCACCAAGTGCCCGGTGAGCGAGGCCTCGATCACAATCTTGGCAGTCTCTGTGTCGCGGATCTCGCCGATCATGATGATGTCGGGGTCTGCGCGCAAAAAACCGCGCATGGCATTCGCAAAGGTCAATCCGATTTTGGTATTGATCTGGACCTGGCGCAGCCCAGGGTGGGTGATTTCAATCGGGTCTTCTGCCGTCCAAATTTTCTTCTCATCGGTATTGATCTCGGCCAGCATGGAATGTAAGGTGGTGGTCTTGCCGGAGCCCGTTGGCCCGGCGGCCAGCACCAAGCCAAAGGACCGGCTGGACATGCGGGCCACCGCCGCTTTGTCGCGCGCTTGCAGCCCCAATTGCGCCAACGGTATGGGCTTGCTGGATGCCAGCAGGCGCAGCACCACGTCTTCCATGCCGTCATGCGTGGGCATGATGGCCACCCGCAACTCCAGGTCTTCACCACCGAATTCTGAAAAATTGATCTTGCCGTCTTGCGGGCGGCGTCGCTCGGCAATGTCCAGTCGGGCCATCACTTTGATGCGCGACACCAGCGGCGCCCGCAGCTGCGGTGGCAGCTTTTGGTACAGCTCCAAATCTCCGTCCCGGCGCAGGCGGATGCGGGTAAATTCTTCACCCGGGTTGGTTTCGATATGGATGTCGGACGCATGCATGCTTTGTGCCTCCTTGATCAGGCGTTTGACCATGCGCACGACGCTGGACGACTCGCTCGCTTCGTTGGTTTCAGAGGTCTCTTCACCCGTCGCCAGCTCATGCACGGCCTCACTTATCAGGTAGTCCATGTCTTGCTGCTCGGGCGGCACCTCACCCCCGGCAAATTGCAGAGCGCCGGCTTCGAAAAGGCCTTTTGCCCCTTGCAAATCATGCTGCAACCGTTCAGGCGCGGTTTGTGGTGCATTGGGGTCTAGACTATTTACGCGTGCTGCAATGGCGTCGCGCTCTGCCCACACCAGCAAAATACTGCGCCCGGTCAGCGCACACAAGTGCCCATGTAAATCGTCATTGGTGGGGCACCACGAGGCCACGTACAGAATGCCATCGACTTCTCCCAGACACAACAAGTCTTGCGCACGCTGGACGCGCAAGGGCAGCAAAGCAAAAGCTTCCGAGGAAATCGAGAAACGCGCGGCATCTACTTCCACAATGCCGGCGGTGCGAGCCAGCGCATGGTGCAATTCTTCAGAAGTCAACAACAGCCGGCGCACCAATTCAGCCGATTGGCTGCGCAGCAACTCAGGATCTTCGTCCAAAAGATCGCGCAAGGCGCGTTGGTCCAACAAACCCATTTGCACAATCACCCGAGCCAGCGTCACGATAGGAGCGGCCCGCAACGCGTCCATTGCCACGATCGTCTCATTTAGGTTGCGGGCGCGCACCGTCGGATAGCCGAAAGGCTCTGGGCTGGTTGGGGCAAAGGCGGGTGTTTCGAGCATGTTCAAACAGTCAGAGGGGGAACTTCAATTCATTCTGCACCGAGGCATCGCTATGGAAATTGACCCATATCAAAGGCGGTCGCTGGGAGACGCCCCTAGCGGTCTATGCCGACAGGTACCGCTAGTGAGCGCGCTAAGCCCTCGTCCCAAGCACCCGCCCCACCTGTGCTCGCAATGCAGGCAGCTCATCCGCCGCAAACCACGGGTTGTTGCGCAGCCAGCGTTGGTTGCGCGGGCTGGGGTGCGGCAGCGGCAGCACGCGTGGCCAGTGCGAACGCCAAGCGCTCACTACGTCCGTGACGCCTTGCTTGGCGGTGTCGGGTAGATGCCAGTTTTGTGCGTAGCTACCGATCACCAACGTCAGTTGCAGGTTGGGCAACTGGTTCAGCAGGCGCTGGCGCCACGCCGCCGCGCATTCCGGGCGCGGGGGCAGGTCGCCACCTGTGCCGGTACCAGGAAAGCAAAAGCCCATGGGCACGATGGCGATGCGCGTGGCATCGTAGAACACGGTCCGGTCTATGCCCATCCATTGGCGCAGGCGGTCGCCACTGGGGTCGCTAAAGGGGATGCCGCTGTCGTGTGCTTTGCGACCCGGGGCCTGGCCGGCTATCAGAATCGTTGCCGATGGGGATATCTGAAAAATAGGTTTGGGTTGGAGCGGCAGGTGCGCCGCACACAGGGTGCAACCCCGCACTTCAGTTGTGAGCTTGTGCAGGGTTTCCATGCTTAGAGTTGCGAAGCTGGTGTGTTGACGATGGTTTTCCAGTGTTTGTTGCCGTCGCTAATGCGGCCGGGGATGTTCTGGCTCCAGATCGCGCGTATTTTGCTGTCCAGATTCAGGTAGAGCTTGCCATCCACGATGTCAAACTGCTCGGGGTCCGCTGAAAACTTTTTGCCCACCGAGGCACCATAGGCGCAGTAGCCGCCGTACTGTGGCAAGTATTTGGCGGGCTCCGCCTCAAAGGCCTTTTTATTGGCATCGGTAGCAAACAGGTAGGTGACCTTGTCCACCACCACGATATGGTGGCCATTGCCGCGTTGCGGCCTCTCTTGGGTGAAATACGAAGTCAGGTCGTAGCCTGCCGCGCCGACTACGTTGTCGGTGACTGGGTCGGCAAACACGGGTGTAGCCGCCGCCATTGCTAAAACGGCGGTCACCGCGATAAAAAGCCGTTGGATAGTGTTCATGATGGGTGTTCCAAAAAAAGTGGTGCGTTTTAAATGGCGCTAGTTTGAGAAGCGACAGTGGTAAGAATAGAATAAAACGTCTCTCGTTTGTTAAACAAAAGTCTTGTTTTTAGCACCAATCGTCCAAATGCCCGCAGACCCGCTTGCGCCGCTGTTGGCCCACTTCAATGCCAAGGCCCGGTTATTCTTTGCCGGTCATCTGTGTGGTGATGTCACCTTTAATGATGAAGATGGTGTCGGCTATCTGCACCTGCTGCGTGCTGGGAGTGCGCGCTTGCAGGACTCCAGCGGCTATGTTGTGAACTTGACCGAACCCACGCTGGTTTTCTATTCACGCCCCCTGACCCATTGGTTCCAAACCGACGCCAGCAGTGGCGCTGATCTTGTCTGCGCGTCGATGAGTTTTGAGCACAAGACATTCAACCCGCTGGCACTCGCATTGCCGGCCCGCTTCGAATGCTCCCTTTCTGCGTTTGACGGTTCGCGCGCGGTACTGGGTGCCTTGTTTGATGAGGCATTGCATGAGCGACCCGGGCGCCAGGACGTGTTGAACCGGCTCTTCGAGGTGGTGCTGATTGATGTGCTGCGCAATGCGCTGGCCCACCCCGCCGGCAATGGCACCGGGTCCGACAGTGCCGGGCTATTGCGCAGCTTGCAACACCCGCAACTGAGTAAAACCCTGGCGGCGATTCATGCTGACCCCGCAAACGACTGGTCGCTGGACGCCCTGGCTGATGTGGCAGGCATGTCGCGCAGCAGTTTTGCTGCCGCCTTTAAACGCGAAGTGGGTGAATCGCCCGGTACCTACCTCACCCGCTGGCGAGTGACATTGGCGCAAGCCTTGATCCGCGATGGCGTGCCCCTGAAATTGATCGCCCAGCGTGTGGGCTATGACAGCCAAGCCGGGTTTCTGCGCGCCTTTAAGGGCGTGGTTGGAGAGTCACCAACGGTCTGGCGAAAGGGAAAACGGCAATCCCCCACCCCCGCTGCTGTGCGATGATCCCGCCCTCACTACAGAGGCACAAGCTCTATGCGACTCCCCAATTTGCTGGCCACCAAAAATGGCCGACTGATGGCTTTCTTTCTTTTGTACGTCACCGAGGGCATTCCCCTGGGTTTTGCCGCGACGGCCGTCGCCACCAAGCTGCGCCGGCTTGATGTAGGCCCTGCAGAGATAGGAGCCTTTGTCGGCTCCTTCTACCTGCCTTGGGCGTTCAAGTGGGCGTTTGGCCCGCTGGTTGACGTTTTCTCGTCCGACCGCTTTGGCCGACGCAGGGGCTGGATACTGATCACGCAGGTGATGATGGCGCTGACGCTGCTGTCCACCGTGATGCTCGATTTGCCCCAGCAGTTGGGCTTGTTCACCATGATTTTGCTGGTGCACAACACTTTTGGCGCCATGCAAGACGTGGCCATTGACGCCCTGGCCTGCAGCACCTTGGCGCAGGACGAGCTGGGGCTTGCCAACGGCATGATGTTTGCCGGTGCCACGATTGGCGCCATGGTCGGTGGCAGCGGCGTGTTGTTCCTGAGCGGGGTCACCGGCTTCCAGCCAACTTTTTTCTTCGTGGCGGGCTGCATCCTGGCCGTTACCGCGTTGGTGGTGCTGCCCATGAAGGAAGCACCGGGCCCGACACGTGCCGAGGTGGTGGGTTCCAAGCTGGCGCAGGCCGGGCGCGAGATGCGTGTGTTTGCTGTGGACTCGTTCCGCGCATTCCTGGGCAGCCCGGGCGCATTTGGCGGCCTGCTGTTTGCGCTGCTGCCTGCGGGCGCTATGTGTCTGGGGCTGGCGTTGCAATCCAACCTGGCCGTGGAGCTGGGCATGGACGATGACCAGGTTGCCACACTGGGCGTCTGGTCGTCGATTCTGGGCGCCGGCTTCTGCGTGCTGGGCGGCTATCTGTCAGACCGCTTTGGTCGTCGGCGCACCCTGGCGGTGTACCTGGCGTTGATGAGTTTGCCGGTGTTTTATTTGATGCATGAGCTGTCGACCTACGGCTGGATCATGCCCATTCCCCAGGGTGCAACCAACCGGCCCCAGGTGCCCGTGGCCTTGGTTACGGCGTTGTGGATCGCCACGCTGGCCTATTCAGTGGCGCAGGGGCTGATGTATGGCACGCGCTCGGCCACCATGATGGACGTGACCAACCCCGCCGTGGCAGCGACCCAGTTCACCGCCTACATGGCGTTGATGAACTTGTCGATTTCCTATTCGTCGACTTGGCAGGGCATTGCTGTTGAGGCTTGGGGCTACCCCACCACGATGCTGGTAGACGGCATCTTTGGATTGGCCTGCATCCTGGTCATACCCTGGCTCAAGCGCTCGGATGATGCTGTTGACAGCTATGCCGACTCCCGCGGCCCCAAGCGCGCACGGGCCATGGCGCTGGGCCTGGGGCTGGCCTGCATGGCCTGGGCGCCCTACAGCTACTGGAGCGCATCGTTCGGTGCCGCCAAACCCATCATGGGCACGCTGTTCACCGTGGTCTTTATTGCGTCCGCGTTGTTTCTGCTGGCCAGCCGCGCGGTGTTGGCCGAGGCCGGTGGCTGGCCCGCACGCCTGGGTGTGTGGATGGCTCCGCTGTTGCTGTTGCTCTACGTGCGCTACTACCTGGATGCGATCGCCACGTGGTTGCCCACCACCTTTAACGCAGCGGCGTTTGTGGCAGGCGCGCAGAGTGTTGTGCTGGCCGTGGCGGTGCTGGCGGGTATGACGTTGCTGTTGCTGCGCGGCCGCCCGTGGCAAGCCATGCAAACCAAGCCCGCTGTACCGGCGTAGTGCGTTGCAGGGGCATTTTTACTAACAATTGCTATGATTTAGGTAGCGCAATCGCTATATTTTGCGAGGGCTAAAGGTGTTTTTATCGCAATACCCCCAGTGCAAAAGGCAGGCTGACCACGCCCAAAATGGTGGACACCGTCACCAGCCCGGCCACATAGGCGCCGTCATAGCCCATGCGGCTGGCCAACACATAGCAGCTTGACGCGGTGGGCAGCGCAGAGAAGACGAGCAGCACCGTGGTCTCCGCCGTGCTCAACCCAAACAGCCGGGCTAGGCCCCACGCCGCCATCGGCAGCAGCAAGTGCCGAATCGACAGCACCGAGATCGCCAGCGTCTTGGCCCGCGCCATGGCCCCCAACTGCATACCAGCCCCCGCCGCCATCAGGCCCAAAGCCAGCGATGCAGCGCCAATGCGTGTCACCGATGTCTCCATCCAGGTCGGGATAGAGAAGCCCAGCAAGTTGGCCCCCAGTCCCGAGGCGGTCGCAATGATCAGCGGGTTGCGCACCAGCTCGCGTGCAAAGCCGCGCTTGGCGTGGCGGGCCATTGGCCATACTGCGCCCACGTTGAACAGCGGCACGCACACGCCAATCAGCACAGCGAAAAGCTGTACCCCTTGCGCGCCGGCCACACGCTCCGAAATCGCCAGCCCGATGAAGGAGTTGAAGCGAAACGCCACCTGCGCGCTGCAGGCGTGGTCGCGCCGATCGATCCAGCGCGTGAGCACGGGGATGTGGGGCAGGGCATAGGCTGCGGCAATACCGCTCAGGCCCAACGCCCAGCCCGCCCCCATCAGGCGCGACGCGGCGCCTACGTCCAGCGGGCTTCTGACGATGGACTGGAACAGCAGAACTGGAAACAAAAAGTAGTACACCAGTGCATCCACCTGGTGCCACACATCGCGGTTCAGCGCGGTATAGCGGCAGACTAGGTAGCCACACAGGATCAGGGAAAAGTCGGGGAAGAGCAGTTGGGCGTAGTTCACTGGTCGAGAATACCAGCCAGGCAATTGTGGCTTTCGCAGTGGCTGCGGCGATCCGCAACGGTTACTATTTGCACTGCATCAACGACGGCGATAAAGACTACAACTACTGGAGACCCACCGCATGCGACACCACCAACTATTGGCCTTGGCCCTCACCCTCGCAGCTGCCGGGGCCGCCATGGCGCAGGCCTACCCCAACAAAGTCATCAAGCTGCAGGTGCCGTTTGCACCGGGCGGCACCACTGACATCATTGCCCGTACCATTGCCGACCCGTTGGGCAAGGTTTTGGGCCAAAGCGTCATTGTGGAAAACAAGGCTGGCGGTGGCGGTGTGGTGGGTGCCAGCGAGACTGCCAAGGCTGCGCCAGACGGTTATTCGTTGGGCATGGCTACGGTGTCGACTGTGGCGGCCAACCCTGCCATCAACCCCAAGATCCCGTACAACCCGCTGTCCGATTTCACGCCCATCATCAACGTGGCGGCCACGCCCAACGTGATTGCGGTGCACCCCAGCTTCCCGGCCAAAGACTACAAGGGCTATTTGGCGGAGCTTAAGGCCAACCCCGGTAAATATTCGTACGCCACATCGGGCACTGGCGGCATCGGCCACCTGCAGATGGAGTTGTTCAAGAATTTGACGACCACCTTCGTCACCCATATTCCCTACCGGGGCGCGGGCCCGGCGCTCAATGATGTGGTGGCCGGGCAGGTACCCATGACCTTTGACAACATGCCGTCGGCGATGCCTTTCATCCAATCCAACCGGCTGGTCGCCATCGTCGTGGCCGCTCCTCAGCGGCTGGCGCAGTTGCCCAATGTGCCTACCTTCAAGGAAGTGGGGCTGGAGCCCGTGAACCGTATGGCGTTCTATGGCATTTATGGCCCCAAGGGAATGCCCAGGGAAGTGGTCGACAAGATCAATGCCGCCGTGCGCAAGGTGCTGGAAGACCCTGCGGTCAAGAAGCGCATTGAAGACACAGGCTCCATCGTGCTGGGCAATACACCCGAACAGTTTGGCGCGCAGATCAAGGCCGAGTACGACGTCTACAAGAAGGTTGTCGATTCGGCCAAGCTGCGGCTGGAATGACGGGGCAGGTCGCGCATGACCCGTCAGAGATCGATAGCTTTGTCGATGCCCTCTGGCTGGAAGAGGGCCTGTCTAAAAACACGCTGGCCGCCTATAGCCGTGATCTGACGCTGTATGCCACGTGGCTGGCCAGCCGGTCCCGCCGGCTGCAGCAGACAACCGAGACCGATCTGCAGGCCTATTTTGCGGACCACCACGCCAGTACCAAGGCCACCACCGCCAACCGGCGCCTGACCGTCTTCAAGCGTTACTTTCGCTGGGCCCTACGTGAGGGGCTGTTACAGGCAGACCCGACGCTGAAACTGCAATCTGCCAAGCAGGCGTTGCGCGTGCCAAAGACCTTGACCGAAGCGCAAGTAGAGGCCCTGCTGGCGGCGCCCGACACAGGGCAGGCCCTGGGTGTGCGCGACCGCACCATGCTGGAGCTGATGTATGCCAGCGGCCTGCGCGTCAGCGAGCTGGTGACGCTCAAGACGTTCAACATCAGCATCAACGACAACGTGCTGCGTGTGATGGGCAAAGGCAGCAAAGAGCGCTTGGTGCCATTTGGCCAGATTGCCAGCGAGTGGCTGCGCCAGTACTTGGGCGCGGCCCGCCCCGAGCTGTTGGCAGGCAAGCAAACCGACGATCTCTTTGTCACCGTGCGCGGCGCTACCCCCGGCACCGCCATGTCACGTGTCATGTTCTGGATGGTGGTGAAAAAGCACGCCGCTGCTGCGGGCATCGTGGTGCCGTTGTCACCCCACACGCTGCGCCACGCGTTTGCCACGCATCTGCTGAACCACGGTGCTGATTTGCGCGCCGTGCAGTTGTTGCTGGGGCACGCCGATATTTCGACGACGACGATTTACACGCACATTGCACGCGAGCGCCTTGCTGCCCTGCACGCACAGCACCACCCGCGCGGTTAACGAGAATCCGAGACCTTACGTGCAGCGGCCTTTGCGTCTACAGCGGATTAAAAGACCTGTTGTTTGCAGCCAATTGTGTCGCCAGTGTCAAACCATGCATGTTTTGGTGCGCAGGTTTTAACTGGGTGTTGATTGGGCTTGGGTACGCAGGTGTAGGCGCCAGATGCGGTTTTTGAGCCCGGATACAGTGTCCAACCATCTGGACAAGTAATATTAATATCTGGGAGAGAAAGCTTCACTCGTTCAACGACAAATGGTGCGCTGAGAGCTTTCTGTCCAAGTGTGCAACCTGGTGCGTCTTGTGCAAGTGTTTTTGCCTCAAGAACATAAGTGCCGTGCTCAAGTGGTCCGAACCATTTGAGTTCCTTGGTTGCTGGAAATGACCCTTTTTCCCAATTGTCGGACTGACTTAGTGGAGTGGGGTTGGGGCTGGTTCTGGCCAAGAAGAGTTGCACCGGGCAGTTGCCCGTCCCTTGTACTGTGACCATAAACTTTGTGCCGGGCGGGCCGCTATTCGGTGTCACTTGTACCGAGCTAACACCGCCCGCAAATGCTGACCCTGCGGCCAGCAGCAGAGCGAGATTCGTAATTGATTTGGAATGCAGAAACTGTTTCATTTTTGGTCCGTAAGTTGATTGAGGATGATGAATGTCGGATCACGCCACTAGGTCGAAGTCCCTGGTCATACGGTTCAATCGGACGCAAAATAATTTTAAGTTCGAGCGCACTGCGCGAGCGTCTCAAAGCTGAAACCTTGGCTCCGTGAACGAGGGCGAGGTGAATTTACACGTCCATGGTCTCGGCCCAAGCCAGCGCCTGCACATGGTTCCAGTTGACTTGGTTGTTGGTCAGACCCAGCAGCGTGGCATTGCGGGCAAAGGCCTCGTCATCGCCGGTCTCGCAGGCAATGGTCAGTTCCAAATAGGGGGCCAGCGGGCCGCTGCGGTGCAATAGCGCCTGTGCGACCGGTTCGGGCAATGTAATTGTGGCCAAGGCCTCTTCCATCGACATGCCCAGCATGGTGTCCAACAGCGAAAACACACCCACCACAAAGGCGTTGTCGCTGTCTTCTATCGGCAGCAACTCCGTGGCCAGTAACTCCATCAGGCGACCGCGCACAACGGCCGTGGTGCCGACTGCGGGCGGCACGTCGCCATTGCGCGATGTGGTCAACAGCAGTGCCGCCCACTTGAACAGCCGGTTGAGCCCCAACAGCAGCACCGCATATTTGAAAGACGTGACTTCCGAACGCACGCCAAACCCGGCGGAGTTAATGAACCGCAGCAGGTTAAATGAGAGCGTGGGGTCGCGCTTGAGCACTTCTTCAATCTCGGGGGTGCTGGCCTGCTTGCGCACCAGGTTGATGAGCTGCAGGATGATGGCCTGAGCGGGTCGCACCGACTGCCCTTGCACCAGAACCGGCTTGGCAAACCAGAAGCCCTGGAACAATTTGACGCCCAGCTCTGCCAGCATGGCGTACTGCGCCGGCGTTTCAACTTTTTCTGCCACCAGTTGCGCTTGGGTCTTGGCCTGCGCCAGTTTGACAAAGGACGCCACCGATTGCGCCCGAATAACCGACAGGTCGAACTTGATGAACGCGGCCAGTTCCAGCCACGGTGCATAGGAGTGTGTCAGCACCGAGTAGTCAAATGCCAGCCTGAAACCCCGTCGTTGCAGGTCCTGCAATTGGGGCAGGCGGGTCAGAATCTGGTCCACCTCAGAGACCGGCATTGGCGGTATCTCCAGCACCACGCGCTCGGGTGCGATCAAATCGAGATGACCGCCCGCCAAGCTGTCGTGCGTGCAGTTGATGAAGACCGTTTTATTGCCGATGGGCGATTGGCTGTCTACCGCGCTCAATATATTGAACAGCATTTGCGCGTCGCTGGAGGCGGTGTGGCCGTTGGCCAGTACCGAGCGGTCGAACAGCTCATAGGCCACGATGGCCCGGTTGTGGTCCAGGATAGCCTGGTGCGCAAATGTTACAGACGCCACGGACATTTGAAGCGATAGTGATGCTGGTAGCGTGTTCTCAGTCATGTGGCAGATGTGCAGGTGCGGGTGAGTGGAGGCTCATTTCAAAATTCAGCAAGGGCATGGGGCGTCCCAGTAGGTAGCCCTGGTAGGCGTCACAGCCCTGGCTGTGCAAGTGGTCGCGCTGGGCCTGTGTTTCAACCCCTTCGGCAATGACGGCCAGTCCCAAGGCATGGCCTAAGGTGATGACGGCCAGCGCGATGGCGGCGTCGTTGGGGTCGGTCATGAGGTCCCGCACAAAAGACTGGTCAATCTTGAGCTGGTCTAGCGGTAGGCGTTTGAGGTAAGACAGCGACGAGTAACCTGTTCCAAAGTCATCCAGCGAGAAGCCGACACCACGCGCTTTAAGCGCAGTCATCTTCTGCGTGGTTTCTTCCACGTCGTTAACCAACAGGCTTTCGGTCAATTCCAGCTTCAACTTCTTGGGGTTGACACCGGTGTAGCTGATCAGGTCCAGCACGTATTCCACAAAGTCAGGCTGGCGGAACTGCCGCGCGCTGACGTTGACGGCCAGCGTCAGGTGCTGGGTACGCGCATCGGCTGCCCACAAGGCCAACTGGGTGCAGGCTGTCTCCAGCACCCAGTTGCCCAGCGGCACTATCAGGCCGGTATCTTCGGCCAACGGAATAAATTCGGCGGGCGACACCATACCGCGCTCCGGGTGGGGCCAGCGCAGTAGCGCCTCAGCACCCACCGTGCGGCCTTCGCGGTTGATCTGGGGCTGGTAATACAGCAGAAACTGCCCCTTCAAAATTCCCTGGCGGATGTCAGTTTCCAGCTTCACGCGGGTGGTGATTACCGCTTGCATGGCCGGGTCAAAAAAGCGCAGCGTATTACGCCCCGCGGATTTGGACTGGTACATGGCTAGATCGGCCTGCTTGAGCAGTTCGTCGGTGGATTGCTGTTGGTCGGAGTACAGCGTGATACCGATGCTGGGTGTGATCTGGTATTCCAGCCCGGCCAATTTGTAAGGCTGACTGATGGTGTGCAGAATTTTTTCGCCAATGATTTCGGCCTGGGCCGCGGCATCCTCGCGGGTATCGCTTAATTCTTCAATCATCACCACGAATTCGTCACCTCCCAGTCGGGCCACGGTGTCGCCCTGGCGCATGCATTCGCTCAGGCGCTTGGCGACCTGTTGCAGCAGCAGGTCGCCCATGTCATGGCCCTGGGTGTCGTTGAGGGTTTTGAAATTGTCCAGGTCAATGAATTGCAGGGCGCCAATACTGCCACTGCGGGCGCTGACGGCCAATGCCTGGCGCAGGCGGTCCACCATCAACCGGCGGTTCGGCAGGTTGGTCAGCGGGTCGTAAAAAGCCAGCTTGTTGATCTCTTCCTCGGATGTCTTGCGCTGCGTCACATTGCGCGACAGCACGATGAAGCGCGGCTCACCATTGGTGGTGTCTTGTTTGCGCGTCAGAGAGATCTCAAACCAAAAGTCGCCCTTGGAGGTTTGCAGCGCAAACTCCCGGCCTTCGGAGTGCCCCAGTTCGTTCGCCTCCTGCAGTGCGTCCATGACGGCCTGGGCGGCCTCGGGCGGCAGCACATCGTTGACCTTTTTGCCAAGGAAGAATTCGGCCGGTGGAAAGGAGGTGTTGGAGCGCGGTGCGTGGTAGTCGTGGTAGGTGCCGTCAAGGCCCATTTCCAGCATGACATCCGGAATGGCCTCTAACGTAGCTTTGAGTTTGTTTTGCGACCAGGCAATCTCGGTGGTGCGTTGTGCGATCAGAGCTTCTCGCCCCATTTCATGCACCTTGAGTTCAATCAGCAGCTTGCTGGCATAGGCTAGTACAAAGCTGAGCATGAGGCCCATCACCACCTTGTACGCGAGCTCTTGCGTCCTGTCCCAGCCATTTGCCGGTGCCACGCTGAGCGTCCATTGGCCATTGGGCACGGCCAGCGTCTGCTCTGCCGGGGAATCCAGCGGCGCATTGAATCCTGCAATGGTCTCCCGCAAACCGGTGTCGGGATTGATACGCCACAGGGCAAATGCCACCCCGCTTGCATTCAACCTGTCCAGCCGTACATTGTTCAGTGCCTCGGGAAACCGGATGACGGCATAGGTCAGCCCCCAGAACATTGGTTTGCCGTCTGGTCCGTCCAGAAAGACGGGGAGCCGACCGACGGCGCCCAGTCCGCCCTGCACCAGTTTTAGCGGGCCGGCCAGTGTGAGCTTGCCGGTATCGCGGGCCATGCGGGCCTCGCGTCCCTGCTTGGGATCGGTCAACTGGTTGAAGCCTATCGACTTTTCATTGCCGGCCAGCGGTGCCACGCGCTGGATGATGCCACCGGGGCTGAGCCCCAGGATGGATACGCCGGGGTACCAGGGCAGCATCTCGGCGGCTGTTCTTTCAAAGTCGGGCACTGTGCCTTTGCCTTGGCGCACCAGGGCGGCTAGGGAATAGGTTGCCGACAGTGCGCGATCCATCGTGGTTTGGATGGCATGCGCGTGGTCATTGGCCAAGGCTTCCATCCGCAGACGCTGCTGCGCTACGTCCCGCCGTTCCGTCTTCCACATCACAGCTGCGCAAACCACGATCGCCAAGGTGAAGACCATGCACGCCACAAGCATGGGCAGGCCCATGTGTGATTTTGCAGTGCTATCGGTTTGGGTCATTGCTGGGTGAAGCCCCGTGCGTGGTGTGGAAATATTGGGCATTGTGCCTGTGCCGCGTGGGCTTGTGTCGGTTTCAGGCGGCAACCCAGGCTCTTTGCCAAAACAGTATAGAGTAAATTTGCCTCTAGCCCTCGTAGGATATGCGTGAGCAGCTACGCTATTGATAGCAAATCAACTGTCGTTATTGGGGCAAAGCCGCAATTTCCGCGTCGGAAAAGCCGGCCAGTTTGCGGGCCAGCAGATTAAACGGCGGCTTGAGCCGCGGCGCACCGTGCCGTGCCGCTACTTCGGCGTAAAAAGCGGTGGCATCTAGACCCTCGCGCTGGCACAGCCAGTGGTACCAGCGGTTGCCAATGGCGACGTGGCCCACCTCTTCGGCCAAGATAGTGTCCAGAATCACCACTGCAGCAAGCGCGCGCGGGGTGCCAACCTTGCGCAGCTTGGCCTGGACGATGGGCGTGGCATCCAGTCCCCGAGCCTCCAAGGTGCGGGGCACGAGGGCCATGCGGGTGGTCACATCGTGGCGGGTGTTCTCGCACATCGTCCATAGGCCGCTGTGGGCGACAAAGTCGCCGTAATCATGGCCTTCGTCCAACAGGTGGTTGCGCAGCAACGTGAAGTGCTGGGCTTCTTCCTGTGCCACCTGCAACCAGTCCCGGTAATAGGTTTCCGGCATGCCGGCAAAGCGCCAGATGGCGTCCAGCGCCAGGTTGATGGCATTGAATTCAATATGGGCGATGGCATGCACCAGTGCGCAATGGCCCTCGGTGGTAAATGGTGAGCGGCGCGGTACCTGTTGCGGATGAACCAGCTCGGGCTGGTGGGGCCGCCCCGGCGGGTCCGCGTAGTCCAGTGTGAGATTGCAATCGACGGCGCCCAATTGCGAGAATTCAAGCGCCAGTGCCATCGTGGACTCGGCCTTGAGAAGGGGGTCAGTGAGGCAAAAAGCCGCAAGGGCACGTTGTCGGAGTTCCATACATACAATTCTAGGCAAGAAGCTCCGTCCCACCCCTGATTAGGAAACCCATGGCCATTTATGAACTTGATAGCGTTGCCCCCCGCCTGGCAGACACGTCCTGGGTGGCCGACAGTGCCCAGGTCATGGGCAACGTCGAGCTGGCAGAAGACACCAGCATCTGGTTTGGTGCCGTGGTACGGGGGGACACTGAAACCATACGCATTGGGCGCGGTTCCAATATCCAAGATTGCAGCGTGCTGCATGCCGACATCGGCATGCCCCTGACGGTCGGTGAAAACGTGACCGTGGGCCACCAGGTGATGCTGCATGGATGCACCATTGGCGATGGTTCGCTGATCGGCATTGGCGCCGTGGTGCTCAATGGGGCCAAGATCGGCAAAGGCTGCATCGTTGGTGCCGGCTCTCTGGTCACCGAAGGCAAAGAGTTCCCCGACGGCTCCATGATCATCGGCAGCCCGGCCCGTGTGGTGCGTGAGTTGACCGTGGCGCAGCAGGACGCTCTGAAGATGAGTGCTATCCACTACATCGAGAACGCCCGGCGCTTCCAGCGGGGGTTGAAAAAAATTGCTTAAACCTGTTATTGCCAGTTATTGCCGAGGAGCCCCGCGTGTCTGAACTGCACAAATTTTTGTTTGATGGCCTGCCGGTGCGCGGCATGGTGGTGCGCCTGACCGACACCTGGACCGAAATCTTGCGCCGGCGCGCCTCAAATACCAGCACGGGCGCCTATGCAGAGCCTGTGCGTGACATGCTGGGCGAGATGACCGCCGCGGCTGCGCTGATGCAAGCCAATATCAAATTTGATGGATCTTTGGTGTTGCAGATTTTTGGCGATGGCCCTGTCAAGCTGGCAGTGGTCGAGGTGTCGCCCGATCTGGCGCTGCGTGCGACCGCCACGGTAGTGGGTGATGTCGCGGCGTCAGACACGCTGAGCCAGATGGTGAACGTGGGCAATGCGGGGCGTTGCGCCATCACGCTGGACCCTACGACCAAGTTCCCTGGTCAGCAGCCCTACCAAGGCGTGGTGCCGCTGTTTGACGACAGACGCCACAAGATCGAAAAAATCAGCGCCGTGCTGGAACATTACATGTTGCAGAGCGAGCAGTTGGACACGACGCTGGTACTGGCCGCCAATGACCAGGTGGCCGCCGGGTTGCTGATCCAGCGCCTGCCCATGCAGGGCACCGACAACCTGTCGGGCAGCATGGTCAGCCAGGAAAACGAGGACCAGATAGGTCTGAACGAGCACTACAACCGCATAGCCATCCTGGCCAGTAGCCTCAAACGCGAAGAGCTGCTGACGTTGGACGTGGACACCATATTGCGCAGGTTGTTCTGGGAAGAGTCCATCACGCGCTTCGAGCCACTGGAGGGCGCGACGGCGCCGCGCTTTGCGTGTTCTTGCAGCCGCGAGCGGGTGGGCCGCATGATTGTGAGCCTGGGTCGCGACGAGGTAGAGAGCATTCTGACCGAGCGCGCCGATGTCGAAGTGGCGTGTGAGTTTTGCGGATCGCAATACCGCTTTGATGCGGTGGACGCGGCCCAGCTGTTTACTGAGCCCGTGCAGCAGGCGGCGGGTGGGTCACAGCCCCACTGACAGGATTGGCGGTTTCACCAGTGCGGTGAACAGCCGGTGTTCGCATGCCGCGTCCGAGCAGGTTTCGCAGCACCATTGCCATGCGCTGGCTGCTGCGGGTGATCGCCTGGTAGACGCCTGTTTGCGCAGGTAAGCAATGGCTTGCAAGGCACAGTCCGTACGATTTTGACCGCTGCCATAAACGACCGCGTAGGTGATCGCATGCTGCTGCATGAACTGGCGCAATTGGCCGTCGCACTGTGCGGCTGTCAATCCGTGGTGTTGGACGGATGGACCCGGCAGATCCAGCCCCATCAACAAAGTCAGGTCGTAACGGGGGTGCTGTTCCAGCGCCCCGCCCTTGATCAGCGTGAATGCGATGGGGTCGGTGTCTGCCTGCAAGGCAAGTTGCAATGCCGCGACCAAGCTTGTTTTACCAGTGCCCTGGGCACCCACGACAGCAATTTTCATTGTCTGGAGGCAAAGCGCATGTTACTTGGCGATCTGGACAAAGATTTCGTTGGCCTTGACCATGCCCAACTCCGAGCGGGCCTTTTCTTCGACGATTTCCAGACCCTCGCGCAGGTCGTTGATTTCGGCTCCCAGTCGCTCGTTGGCGCGTGCTGCCTTGGCATTGCTCAATTGTTGTTCGTCAAGCTGGCGCACCAGCCGCGTGACGTTGGGCACGCTGCCCCTGCCGAACCATAATTGGCCGTGCAAGATCACCAGCAACGCGATCAAGGCTGCAGGAACAACGCGATTGCCCACGCCGAAAACTATTTCAGGTTGTAGAAGGCGGCGCGGCCGGGGTAGCTGGCCACATCACCCAGGTCCTCTTCGATGCGCAGCAATTGGTTGTACTTGGCCATGCGGTCCGAGCGGCTCAAGGAACCGGTCTTGATCTGCCCCGCATTCATGCCCACAGCGATGTCAGCAATGGTGGAGTCTTCGGTTTCGCCCGAGCGGTGGCTGATGACGGCGGTGTAGCCCGCGCGCTTGGCCATTTCGATGGCTTCAAACGTCTCGGTTAGTGTGCCGATCTGGTTGATCTTGATCAGGATCGAGTTGGCAATGCCCTTGTCGATGCCTTCCTTCAAGATCTTGGTGTTGGTGACGAACAGGTCGTCGCCCACGATTTGCACCTTCTTGCCCAGGCGGTCGGTCAACAGCTTCCAGCCATCCCAGTCGCCCTCGGCCATGCCGTCTTCGATGGAGATGATGGGGTATTTGTCGACCCAGGTGGCCAGGATGTTGGTCCACTCTTCGGCGTTCAGTGTCAGGCCTTCGCCTTCGAGGTGGTACTTGCCGTCCTTGTAGAACTCGCTGGCGGCGCAGTCCAGGCCCAGAGCGATTTGTTCGCCGGCTACAAAACCTGCCTTATCGATGGCTTCCAGAATCATCTGGATAGCCGCTTCGTGGTTGGCAACATTGGGGGCAAAGCCGCCTTCGTCGCCCACGGCGGTGCTGATGCCTTTGTCATGCAAGATTTTCTTGAGCGCATGGAAAACCTCGGCACCGTAGCGCAGGGCTTCGCGAAAGCTTGGTGCACCCACGGGGATGATCATGAACTCCTGGATATCCAGGTTGTTGTTGGCATGCTCGCCGCCGTTGATGACGTTCATCATGGGAACCGGCATTGCCATGCGGCCCATGCCGCCGAAGTAGCGGTAAAGCGGCAGGCCAGACTCTTCGGCAGCAGCAC
>JBBQBG010000032.1:0-24368 GCA_038317285.1 Burkholderiales bacterium | reverse complement strand
TTCGAGGAAAGGATGCCCAAGCCATAATCTCTACGTCCCGGTTACACAAAATTCAGGACACCCTCGCTAGATACGACATTTCATGAAGTTTTGAAACTTCGTCAACGATTTTTTCCGTAGCTTTCATTTCGTAGTCAAATTTTTATGGAGACCCATCGTCGCAGGCACGGTCTTCGTCATTCAATGGCATGCGCGATGCATCTTACCAATGGCCACAATTGCGAATCCTGAGGAACGGGATTCTTAGAGTGCAACACTCCCTATGGCCGGATTTAGCAACAGGGAATCGCGTGCCTATTTCGCAGACTCTGGTATTCGAGTGTTCATGGTCCTTGCCGGCCAGCAACGGGCTGTACTCAGCCTGCGCGCTCCAAAACGTGGAATGCCGCAGTGGCCACGCCGTCGTGGAGCGCCACGGGCGCGTGGCTAGTTATCTGCCGCTGCGGACATGCTTCACCGCACAGCCCCCCGGCGCTAAAACCCCCAAGTAGTCTATTGATATATAAACACATCTATTGACATATCAATGACTGCGAATTACATTTGTAAGTAAATTAGTTTACAAATAAGCCATGCAGTCTGCCCTCCTCATCGCCGCCGCCTGTCTTGTGGCGTTTTTCTCGACGGTTGGGGCGGCCCTGCCTTACCCCATCTTGCCACCCTTGTTTGCGGCCGACGCGGCCAACAACTTGAACCACTTTTTGGGCTTGCCGCCCAAGCTGCTGTTCGGTGTGGCGCTGGCGATCAACCCGCTGGGGCTGCTGATCGGTTCCACACTGTTGGGGCCTTTGTCGGACCGCTATGGCCGGCGTCCGGCATTACTGCTCACCGCCCTGGGTGCGGCGGCGGGCCATGCGATTACAGCGGTCAGTTTGCTGAACGAGTCGTACCCGCTTTTCATCGTGGCGCGCTTTGCCACTGGCCTGATGGAGGGCAATGCCAGCGTGGCCCGTGCGCTGCTGGCCGATGAGCTACAGGGCCAGTTGCGGGTAAGGGCCTTTTCGTGGCTCAACAGCGCGCTGTATATGGGCTGGTTGGCCGGCCCGTTGATCGCCGGGCTGACCTTGCGATGGGGAGTCACCACGCCATTCTGGGTAGCCGTGGCGGCGCTGTTGGTGACCGCTGCACTGAGCTGGGTAGCCATACCCCGCAAGCACGCCGATAATGCCACCACCCGTTGGTGGCGGGTGGTGCAGCACCAAAATTCGCTGAAGCTGCTCAAACACCCGGAGCTGCGCACCTTGCTGGTCGTGCAGTTGGCACTGACCTGTGGGGTCACCGCCTTTTATGAGTTCTACCCGCTGTGGTTGGTCGAAGTGATGCACTTAGACGCGCAAGGCATTGCCTGGACCACGGCCGCGCTATGCGCAACCATGACTACGGCCTCTATTGTTGCGGGCCGCGTGGTGCGCAGCCAACCGCTGCGGCACGCCAGCCGCTTTGCGCTGATGGTTGCGGTGTGCATTGCAGCCGTTGGCTTGGGCGGACCCACGCTGGGGCTGCTGGCGATTGTGGTGTTTGGTGTGCCCAACGCCTACTACAACGCAGTCATGCCGGCCTGGTGTGCCGAGCGCTTTGGCCACCTGGGCCAGGGTGCCGTGATGGGGTTGTTGTCCACCATCTTTTGCCTGGCCAATATCTTGATGGCCATGCTGGGCTCGGTATTGACCTTGATCGATACACGCCTGATTTTGATCGTTGGGGCAGGTCTGACCGGCTGGGCGGCTTGGCGAATCAAACAGTGGAGCCAGACGCCAGACTTTGCATCTCCATCAGCGGTGGTGCAGCTTTGAACACGGCAGACCATATCCTCTTTCTGCTGAAAACCCGCGGCCCCAGCACGGCGCAGCAATTGGCCGAGCAATTGCAACTGACATCCATGGGCGTACGCCGACACCTGGATTTGGGCCAAGAAAACGGCTTGCTGCTGACCGAAGACCGCGCCGACAAGGTAGGCCGCCCCGCCCGCTATTGGCTGCTTAGCGAGGCCGGGCACGCCCGCTTCCCCGACCGGCACAGCGACCTAACCGTGCAGTTGATTGGGCAGGTTCGCACTTTGTTTGGTGAAGACGGCCTGGACAAGCTGATCGCCAGCCGCGAACAAATGAGCGAAGCCAGTTACACCAAGCGGATGGCGGGTAGCAAAACCTTAAAACATAAACTGGCCAAACTGGTCGAAGCGCGGGACGACGAAGGCTATATGGCGCAGATGGAAAAGCAGGCAGATGGCAGCTTCCTGTTGATAGAAAACCATTGCCCCATCTGCGCAGCGGCAACCGAATGCCAAGGCTTTTGCCGCTCCGAGCTAGAGGTGTTTCGCCGCACGCTGGGGCCCGGCAGCAACGTGGAGCGTGTGGAGCATGCACTGGCCGGTGCGCGCCGCTGCGTCTACCGCATCACACCTGTTTAGTAACGGCAGGAGCTTGTGCTTCAGGTCCGAGCGGCGCGGTCATGGGCAGCAGCATCGTAAAGCAGGTGCCCTGATCCACTGTACTGGTGACCTGGATGCTGCCGCCCAGGCGGTCATGCACCAGGTTATAGGTAATGTTTAGACCCAGGCCGCTGCCACCTTGACCCAGCTTGGTCGTAAAGAAGGGATCAAAAACCCGCCCCAAATGGGCCGCCGGTATGCCCAACCCATCGTCCTGCACGGTCAATTGCACCCGGTCGTTTGGCAGCCGCTGAGCGGCAATCGTGACGGTGCCGTTTTCGCGACGGTCAAAGGCATGGAACAGCGCGTTGTTAATCATGTTGGTCAACACTTGGCCCAAGGGTCCAGGGTAGCTCTCCATCGTGATATTGCTGGGTATGTCGATCAGCACCCGGTGTGAGGTCTTGCGAATACTGGGGCCCAAGGTCAGCATGATCTCGTCCACCGTGTAGCGCAGGTCAAAGCAGCGACGGTTGGTGCTGGTTTGGTCCACCGCCACTTGCTTGAAACTGGATACCAGTTCAGCGGCGCGGTGTAGGCTGCGCATCAGAATGTCGGTACCCTCGCGCGCGCTGGTGACAAAGGTTTCCAGCGCACTGCGGGTCAGTCCTTTGGCCATGTCGGTCTCGAAGCCCCTGACATAGTTCTCCATAGTGCTCGCCACGGTCAGGCTATTGCCGATGGGGGTGTTGAGCTCGTGCGCCACGCCGGCGACCAGTGCGCCCAGCGAAGCCAATTTATCGGCCTGCACCAGGCTGGCCTGTGTCTGTTTGAGGCGATCGATGGTGGCCACCAGCTCTGCCGTGCGCTCCGTAACACGGGTTTCCAGCGACTCGTTCAATTGCCGCAATTGTTCTTCTTGCGCTCGGCGCACCGTGATGTCTGCATGGGTGCAGACCATGCGCAAAGGTTTGCCCGCGGCGTCGCGGCTCACCACCGTGCCACGGTCCACCACCCACATCCAGCTGCCATCCTTACACAACGCCCGGTGTTCGACGGTGAATGTATGGGACTTGCCGTCGAAGTAGTTGCGCAATTGGGCCTTGACCAAGGGCACGTCGTCGGGGTGCACCCGCTGCTCCCAACCGTCCACAGAGTCCGGCAGCTCTTCACTGCTGAACCCATGCATCTCCCTCCAGCGCTCGGAATACAACACAGTCCCACTGGCAATATCCCAATCCCACACCCCATAACCGGCCCCATCCAGGGCAAACTTGAGGCGCTCTTCACTGGCCTGGATGCGGGCCTGCGTCAATGTGCGCTCTCTGGCCAGCTGCCGCAAATGTGCCCACCACCCGGTGCAGCCTAAAACCACGATGGCGGCTAAAGCCACATATAGCCAACGCAAGTCCGGGCGCGGATCAGGGTCATAGATGAAGCCCTGCAGCGAGACGTTCTTGGGCAGCATCCCCAGGTCCGCGTACACGCTGCCAATGTGCTGCCAGCGGCCTGGGTTCATATAACCAATTTCAACCAGCACAGGTTGTACCAGCGCCTGCATCTGACGGGCTTCATACAGCAAATGCTCGCGGGTATTGCGTTTGGAATACTTGGACAGGATCAGGTCCGCTATCTCTTCCTGGTGCGACATGGCGTATTGCCAGCCGCGCAGGCTGGCCTGCCTAAAGGCCTTTACACGTTCGGGGTGAGTGGAAATTTCCTGTTCGCTGGTGAAGAGGTTGTCGCCATAAAAATCGATACCGGCTGAACGCGGTGTATAGGCTTGGTATGCGAAACCCTTTCTATCCAAATAATCGGTCTCGTTGGTCGCATAGGCCGAGAACCCATAGACCTTGCCACTGATGAGATCGTCCGGGTTAAAGCTGTGTTCCAACTGTGTGAAATCGGTGGCAGAGATGCCTTCCTTCTTCAGATAAGCCACCAGGTCATCCGACTGCGCCGCCAGCATGACGCGCTTGCCTTTAATGTCATGTATACCCTGAGTGGGGCCGGTTTGCGGTGCCAGCAGCACATAGGGCGAGTGCTGAAAAATAACACCTAACACCACCACCGGTTTACCCGCTAAACGGGCCAACAACAGGCCACTGCTACCCACACCAAATTGGCTGGACCCAGACAACACATTGGTCAATGGCTCATCGCCGCTATGGCCTTCGGCAATGCTGACGGTCAAGCCCGCATCACGGTAATAGCCCTGTTCAAGGGCAGCGTAGTACCCTGCAAACTGGAACTGGTGCAGATACTTGAGTTGGAGATTAACGGGATCCAACGCGTACGCAGTGGATCCCCCGAAGCAAGCAAATACGATGCCCCACGTCGCAACTATGCGGTAGGTAACCCGCGCAAGCAATGGAACAGACAGGTCCAATTGAACGCACTCCCCTCACAGAAAAAATGACAAATTGCCAACACCTCTTTTTCCACGAAGTATGCGCCAATTGGCGGCTCGGATAAAGCCCCACCGGGTCCCCCGATCAAACCATCGCCTCCCGCCGACAACGGGTGTGATTCGAGCGCCTTGCACAACTGCCGTCAGTCCGTTCGCGGTACGCCTTCGGCGGTGATGGATCGGCCCAGAAAATCCAAGAATGCGCGCACTGCTGGCACCATGCCACGCCGCGTGGGGTACACCGCGTGAAAGATACCAGGCGTGGGGCTCCAGCCAGGCAGTACCTCTACCATGCGACCGGACCGCAAATCGTCCTCGCACATGTATTCGGGCATAAAGCACATGCCAATACCACCCAAAATCGCGAAATGCAGGGTCGCAAGGTCGTCCGCACAAAACCGCGGTTGGTGCACCAAGGTGTGGGTGGCGCCTGAGGGGCCTTGCAACACCCAACTCGCTTTGCCATCCACTGCAGACATGGCGACTGTGTCGAGGCCGGCAAGTTGCTCCGGCCCCGTGGGTTGCCACTGCCGTTGTAGCTGCTGTGGGCTGGCCACCAGCAATGTGCGGCTGGGGCCGAAGTTCTTGACGACCAAGCTGGCGCTGTCTACCAGGCTGGGGCGGACACGTAGCGCGACGTCAAAACCTTCATCGACCAGATCCACCACCCGATTGCTGACCCGCATCTCGATGCGCACCTGGGGGTAGCGCGCCATGAACTGGGGAATGAGCGGCCCGATCGTGGTCAAGGCAAGTGTCAGCGGACAGGCCACCCGTATGGTGCCGCGGGGTTCTGTCTGGATGTGCTCGACGGCCTCTTGGGCCGCCTGCGCCTCGTCGCGTATCGCGCTGCAGTGCCGAAGGTACAGCGCGCCTACGTCCGTCAACGACAGCTTGCGCGTGGTGCGCTGCAACAGGCGCACACCCAACCGTTCTTCAAGTTGCGCCACCCGGCGGGACAGCTTGGACTTGGGTACACCCAGGCGGCGCGCGGCGGCGGCAAAGCCACCCCAGTCCACCACTTCGGCGAAGTACAGCATGTCGTTTAAATCCTGCATGGCACCCTCATTGTTCTATTGGTAGAACAATCTAACGTATTTTTGCCGACTTATCAACGAATGCATTCAATATAACAATCAATGCATCGCCCCAACCTCCCAAAGGACCGACCATGAAACTTTTGCACATAGACTCCAGCATCACCGGCAACCAATCCATTTCGCGCCAACTGACGCGCGATATCGTGGCCACCTGGATCGCCAGCCAGCCCAACACCGTGGTGGAGTACCTGGACCTTATTGAAAACACACCCAGCCACCTGTCCGCAGAGTCCTTGGGCTTTCGCATGCCCCCCACGGCCGCCGATTTGACCGAAGGCCAACGGCGTGAAAACGCGGTGTCGGAGGCGTTGGTAACGCAGTTCCTGGCGGCGGACGTGATTGTCATCGGCGCACCGCTGTACAACTTCAGCATCCCCAGTCAGTTGAAGTCTTGGATAGACCGCGTGGCGCAAGCCGGCCGCACCTTTACCTACACCGCCACTGGCCCCAAAGGTTTGGCTGGCGGCAAGACGGTGATCGTGGCGTCAACCCGCGGTGGTGTCTATTCCACCAGCGAAGGTGGCCGTGCCATGGAACACCAAGAGAGCTACTTGCAAACGGTTTTTGGTTTCCTGGGCATCACCGACGTGCGCTTTGTGCGCGCCGAGGGTGTGGCCATGGGCGATGTGAAGAAGGCAGAAGCGCTGACACTGGCTGCGGCCCACATCAAGGCCAGCACGCAGGGTGCGGCCAACGAAGACCTGCGCGCGAAGGTGGCCTAAGCGGGTGTTTAGCCCACGCTAGCCGAAGCGGGAGCGGTACTCGGTAGGTACCACACCCAAGTTGGCGGCAAATGCGCACCGCAAGTTGTATTCCGATCCGAATCCGCTTTGGCGTGCCACCTGTTTGATCGAAACAGGGGCACGCTCCAGCAACACACACGCAGCATCCAGTCGCATACGGGTCAAAAACTGCGCGGGCGAAGCATCCGTCTCCTGGCGCAGCTTGCGGTGCAGCGTGCGTACCGACAGGGCCAGACCTGTGGCCATCTGCTCCACACCCACGGTTTGCTTCAAACGCGGTTTGAGCCATTGGGTCAACTCCCCCGTGATTCCCTGGTCTGATGCCTGGGCCAGCAACTCCGAACTGTATTGGCGCTGCCCACCGGGGCGCTTCAAGAACACAACCAACCGTTTGGCGACCCGCTGCGCAACTTGACGACCCAAGTCCTCCTCCACCAAACTCAGCGATAAATCGATACCGGCCGTGATACCGGCCGAGGTGTATATGCTGCCGTCTTTGACATAAATCGCGTCGCACTGCACCTGCACCGTGGGATACCGCTGCTGCAATTGGTCGGCATCTTGCCAATGCGTCACCGCAGGTCTCTGGTCCAACAAACCGGCCTGCGCCAGCACAAAAGCCCCTGTGCAAACTGAACAGGTGCGCGCGACGGTTTGGTGGGCCTTGGTCACCCAGCGGATGCTGGCAGCATCGGCCAATAGGGACTCACTGCCGCGTCCTCCGGAGACCATGAGCGTAGCGCCACGCATGGCACCCCGCGGTAGCCGCTGGGTCAGCACACTGATGCCAGAGCACGACCGCACCGCACCACCCTCTTTAGAAATCAATGCGATGCGATAGGGCTGCGGTAGCCCGGCTTCTCGAGCATCGTCGTTGGCGGTAGAAAAAACCTGCACCGGGCCGGTCGCGTCCAGCAGCAAGAAGTCGGGGTAGACCAACACCCAAATGTCGACGGGCTTGCGGCTTGCAGCGGAGGACTTCTCTTGTTTATGGTCACCGGCGGTTCGAATGGACATATGGCAGATATTCAACTATGAATGGCGTATCTGTCAATCACATTTGCACCATCATTGTCTCCATGCAAAACCCTATTTCAACCCCCTCTTGGAGCACCTTATGACTCGAACCATCGGTATTTTTGCTTTTGATGATGTTGAGCTGCTGGACCTGGCTGGTCCTTACGAGGTATTCACCTGCGCATCGCGCGTCAGTGCGCATATCAACCCCGGTGCGCCGACGCCGTTTAAAGTGGTGACGGTCGGGCAGACTGCGGCCAATGTGCGCGCCCGCGCCGGTCTGGGCCTGCTCCCCGATGCAGGCTTCAACAACCACACCGCCATCGATGTATTGATCGTCCCCGGCGGCGTAGTCACCGCCGAACTGGCCAAGCCAGAGGTCATCGAATGGATTGCCGAGATAGCGGCGCAGTGTGAATTAACCACATCAGTCTGCACCGGCGCTTTCTTGCTGGCCCAGGCAGGCCTGCTCGACGGCAAGCATGCCACCACGCATTGGGAAGACATGGACGATCTGCAGGCCATGTTTCCGCAAGTTCACGTTCAAAAAGAACGGCGCTGGGTCCGTGATGGCACGGTCGTTACGTCTGGCGGCATCTCGGCCGGGGTGGACATGTCACTGCATTTGGTGGAGAGCCTGGTCAGCCGCGAGCTCGCTGTCCGCACCGCGCACCAAATGGAATATGCGTGGAACGAAAACGCATAAATGCGCAGGCTGGCTTCCGCGCGGCTGCCACAAACTACCGAAGCGATTAATCAGCCTTCAGGGCTTTCAATGAGAATGGCCCTGAAGTCGTTCACATTGGTCAGCGTGGGCCAGGTGACGACGGAATCGCCAAGCTTGCCAAAGAAGCCATGGCCGTCGTTTTCGTTGAGGCTGTCGTGGGGCTTGATGCCGAGCGCGTGGGCGCGCGCCAGGGTCTCGGGACCGATGCAGGCGCCGGCAATTTCGGCCACACCGTCCACGCCATCGGTATCTCCCGCCAGCGCATGGATATGGGGGTGGCCGTCCAGCGCGATGCCCATGGACAGCAGGCACTCCACATTGCGCCCGCCACTACCTTTACCCCGCAGTGTGACCGTAGTTTCCCCCCCAGACAGGAGCACGCACGGCGCCTGCACCGGTTGGCCGCGCTGTGCCACTTGGAGTGCAATGCCCGCCAGGACCTTACCGACATCGCGTGCTTCGCCTTCCAATGCATCGCCCAAGATGTAGGCTCCATAGCCTGCGTCACGCGCCACCTTGGCTGCCGCCTCCAACGCCAATTGCGGCGCCGCAACCATGCGGACTTGGTTGCATGCCAGACGCGGGTCGCCGGGCTTGATGGATTCGCCTCGCCCGGACTCCAGCACCGCACGCACCTCGACCGGCAAGTCGATGCTGTAGCGTTTGACAATGGCCAGCGCGTCTTCGCAACTTGTGGGGTCCGCCACCGTTGGGCCGGAGGCGATGTTGATCGGGTCGTCCCCCGGCACATCCGATATCAGCAGCGTCAACAACCGCGCCGGGTGGCAGGCCACGGCCAGGCGCCCGCCTTTGATGGCCGATAGGTGGCGGCGCACGCAGTTCATCTCACTAATGGTAGCTCCCGACTTCAGCAAGGTGCGGTTGACGGCCTGTTTGTGTTCCAGGGTCAGCCCCTGCAGCGGCAAGGGCAACAACGAGGAGCCCCCGCCGGAGATCAGGCACAGCACCACATCGTCCTGGCTCAGGCCCCGCACCACGTTCAGCATACGCTGGGCGGCCGCAAGGCCTGCCGCATCGGGCACGGGGTGCGCGGCCTCCACAATCTCAATGCGCTGGCAGGGCACGCCATAGCCGTAGCGGGTGACCACCAAACCCGATAGCGGTCCGCTCCAATGGTCTTCCACCGCACGCGCCATGGCGGCAGATGCCTTGCCAGCCCCAATAACGATCAGCCGCCCAGCGCCCAGAGATTCGGGCGTTGGCAAATGCGGTGGCACACACAGCGCCGGTTGGGCACTGGCAATGGCGGCATCGAACATGCGGCGCAACAGGTCCCGCGCTGGCGTTTCGTTGGAGGGAGTGGCAGCGGGCATCGGATAGTCTCTGGGGCAGATGGAAAAGGATCGTCAGGCCACCGTCTGGCCGACCTCGAAGTTTGCCATTTTTTCCAAAGCCTTCACCATGGCCGAATGGTCCCAGGCCTTGCCGCCGTGGGCCACGCACGAGTTGAACAGTTCTTGCGCAGTAGCCGTGTTGGGCAGGGACACTCCCAATGCGCGCGCGCTGCTCAAGGCCAAGTTCAAATCCTTCTGGTGCAGCTCGATGCGAAAGCCGGGGTCAAAGGTGCGCTTAACCATGCGATCGCCATGCACCTCCAAAATCTTGGACGACGCGAAGCCTCCCATCAAGGCTTGGCGCACACGTGCAGGGTCGGCACCGGCACGAGAGGCAAACAACAAGGCCTCTGCCACCGCCTCAATATTCAAGGCCACGATGATCTGGTTGGCAACTTTGGCGGTCTGCCCATCGCCATTGCCGCCCACCAGCGTGATGTTTTTGCCCATCAGCTCAAACAAAGGCTTGATGCGCTCAAAAACAGCCTCGGACCCGCCCACCATGATGGACAGCGTGGCGTTCTTGGCGCCCACCTCGCCGCCCGACACCGGGGCATCCAGGTAATCACAACCCAGGTCATTGATCCGCTTTGCAAAGGTCTTGGTCGCAATCGGTGAAATCGAGCTCATATCGACCACCACCTTGCCCACGCGGCCATCATGCCCAGTGGCCGAATTTTTGAGACCTGCGGCAATGCAGTTCTCGGCAAACAGCGCCGACTCCACGTCCGGTGTATCGGGCACCATGATGAAGATGATGTCCGCACGCTCCGCCACACCGCGGGAGGTGACGCACTGGGTGGCGCTGCTGTGTGCGATGAGCTCGGGCATTTTGCCGTGGGTGGAGACAAAGAGCTGGTGCCCTGCCTGGATCAGGTGGTTGGCCATGGGCGTTCCCATAGTGCCCAGGCCTACGAAGCCAATATTGAGAGGTTTTGAAGTCATGTGGAATAAGCCGATACGTTAAAAATGTTCTATTGAATGAAGTGCTTGGCCCAGCCCAAACCAGCCGTTGTTGTGGAGGCCGGTTTGTATTCACAGCCAATCCACCCGGTGTAACCCAGGCGATCCAGATGGGCAAATAGAAACGGGTAGTTGATCTCGCCAGTGCCCGGGTCGTTGCGGCCCGGGTTGTCGGCCAGCTGGATATGGCCTATGCGCGGCAGGTGCTGTTGGATGGTGGCTGCGAGCTCGCCTTCCATGCGCTGCGCGTGGTAAATGTCGTACTGCACAAAAGCGTTGTCCGCATTCACCTCGTCCAGCAAAGACAGCGCCTGCGCGGTGCGGCTGACGTAAAAGCCGGGAATATCAAACGTGTTGATGGGCTCGATCAGTAGCCGCAAACCCACTTCTTTCAAGGCACTGGCGGCATAGGCCAGGTTGGCTACCAGCGTCTGGCGCAGCACGTCGCCATAGACACCGGCTGGGGCCTTGCCAGCCAGGCAGTTCAGTTGGCCAACTCCCAGTGCCTTGGCGTAGCGAATGCCGGTGGCAACCCCGGCACGAAACTCTTCGACCCGATCGGGGTGGCAGGCAATTCCGCGTTCACCCGCATCCCAGTCGCCCGCTGGCAGGTTGTGCAGAACCAGGGTCAGACCGTTGGCATCCAAGCGCTGGCGGATGTCCTCGGGCGCATAGGCATAAGGAAAGAGGAACTCCACCGCCTGAAAACCGGCCCTGGCGGCCAGCTCGAAACGGTCTAAAAAAGGAACCTCGTTGAACAGCATGGTGAGGTTGGCAGCAAAGCGTGGCATAGCGTGTGTCTCCAGTGTCAAATGTTCAGGCGGTCAGTCGAGCAGACCGATGGCGGTGGGCGCATCGGATGCCGTCAGTGCCAGTTCTTCAAACTCATTGATGGCGTCTATTTCAACACCCATCGCGATATTGGTCACGCGTTCCAGCATGACCTCGATAACGACCGGCACTTGAAACTCGGCCATCCAGCTGTTGGCTTGTTGGATGGCGGGGCCAATCTCCTCTTGTTTGTACACCCGCACAAACTTGCAACCCAGGCCCTCGACCACCGCCTTGTGGTCGACGCCATAGCCGTCCAGATGCGGCGCATTGATGTTCTCAAACCCCAACTGCACGCAGTAGTCCATGCTGAAACCGCGCTGCGCCTGGCGGATCAGTCCCAGGTAGCTGTTGTTGACCACCATGTGCACATAGGGCAATTTGAACTGGGCACCGACCGCCAGTTCTTCAACCATGAACTGAAAGTCGTAGTCGCCCGACAAGGCCACGATGGTGCGACCGGGGTCTGCCGCACGCACACCCAAGGCGGCGGGAATGGTCCAACCCAACGGGCCGGCCTGACCAGAGTTGATCCACTGGCGCGGTCCAAACACGTGCAAGAACTGCGCACCGGCAATTTGCGACAAGCCAATGGTGCTGACATAGGTGGTGTCGCGCGGGAAGTTGTTGTTCATGCACTGGTAAACCCGCTGCGGCTTCATCGGCGTGGACTCGTAGTTGGTCTTGCGCAGCATGTTGCGCTTGCGCGCACGGCAGTCCTGCACCCAGGCACTGCGGTCCCTCAAAAGTCCCTCTGCCTTCAACTCCTTGGCCACGGCAATGAACTGCCGCAGTGCGGCCTTGGCATCGCTGACAATACCCAATTCGGGGTTGAACACGCGCCCGATCTGGGTAGGCTCAATGTCCACGTGTACAAAGGTGCGGCCCTTGCAATAGACCTCGGACGAGCCCGTGTGGCGATTGGCCCAGCGGTTGCCCACGCCCAGCACAAAGTCGCTGGCCAGCATCGTGGCGTTGCCGTAGCGGTGGCTGGTTTGCAGGCCACACATGCCGGCCATCAAGGGGTGGTCATCGGGAATCGTGCCCCAGCCCATCAGCGTGGGGATCACCGGCACGCCCACCAGTTCGGCAAACTCGACCAATAAGTCGGATGCATCGGCATTGATGATGCCGCCGCCCGCCACGATCAGGGGGCGCTCTGCCCCTTGCAGCATTTCAATGGCCTTGATGGCTTGCTGGCGTGTGGCAGCCGGTTTGTAAGCCGGCAGTGGCTCGTATGAATCGATGTCAAATTCGATCTCCGTCATTTGCACATCAAACGGCAGATCGATCAGCACCGGCCCGGGGCGGCCCGAGCGCATCAGGTTGAAAGCCTGCTGAAAGGCCCTTGGCACTTGACCCGGCTCACGCACCGTCACGCTCCACTTGGTGACAGGTTTGGAAATGGACTCAATGTCCACCGCCTGAAAATCTTCTTTGTACAAGCGGGCTCGCGGTGCCTGGCCGGTGATGCACAAAATGGGGATGCTGTCGGCAATGGCCGAATACAGACCAGTGATCATGTCGGTGCCTGCGGGCCCACTGGTGCCAATGCACACGCCGATATTGCCGGCCTTGGCCCGGGTATAGCCCTCGGCCATATGGGACGCACCTTCGACGTGGCGGGCCAGTATGTGGGCAATAGACTGCCGCTCACGCAGGGCGGCGTACAGCGGGTTGATGGCGGCGCCCGGCACACCAAAGGCTTGCGTGATGCCTTCTTTTTCCATGACCAACACGGCTGCCATGACCGCTTTCATCTTTGCCATTTACATGCTCCTGTTTTTGCTATCGATTGGTACGAATAGTCGGCGGCGGCGACGCTTTGTGGAAGCCATTGCCCGCGCATTATGTTTATTCCAATTTGGAATAGCACAGTGTTGGTGGCTGTGGTGTACTCCTTTGCATGGACCGCATTCAAGCCTTGCAACTCTTTGTTCGCGTCGTCGATCTGGGATCGTTCAGCAAGGCCGCTGCGGATCTGGGCATTGGCCAACCTTCTGCTACCAAGATGGTGGCCATGTTGGAGAAGCAGTTGGGTTCGCGGCTGCTGCACCGCTCCACCCGAGGGGTAACCCCGACCGAGATTGGTGCCCTGTACTACGACAAGTGCAAGCTGATTGCCCACCACCTGGAAGAGGCCGATTCAGTGGCCACCTTGCTGCAGTCCCAAGTGCAAGGCGGTTTGCGCATCAGCACGTCGGTGGCATTTGGCAGGCGCGTATTGGCGCCCTTGGTGATGCGCTTTATGCAGATGCACCCCAAGCTTCAGATTGAACTCAATTTTGAGGACCGCGTGGTGAGCCTGGTCGAACAAGGCATAGACGTTGCCATCCGCATGGGGCCATTGGTGGACTCTACTTTGGGGGCCCGCTACCTTGGCGTAAACCCCTGGGTGGTGGTGGCCTCACCCGACTACCTTGCGCGGTGTGGCGAACCCATGCAACCCCACGATCTGCAGCAACATGATGCCTTGGTGTACAGCACCGTCCAGGGAGATGCGCGCTGGCACTTGACGGGCGAGCATGGCAAGCCTGTCACGGTGCTGGTGCACGGGCCCCTGCGTTCGAACAACTTGTCGGCCTTGCTGATGGCAGCGCGCAATGGTATGGGCATCGCCGCACTACCCCGCTATGTCGCGCAGGAGTCGCTCAACTGCGGCGCGCTGCGTGCCGTTGTGACGGAATGGAGTTTGCCGGCGCAAGAGATTCACGCGGTCTATCCCTCGCCACTGCTGGTGCCCGCCAAGGTCAGCGGCCTAGTAGGGTGGCTGCAGAGTCAAATGGGCGACGCTTGGTGGGAATCAAGGTGGTAGCATTTCAAGGATCATCCTCAAGAGAAAAATCCCCATGCATGAAGCCTTTATCTGCGATGCCATACGCACACCTTTTGGCCGCTACGGCGGCGCCTTGAGCGGTGTGCGCACCGATGATCTGGCGGCAGTGCCACTGGCAGCGCTGATGGCCCGCAACCCCAACGTGGACTGGCAGACCGTAACCGACGTGATCTATGGCTGCGTCAACCAGGCTGGGGAAGACAACCGCAACGTAGCCCACATGGCCAGCCTGTTGGCGGGGCTACCTTTGGAGATGTCGGGCACCACCATCAACCGCCTGTGCGGCTCTGGCATGGATGCTGTTGGCACAGCGGCCCGCGCCATTAAAGCAGGAGAAGCTACATTTATGATAGCTGGCGGGGTCGAGAGCATGAGCCGTGCACCCTTCGTCATGGGCAAGGCCGAGAGCGCCTTCAGCCGCGCCGCACAGATGTACGACACCACCATAGGCTGGCGCTTTGTCAACCCGCGCATGAAAGAGCGCTACGGCATAGACGCCATGCCCGAGACCGCCGAAAACGTGGCGGCCGAATACAAGATCAGCCGCAAAGACCAGGACACGATGGCACTGGCCAGCCAACTCAAGGCCGTGGCGGCGCAGAAGTCTGGCTTCTTCGATGGCGAACTAACCCCGGTCACCATTGCGCAGAAAAAGGGTGATGCCATCGTCGTCAGCAAGGACGAGCATCCGCGTGAGACATCGCTGGAGGCGCTAGCCAAACTCAAAGGCGCCGTGCGACCCGATGGCACGGTGACGGCGGGCAACGCCAGCGGCGTCAACGATGGCGCGTGTGCCCTGCTGCTGGCCAACGAAGCCGCCGCCAAACACAATGGCCTGACCCCACGCGCCCGTGTGGTGGGTATGGCCACCGTCGGCGTGCCGCCGCGCGTCATGGGCATAGGCCCTGCCCCGGCCACGCAAAAGGTGCTGGCGCTTACCGGGCTCAGCCTGGCGCAGATGGACGTCATCGAACTGAACGAAGCCTTCGCCGCCCAGGGCTTGGCCGTGCTGCGCCTGCTGGGCCTGCAAGACGACGACCCCCGCGTGAATCCGAACGGCGGCGCCATTGCGCTGGGACACCCCTTGGGCGCGTCCGGCGCGCGCCTGGTGACCACCGCCGTGAACCAGTTGCACAAGACCGGCGGGCGCTACGCGCTGTGCACCATGTGCATTGGTGTGGGCCAGGGTATTGCGATGGTGATTGAGCGGGTCTGAACTGGTCGAACGGATTGCTCCCTACTACCCTGAAAGCCGGCACGGTTGTAGATGCCACGCCAATTCCTGCGCCGAGTTCCACCGAGAGCAAGGACAAGGCCCGATACCCTGAGATGCATGCTAGCAAGAAGGGCCAGCAGATGTACTTTGGTATGAAGGCCCACATTGGCGCCGATGCTGAGTCTGGTTTGGTACACACCGTGCGCACCACCTCAGGCAACGTGCATGACGTCACCGAAGGCAACAGCTTCCCGCCGCAAATGCGGCGCTCGAAGTGGCCCTTACTGAATTAGCCCGTAGCCTTTTTGATCTGGTCGAGTAGCCACTGCATATTCCACACAGCATCCACGCCCCAGTACTAGATAGATACGACATGATCAATGGCCCAGCCGGTACACATACCGGCGTGAGCGTTTGTTGCCGGGCACGACCATTGCCGCTTAAATGCAGTGATCACCTGTGGACTGCGCAAGGTGCTGCCGCTAGCGTTGCGCACCAGTACACCCTGATATCTGTTGTCAACCATAGGATCCATAGCTGGCGGCCATGCGCAACCGGCCAGCTATGCGCGGTAATGAGGGCAGCAAATCTAACGGCGGTTGTTATTACGTACTAGCGCGTATGTCGGCGAGATTCCAACACAGGTCAAGGTTGTCCAAACGGATTCAGCATCCTTTTGATAAACCTATTACACACCAGCCAATAAAAAAGCACCCGACGTTTCCGCAAGGTGCTTTTTCCGTTTACCGTATCTGGTGGGCAGTACAAGTTTCGAACTTGTGACCCCTGCAGTGTGAATGCAGTGCTCTACCCCTGAGCTAACCGCCCTGATTATTCATCAGAATAGCCCTAAATTATACAACACTCTTCAGGCTACTTTTCTCCAGAGCGTTTTGCCGCCGCTGGATTTGTCAATTTGGCCTAGCAACTCGTCGTGCGCGGCTAGCTCTTGGGCATTGGCTGCGACCACGGGCAATACAAAACTACTGAGGTCGATTTGCACAACCTTGACACCCCCTTCACTGGGTGAGCCTACATCCATTAGCAGCGCGTCTTGGCCGCGCGTCATGTTGATATACACGTCGGCCAGCAACTCAGCATCCAGCAAAGCGCCGTGCAATGTGCGCCCGGAATTGTCGACTTCCAGCCGGTCGCACAGCGCATCGAGGCTGTTGCGTTTGCCGGGGAACATTTCCTTGGCCATGACCAAGGTATCGGTCACGGAGCCTATGTGCCGCTTGAACGGCGGGTGTCCCGCGCGTGCCAGTTCTGCATCCAAGAAAGAGATGTCGAACGGCGCGTTGTGAATGATGATTTCGGCACCGGCCACAAATTCCAGCAATTCCTGGGCAATGGCTGAAAACTTGGGCTTGTCGCTCAAAAATTCGGTGGTCAGTCCATGCACCCGCAAGGCGCCTTCTTCGCTGTCGCGCTCGGGGTTCAGGTAGAAGTGCAAGTTGTTGCCGGTGAGCTTGCGGTTGATCAACTCTACACAACCAATTTCGACCATGCGATCGGGGTTATGTTCCAGGTTGGCATTGAAACCGGTGGTTTCGGTGTCCAGGAAGATCTGACGCATCAGTGATTCTCTTTGGCGTGGTTGACGGAATATTTGGGTATTTCTACCACTACGTCCTTCTGCGCCAAAAACGCCTGGCAACTCAGGCGCGAGTTCGGCTCCAGGCCCCACGCGCGGTCCAGCAGATCTTCTTCGTTTTCGTCGAGTTCGTTCAGTGACGCGAATCCTTCACGAACGATAACGTGGCAAGTCGTGCAGGCGCAGCTCATGTCGCACGCGTGCTCGATGTTGATGTTGTTCTCCAGCAAGGCTTCGCAAATGGAGGTACCGGTTGGCGCGTTCACTTCTGCGCCTTGCGGGCAGTACTCGGGGTGCGGGAGGATTTTTATGATGGGCATGGTTTAGTAGGACTCAGAGTGTCTCAATATTCTTGCCTTCCAGCGCCCGAGCAATCCCTTTGTTCATGCGCATCGCGGCGAAGGATTCTGTAGCGTCGGCCAGCGCTTTGCTCAACGCCTCGATCGCAGCGGCATCTGCGCCAGAGCGGCCGGTGGCCAGCGCCTGCATGGCTGCGTCAATGTGGGCGCGTTCCTTCGCGTCCAGCAGATCGGCATCTGCGTCCAGCGCGCTTTGTATGGCAAGTAGCAGGCGGTCGGCGTCCACCTGCGCCTCGACAACGGCACGCGTACGGATGTCTTGCTCGGCAGTGGAAAAACTGTCTTGCAGCATTTGTGCGATCTGTGAATCGCTCAAGCCATAGGAGGGTTTGACGTTGATGTCGGCCTGTACGCCGCTCACCTGTTCATGCGCGGACACGTTCAGCAAACCATCGGCATCGACGGTAAAGGTGACGCGAATGCGCGCCGCGCCAGCCGCCATCGGCGGAATGCCGCGCAGCTCGAAGCGCGCGAGGCTGCGGCAATCGCTCACCAGGTCGCGCTCGCCCTGCACCACATGCAAGGCCAAGGCGGTTTGGCCATCTTTGTAGGTCGTGAAGTCTTGTGCCATCGCGGTCGGTATGGTCTGGTTGCGCGGCACGATACGCTCCACCAAGCCGCCCATGGTCTCCACTCCCAGCGACAACGGAATCACATCGAGCAGCAGCAAATCACCTGCGGTGTTGTTGCCCGCCAATTGGTTGGCCTGGATGGAAGCGCCTAATGCCACCACTTCGTCGGGGTTGAGGTTATTCAGCGGCGCACGCCCGAAGAACTGAGCGACAGCCGCCTGCACCTGGGGCATACGGGTCGACCCACCGACCATGACGACGCCCTGCACGTCTTGCACCGACAACTTGGCATCCCGTAACGCCTTGCGTGCTGCGGTAATGGTGCGGGCAGTCAAATGCGCGGTAGCAGCCTCAAACTGAGTTTGTTGTACGTCGAAATGCACGCTAGCCCTCGTCAGATCTGCGTGGAATGCTACTGTTTTTGTAGTAGACAAAGCTTCCTTGCAAGCGCGGGCAGCAACCTTTAGCTTGGCTTTGTCCGACGCATTGACGGCTTGCGCACCGGTTTGCGCCAGCACCCAGTCGGCCAGCGCATGGTCGTAGTCATCGCCGCCCAAGGCCGAATCTCCGCCGGTGGCGACCACTTCGAATACACCTTGGGTCAATCGCAAAATGGAAATATCAAAGGTGCCGCCGCCGAGGTCGTAAATGGCGTAAACGCCTTCGCTGGCATTGTCCAGGCCGTAGGCTATCGCCGCGGCAGTAGGTTCGTTGATCAGGCGCAGCACGTTGATGCCGGCCAGTTGTGCAGCGTCTTTGGTGGCTTGGCGCTGGGCTTCGTCGAAATAAGCCGGCACGGTGATGACGGCGCCATACAGATCGTCGTTAAAGGTGTCTTCGGCGCGGTAGCGTAGCGTGGCCAGAATATCGGCGCTAACCTCTACAGGTGATTTTTCTCCGGCAACCGTCATCACACCCAGCATGCCAGCATGGTCTGCAAAACGGTAGGGCAACTTGTCGGCACCCGCCACGTCGCTCAGGCTACGGCCCATGAAGCGTTTGGCCGATGCGATGGTGTTCTCGGGGTCGCTGGCCAACGCGTCTTGCGCCGCGAAACCGATCTCTCGCTTACCGCCATCCAGGTAACGAACGACCGACGGCAAAATGACCCGCCCCGCATCATCGGGCAGGCATTCGGCCACGCCATTGCGAACGGCCGCCACCAAAGAATGGGTGGTGCCCAGGTCGATGCCCACGGCGATGCGCCGCTCGTGTGGATTGGGCGCTTGGCCGGGTTCGGAAATTTGTAGCAGCGCCATGTATCAGGTTTCCAACTTATCAAACGCCAGATCGAGATCGTGCGCAAATTTTTCAATGAACATCAGCGCGCGCACCGACTGAACGGCGGCCGGGTAGTCGTGCGCAACGTCCAGACGCGAGGCGCACTCTTGAATCAGTGTGCGCTGCGCAGCCTCTACATTTTCGCGCAACACATTGAGCGCGTTGTCGTCATGGGCTTCATCCAGATCTTCCCGCCATTGCATTTGCTGCATCAAAAACGCGGCCGGCATCGCCGTGTTGCTGTGGGCGTTGATCGG
This sequence comes from Burkholderiales bacterium, assembly GCA_038317285.1. Taxonomy (GTDB): domain Bacteria; phylum Pseudomonadota; class Gammaproteobacteria; order Burkholderiales; family Burkholderiaceae_C; genus Allorhodoferax. Next base: position 4,733 of record JBBQBG010000032.1, on the reverse strand, counting down.
AGCACCTGCCAATTCGCATAGATACGCCGCGCGCTTGAGCGGGTCTTTTAGGCGCTGATACGCTTCGTTGATCCGCACCGACCATTGCATGGCAACACGTTGTGCGGCATCACCCTGGGCTGCGAATTTGTCGGGGTGGGCTTCGCGCTGGAGTTCTTTCCAGCGGGCATCCAGCGCCGCGCGGTCTTGAGCGAACTGTTGGTTTACGCCGAACAGTTCAAAATCATCGGACTGCAGGTTCACACGCGGAAAGACTCACCGCAGCCACACTTGTCGCGCTCTCTTGGGTTGTTGAAACGAAAGCCTTCGTTCAAACCCTCACGCACAAAATCCAGCTCGGTGCCGTCAAGATAGGCCAGGCTCTTGGGATCAACCAGCACCTTGACACCATGGCCCTCAAACACCAGGTCCTCGGGTGCCAAATCGTCCACGTACTCCAGTTGGTACGCCAAGCCGGAGCAACCCGTGGTCTTGACACCCAAACGCACGCCCACGCCCTTGCCGCGCTTGGTCAGGTAGCGGGTGACGTGCCGTGCTGCGGCCTCGGTCAAAGTAACTGCCATGTCTAGCCAGTTTCTATTCAGTTGAGGACAGCGCTTGCCTGCGCTGCAGGCTGCGGTCTGTCCCCAAGATGTTTGGCTTTGTAGTCATCCACCGCCGCCTTGATGGCATCTTCGGCCAGGATAGAACAGTGGATCTTGACGGGCGGCAGGGCCAGTTCTTCGGCGATCTGGCTGTTCTTCAATGCAGCCGCTTCGTCCAGCGTCTTGCCCTTGACCCATTCGGTCACCAACGAGCTGGATGCAATCGCCGAGCCGCAACCGTAGGTCTTGAACCGAGCATCTTCAATCACACCCGTTAGTGGATTGACCTTGATCTGCAGCTTCATGACATCGCCGCAAGCGGGCGCACCCACCATACCGGTGCCTACAGAGTCGTCGCCTTTTTCAAAGCTGCCGACGTTGCGGGGGTTTTCATAGTGGTCAACAACTTTTTCTGAATATGCCATTTTGGTCTTCCTTTAATGTGCTGCCCACTGGATGGTGCTGATATCAATGCCTTCTTTGAACATGTCCCACAAGGGGCTCAAGTCCCGCAGCTTGGCAACGTTTTTCTTGATCGTGTCCACGGCGTAGTCGATCTCAGCTTCGGTCGTCCAGCGGCCAATGGTCATGCGCAGGCTACTGTGGGCCAGCTCGTCGCTGCGGCCCAAGGCGCGCAACACATAGCTCGGCTCCAGCGACGCAGAGGTACAGGCAGAACCGCTGCTAACAGCTAGCCCCTTGATGCCCATGATCAGCGACTCGCCTTCGACATAGTTAAAGCTCATGTTCAGGTTGTGCGGCACACGTTGGGTTTCGTGGCCATTGATAAACACCTGCTCTACATCTTTCAGCCCGGCCAGCATGCGTTCATGCAGCGCGCGAATGCGGATGTTGTCCGTTGCCATCTCTGCCTTGGCAATGCGGTAAGCCTCGCCCATGCCAACGATCTGGTGCGTGGGCAAGGTGCCGCTGCGCATGCCGCGCTCGTGGCCGCCACCGTGCATTTGTGCCTCCAGGCGGATGCGGGGCTTGCGGCGCACAAACAGCGCACCCACGCCCTTGGGACCATAGGTTTTGTGGGATGTCAGGCTCATCAAATCCACTGGCAGCGTGGACAGATCAAACTCGACCCGCCCGGTGGCCTGCGCCGCATCCACATGGAACACGATGACTTTTTCGCGGCATACCGCGCCAATGGAAGCGATGTCCTGGATCACGCCGATCTCGTTGTTGACGTACATAACGCTGACCAGAATGGTGTCAGGGCGAATGGCAGCCTTGAACGCTTCCATGTCGATCAAGCCGTCAGCCTGAACATCCAAATAGGTCACCTCAAAGCCCTGACGCTCCAGCTCCCTGCAGGTGTCGAGCACGGCTTTGTGTTCGGTCTTGACGGTAATGATGTGCTTGCCCTTGGACTTGTAGAAATGGGCCGCGCCCTTGAGTGCCAGATTGATGGATTCGGTCGCGCCCGATGTCCACACAATCTCGCGTGGATCGGCGCCAATCAGTGCAGCGACTTGGCCACGCGCATTTTCCACCGCGGCCTCTGCCTCCCAGCCCCAGGCGTGGCTTCGAGATGCGGGATTGCCGAAATGTGAACGCAACCACGGCACCATGGCGTCCACAACCCGCTCGTCGCAGGGCGTGGTGGCGCTGTAGTCCATGTAAATTGGGAAATGCGGGGTGGAATCCATGGCTGGCTCTTCAATCAAATTAATCAGTTGAGGACAGAGCTTGCCTGACTTGCAGGCTTGCGGTCTGTCCCGCAAGGTTTTAGGACTTGGAAAACGCGTTGCCCAGGGCAAACACGGAATTCGGGGCATTGATTCGGATCGGCTTGCTGATAGGCATGGCAGAAATGGCGCGCTTGACGCTGGGTTTGTCTTCTATTTGCAGCCCCTTGGCGACCTGGTCGTCCACCAGCTTTTGCAGAGTGACCGAGTCCAGGAACTCCACCATGCGAACATTAAGCGCAGCCCAAAGGTCGTGCGTCATGCAACGGGTACCCTCGCCCAGGCAATTTTCCTTGCCGCCGCAGTGGGTGGCGTCAATCGGCTCATCCACGGAGACGATAATGTCTGCCACGGTGATGTCGGATGCCTTGCGCGCCAATGTGTAACCGCCGCCAGGGCCACGAGTGGATTCGACCAGTTCGTGACGGCGCAGCTTGCCAAACAACTGCTCCAGGTACGACAACGAAATCTGCTGGCGCTGGCTGATGGCAGCCAAGGTGACCGGGCCGCTGCTTTGGCGCAGACCCAGATCAATCATCGCGGTGACCGCAAACCGGCCTTTGGTAGTTAGACGCATGGAAAACTCCTTCAGTCCTACTTGGTTGACTATTCCACTCAAGTATACCAAGAAACCCATAGATTTGCTCAAGTATCTAGACTGATCAGTCACAAATCACATCTATCGGCCCGTCAGGGGCTCCGGCGTGATGTTGTCGCTACCCGGCGCACCAAAGGCCTGCTGCTTCAAAATGCCCAGTTGGTCACGAACCTGGGCCGCCTTTTCGAACTCGAGATTGCGGGCGTGTTCCATCATCAGCTTCTCCAGGCGCTTGATTTCGCGGGAAATGTCCTTCTCGCTCATGTCTTCCACCTGCGCCCGTTGCATTGCGTCGCGTTCCAGGCGATCAGCCTCTTTGCCCGCCTTTTCGCTGTAAACCCCATCGATCAGGTCGCGCACTTTTTTCACGATGGCCTTGGGCGTAATGCCCCGCTCCAAATTGTGGGCAATCTGCTTGTTGCGCCGTCGCTCGGTCTCGCCGATGGCGCGCTGCATGGAGTCGGTGATCTTGTCGGCGTACAGGATGGCTCGGCCATTCAAATTGCGGGCGGCACGACCGATGGTCTGGATGAGGGAGCGCTCGGAGCGCAAAAAACCCTCCTTGTCGGCATCCAGAATGGCCACCAATGACACCTCGGGAATGTCCAGCCCCTCACGCAGCAGGTTGATGCCCACCAACACATCAAAGACGCCCAGACGCAGGTCGCGCAAGATCTCCACCCGTTCCACGGTGTCGATGTCGCTGTGCAGATAGCGCACCTTGACGCCGTTGTCGCTCAAATAATCGGTTAACTGCTCCGCCATGCGTTTGGTCAGCGTGGTAATCAGCACCCGCTCGCCCTTATCGCTGCGGATGCGGATTTCTTGCAGCACATCATCCACCTGGTGGGTGGCCGGGCGCACTTCGACCTCCGGGTCGACCAGACCCGTGGGCCGCACGACCTGCTCAACCACTTTGCCTGCGTGTTCCTTTTCGTAGGTGGACGGCGTTGCGGACACAAAAATTGCCTGGCGCATGCGCTGCTCAAACTCAACAAACTTCAGCGGCCGGTTGTCCAGCGCGCTGGGCAAACGAAAGCCGTATTCCACCAGCGTGGTCTTGCGTGACCGGTCGCCCAGGTACATCGCGCCAAACTGGCCGATGGTGACATGGCTCTCGTCAATAAACATCACCGCATCCTTGGGCATGTAGTCCGTCAGCGTAGATGGCGGGTCGCCCTGCGCGCTGCCCGCTAGGTGGCGGCTGTAGTTTTCGATTCCCTTGCAGTGGCCCACTTCGCTGAGCATCTCCAAATCGAAGCGCGTGCGCTGCTCCAGGCGTTGGGCCTCCACCAGCTTGCCCGCGCTGACAAATTCCTTGAGCCGGTCGGACAGCTCGACTTTGATGGTTTCCACCGCTGCCAGCACCTGTTCTCGCGGCGTGACATAGTGGCTGCCGGGGTACACCGTAAAGCGCGGAATCTTTTGGCGAATGCGCCCGGTCAGTGGGTCAAACAGCTGCAGCGATTCAATCTCGTCGTCAAACATCTCCAGGCGCAGTGCCATTTCGGAGTGTTCGGCCGGGAAGATGTCGATGGTGTCGCCCCGCACGCGGAAGGTGCCGCGGCTGAAATCCATGTCGTTGCGCTGGTACTGCATCCGCACCAATTGCGAAATGGCGTCGCGCTGATTCAGCTTGTCACCCGTGCGCAGCGTCATGATCATCTTGTGGTACGCCTCGGGCTGGCCGATACCGTAGATGGCGGACACGGTGGCCACAATGATTACGTCGCGCCGCTCCAGAATCGATTTGGTGCACGACAGGCGCATCTGCTCAATGTGCTCGTTGATGGCGCTGTCTTTCTCAATGAACAAATCACGCTGCGGCACATAGGCCTCGGGCTGGTAGTAGTC
>JBBQBG010000031.1:0-24509 GCA_038317285.1 Burkholderiales bacterium | reverse complement strand
CCTTGGGGCCATGCCTATCAATACGTCAACCTGACATCGGTCAAAGGCCACGGAAGCGCACGAAAGGATCACAAGCTTAATCCGATCAATTCCGACTTTGATCTGTACAGCATGGGCAAAGATGGCCTGACCAAGCCGCAGCTGACACAAAAAGACAGTCTTGACGATATCGTACGCGCGCGCGATGGCGCATTCGTCGGGCTGGCTTCAGACTTCTCCCCGTGATGACCGCCGGCCCTGACACCCGATTCTGGTGCCCCTAAGAATGCGCATCGAGGGGACGTTTCTGCGCAGCGCCGTCGCGCGTCGCATATTTTTCCTCTTCGTTTTGTCTGCATTTGTCCCTGTGGTCATGCTGGGGGCGCTTTCCTACGACCACGTCCGCGGAGTCGTCAACGAACAGGCACAACGACAGCTGGTACAGGCTGGCAGCGCCTACTCCCGAGCGCTGTACGACCGTCTGCTGGGTGCTCATTTCATCCTTAACGCAATCGCCCTACAAATCCGTGCCGGCGACAAGGATGCCGACACGAAGCAATTTGCACTGCAAAGGGTGTTCCGTCGCACCTATTTCATGGTAAATGACGATGTTTCGCTTCTTTTTGGTCACCCCTCGGATGGCCGCCCGCCGCCGATTGATCTGCGGGGGGCCGCACATCTTGCCAGGGGTGAGGTAGCACTTCAGTTGACAACCCAGACTGATGTCAAGCCCTGGTTGACGGTCGCCATTGATCCCTCACAACCGGCACGCGGCGTACTGGTGGCGGAGCTTGATGCGGCCTATCTCTGGGGTGACCAGGAGGAAATGTCCTATTCGATGGACATCTGTGTGCTCGCAGAAGGCGCTCGGGTTCTGTACTGCTCAAACGACAAGGTTAGATCAACCGCTGCCGAATTCGCCTTGCACGGCGCTGATCGCACTATTCGCAGCGGCGAAGTTTGGCTATCTGCCATCAGCGGCCTGTTTCTTAAGGCCCAGTTTGCCGCTTCAGACTGGACAATCGTCGCGCTACAACCCGGTGGGCTGGCTATCGCTTCGCTAACGCAGTTGACGCAAACGTTTCTGGGCCTCACGCTCCTGATGCTTCTACTCGTTGCATTGCTGAGCGTGGTGCAAATTCGACGCACACTGGTGCCGCTTGAACGACTAATGGACGGGACCCGGCGCATAGCCCGGGAGGAGTTTGATCAACCGGTGCTAGTCGAGCGGGATGACGAATTTGGCCAGTTGGCGCATGCACTCAATGGCATGGCCAACCGCCTCGGACGTCAGATGGGTGCAATGCGCGCGCTGTCGGAGATTGACCAGAAAATCCTGTCCCACCTCGACATTGAGCAAGTCATAGAACGAGTGCTGGTGCGCCTGCTGGAGATTTTGCCCGAGGCCGCAGTCAGCGTAATCGTGTTCGATCGCATTTCGGACCATTTTGGCACGGCGTATCTCCAGCGCGACGTGGACGCGCAGACGGTTCAGATCCAGGTGCCACTCGATACGCCAAGCTTGGCGGACTTTGTCCACCACCGCGATGGGATGTGGTTTGATGTAGATGGGCCGGGCGTTCCAGGCTTTGTTTGCGTGACAACCAACTTGGGCGCAACACGCTGCTTTGTGCTTCCCATTTTCTGGCGCGCGGATGTCCGCGGTGCGCTGGTGATTGGCGTAGCCCATCAGCAGCTTGTCACTGACGAGTTGATGGCACAGGTCCGCGATCTGGGTAACCGGGTCGCAGTGGCACTTGCTGCGCATGCGCGCGAGGCGCAATTGGTATTCCATGCTCACCACGACGATCTGACGGGTTTGCCCAACCGGGTGCTTCTGCGTGAGCGACTGCAGCAGGAGCTCGCACATGCACGCCGCAATGGCCGCCAGCTGGCGCTGCTGTTTTTGGACCTTGACCGATTCAAGAGCATCAATGACACCCTCGGGCACGATGGCGGCGACCAACTATTGTGCGTTGCCGCCGACCGGCTGCTCGCTTGCGTGCGGGAATGCGACACGGTGGCGCGGCTCGGTGGAGACGAGTTTGTCGTGCTGCTGACCGGGCTGGAAACCCCCCAGCAAGCCGCAATGGTTGCCGGGCAGGTCCTGGCCGTACTGACCCAACCATTCCACATCAACGATACCGAGTGCTTCATCGGTGTCAGTATCGGTGTGTCGGTATTTCCGGCCGATGGGACGGTAGCCGAGGAGCTGCTCAAACATGCGGACATTGCGATGTACCGTGCCAAGGCAGCAGGACGCGGCCGCTTTGTCTTCTTTGCGGACAGCATGGATGTGGAACAGCGTGAGCGCGCCTTGATGGAGCATGAATTGCGCCTGGCGATCGCGCGCCATCAACTGACCGTGCACTACCAACCGCGGATTGACCTACGCGATGGCCGTTTGATTGGGGCCGAAGCACTGCTGCGCTGGCAACACCCGGTGTTGGGGAACGTGTCACCTGCGACTTTCATTCCATTAGCCGAAGAGGTCGGGCTGATCGATGAAATAGGTCCCTGGGTTCTGCGTCGTGCCTGTGAACAGTTTGCCGCGTGGCGAGCCGCCGGTTACTCTGTCGGCTCTGTGGCGGTCAACGTTTCGGGTCGACAGTTCAAAACCGACAATTTAGTCGCACTTGTGGAGGGCGTCCTTGAGGCCTGCGGCCTAGCACCGCACGCACTGGAACTTGAAGTGACGGAAGGGATCCTGATTGACGACGTCGAATCCGTGATCAGTGTGCTGGATCGACTTAAACAGATCGGCGTGTCGGTGGCCCTCGACGATTTCGGAACCGGCTATTCCTCCATGGCCTATCTGCGCCGTTTGCCAATCGACGTATTGAAAATTGACCAGTCCTTCGTTCAGGAACTGGCCAATGAAGAAGGTGCCCGCAGCATTGTGCAGGCCATCATCGCCATGGCGCATGCGCTACAAAAAAGCATAGTGGCCGAAGGTGTGGAGACGCTGGAACAGGCAACGCTGCTGCGCGGATGGGGCTGCGGTGGGGCGCAGGGATATTATTTCAGCCACCCGATCGCAGCCACTGAGTTCGAAGAAATGATGAGGCGCAACCGGCCCCCGCTGGATGGACCTCGGTAACCGGCCCGACGTAAGGGCTGAATTCAAGGCACGTTGGTTGGTATCGGAAGAATCCCGCGCGGCGGCCGTTATTCACGTCTCTTTCGCCGGCTGCTTATAGCGCGCGTACGACCACAGGTATTGGCCCGGGGCGCGGCGTATCAGGCGCTCCATCCCAGCATTGACCGCAGTGGCGGCCGCTTCGGGCGAGGCGTTGGCGTCGTGCAGTTCGGGCGCAGCCAGGGGCTCGAAATGCATCACAAAGCCTTTGCCCGCGCCCAGACGTTCACACCAGCACAGCAAGACCCCGGCACCACTTTGTTGGGCCAGGCGTGCCAACAGGGTCATGGTGTAGGCTGGGCGCCCAAAAAACGGAGCCCAGGCACCTTGCCCCTCGGGTGGGACCTGGTCCGGCAAGATGGCGGTATAACCACCTCCGCGCAGCACGCGGATCAGACTGCGAACGCCGGCCAAGCTGGTCGGCACTGCCTTGAGGCCTGGACGGTCGCGTGAACTGGCAACCAAAGGCGCGAGCCATGCCTTGCGCGCCGGCCGGTATAAGGCCACCAAGGGGCCGCGCGTGGGGCCATAACGCTCTGCCAGCGACTGGCCAATCATTTCCCAGCAACCCATGTGCGGCAGGGCCAGAATGACGCCTTTGCCAGCGTCCAGCGCGGCTTCAAAATGCTCAACACCTTCCCACTGCACTAGGTGCAGCACGCCTTTTCCTTGGGGCCGCAGCCAGAGCCAGGGCAGCTCCGCCAGCATGGTGCCAATAGCCGCAACGGCCGGTCGGTATTGGGACGGCGCGAAACCTGCGGCGGCAGCTTGGGATTCAAAGCGTTGGCGATAGGCACTGGAGAACGACCAGGTCATCCATCCCAACAGCGCGCCCAAGCGCTGCATCCAAGCCAAAGGGACATGACGCAGCAAACGAAACAGACGGACCATCAACATCGGATCATTGTCGCCGACAGGATTCGCCCACATCCACGACTAAGCCGCAGGCCTTACATCGCCTTGAACAGCCCCGTGTAGCTGCGGCTGACTTCCAGCTTTTCATTGCTGCCACGCACGCTGACCAACTGGCGGCCGCGTTCGTCGCGGCTGACCCCGCTAATGGCCTTGATATTGACCAGAGTCGAGCGGTGGATCTGCCAAAAAAGCTGCATGTCCAGCTCCTCGACCAGTTCCTTGATGGGTTTACGGATCAGCGCCTCCACCGTTGCCGTCTGCACCCGGGTGTACTTTTCGTCAGAGACAAAGAACAGAACGTCTTCGACCGGAATCATCTGAATCGCCTGGCGCACCGTGGCCTGTATCCACTGCAGTTTGGCGGGGCCTTGGGGATTAAGTTGCCCGGCCAGCTTTTGCAGCAACTGCTGCATGTCGGGCGTGTGGGCCGGCATGGGCATGGGCCCATCGCCACTGGCATGGGGCGGCTGCGCCGCGCGGTCGGCCATGCGCTGGCGGATGCGGGCCACCGTCACCATCAAGCGCTCGCGCTCGGCAGGCTTGAGCACGTAATCCACCACCCCCTGCTCGAACGCCTGTACGGCATACTGGTCGTAGGCAGTGATAAAAACAATTTCACAGCCGGGCCAACCATCGGCCTCGTCAAAGGTCGGGAGCTGGGAGATTTGGCGTGCCGCATCGACACCAGTCAACACCGGCATGCGAATGTCCAAGAACACAATGTCGGGATGGTGCTGCTCGGTAAGGGCCACCGCCTCTTGGCCATTCTTGGCTTCGGCCACGATCTCCAGGTCGGGCCAGACCTCCAGCAGGCGGGCGCGGAGTTGTTCGCGCATCAGGCGTTCGTCGTCGGCAATAAGGGCGCGGGTCATAGGCAAACTCCATCCATGGAAAACATCATTTCTATCAAACCTGGTCGATCGACTCTGCTGGTTCCGGCTCGGTACGGGCTATGTAGGGTACGGTGATGGTGACCGTGGTGCCACCACCTGCTGTCTCCGTCACATTTAGACTCGCCTTGCCCCCGTACAACAGGGCTAAGCGCTCCCTGATGTTACTCAATCCAATGCCAGTACCCGCCGTATCGGCCTTGCCAAAACCCAGTCCCGTATCCGCCACCGTGACGGCCAACTTGCCATGCACGATCTCAGCACTCACCGTCAGTTTCCCACCCTCTGCCTTGGGCTCCAGGCCATGTTTTATGGCGTTCTCGACCAGGCTTTGCAGCATCATGGGCGGAAACTCTGCGGACAGCAGGCCGTCGCTGACGCGCAGCTCGGTCTGCAAGCGCTCTTCCATGCGCACCTTGAGTATTTCGAGGTAAGGTCGAATGACGGCCAGCTCTTTGCCCAGATCGCGCTTGCTCTGGGCATTGGCTTCGCGCATGGTGGGCATGCTGGCCCGCAGCAGGGCAATCAGATTCTTTTGCATGGTGCTGGCCCGGGGCGGATCGGTCTCTATCAGGTGGTCGATGCTGGCCAATGTGTTGAACAAAAAGTGAGGCTCCACTTGTGCCTGCATGGCCGCCATGCGTGCCTCAATCACTTGGCGCTTCAGCGATTCGGACTCTGCTACCTCGGTGGCTTGGGCGGCCTTTGCCTCGGCTTGGACCGTGCCCTTATAGGTGATCTTGAGGATGCCCGACAGCAGGATGAACCACATGGTCAATGGCATCAGTGACTCGCCATAGGTGTGGTGTATGACGCGGGGGCGGAATGCCGCGACGGCTTCCTCGGCAGCGTCCTTGGCCTCTTGACGCATGTCTTCCATCGCGGATTCAATATCGCGTTTGGCTTCTTCCACCGCTTCACGCACGACGTCGCTGTTTGCCCCCGGTGGCAGCTTGATGTGCACGCTAGGGATGGGAGGCAAGTCAGGCATCCGAGGCTGCGAAGCGGCTGACGCAGGCGATGCAGGCGAAGTGGGGATTGCCGGTACGGCGGGCTCCGCTGGTGTCATTGAGCGGGCCTTGATACGCACACCGCGCTCGTCGATCGAAATATCCAAGCCGTCTTTGTCATTGCCGGACTTGCTGCGTTTGCCTTTGGATGAATCCGAGGGATCACGCACGGAGGATACCTTCGCTTTAGCTGGCTCCCGAGGCTGAATCACCTCGGTGTAGGTCAAACTGAAGGGTGGAAGATCATGGATGATGGCCATGCTGATAATTAACACCAATGCGAGGGCAAAAAACCGCCACCAACTGATGCTGACCAACCAGTTTCCGTAGCGGTGGTAAGCCAATACGCTGGCGTTGGCAAAGCGGGACCACTGGCTAGGGCCAATGCTTGACGCAGGGGTAGGTGAAGGGTTCATTGGCGGTTACGCTCGCTGGGCTACTGTGAATGCCTCGACTGTACCCACGCGAACCCTAGCCCCGCCAGCGCCAAGCGACGCAATGCCCATTGACCCGACAGACTGCAAGACTCGGTGATAGACCGGCAGCCCGAATGGCGGTTGTATTTTCCTCACCCTTTTGGAGTACAACGACGTTTGCGCAAGCCAGGTTTATCATCGCGGCATGTCCAGTCCCATCGATCTGGCACAGATACGCTTTGACAACGCCTTGGCATTGTTCGATGAATTTGTGCGCAACACTATCAAACACCCAGACGCCGCAACCCTCAGAGGATTGGAAGGCCGTTTCGCCGAAAAAGTGCAAATACAGCCCAGCTACTGGAGCCAGCTCAAGGGCCGCTCACGCCAGATCGGGGAGCGCCTGGCACGACAATTTGAGCAACTGTGCCACAAGCCCCATGGCTGGATGGACCAAGCGCATACCGAAGGTAACAGCTCTACCAAACAGGCGACAGCGGTCGATTCGCCCAGCGACAGCCACGCCCCGCGGGACGATGATGAGCGTTTCATCGTTGGCCTGGTGCTGACCTACTACCGACGGCACCCGCAGCGGGCCCGAACACGCTTGCTGGACTTGCTGGGCGAGGTGCTGACCCCCGCTTCTGTTGAGACCCAGCCCGGCACTACACCGGCAAAAAAAACCACGACCACGGTCAAAACCACGCCGACCACAAGCACCGCCCCCACCGACGCCCACGCCTTGTGGCTGCGCTCCCAGATGGGTGTTGCGCCTCTGCGACAAAAAAAGTAGCTTCTTATTCTTTTGAATAATTTCGATGGTCAAAAGATAATGCTTCATTTATCATTTGAGCAAGGTTGCAGCCTCCGCAACGCCAATCGGCAGCCAGTGGCACTGCAAGTTCGATTAACCCCTCACCCGTCATCCATGGTCCTGTTTGTTCTTGAAATTGCTTGTCTCAGCCCGCGCTTGGCGCAGCTGTCGGCCAAGCCGTCTGACCGTGCACTGTCGAGTGGGAATAACCGTCGCGCCCTGCCTGGGGCGTCTGTGAGTTGAGCGCAGCGCTAGCGTGTGACGCGTTCTCTCCACAGAAGCCCGGGTGCGAAAGCAGCCCGGGCTTTTTTGTGCCTATTTTTTTCTCGCCCCGCAACCTGAAGGAATCACCCATGTCCCATTTCACCGTACTACCCGCCAATATGTGTCTGCAAATGCCCAAGCGATCCCCTCGCTACACGATCGGCCACGCCAGGCCACCCACTTGTTATTAGATCAATCCGGCGGCCGCACCAGCTGCGACGCCCCAGTCAGGAGATACCACCATGGTAGGAAGTTTTCACACCCGGACCTTGCCGTATTACGCCCCACGCGGTCCATCGGTTCGTCGCCTCTTAGCAGGCATGTTGCGGGCTGCAAGCCATAGCTTGGCGCAGTTATCGCGCAGCCTCAGTGCCACCGCAAGGGCACGTGAACGCACACGCGGCGAGATGGTTTATGAGTTTTATGCAGAAGCCGGCGCACCAGAAGGCGCCTTGTATGTGAACGGCGAACTCATCGGCTACGTGCCGGGCGTGACGCGGCTGTAAAAAGCACAGTCCTACAATCGTGGGTTCGCGCCCCATCCTGGCGCCAACACCCTTCCCACAAGGAACCGCGATGACTGCCACGCCCTCTGTTTTTGCCCAACGCATTGCCAGCGCCCAAAGCACTATGACCGAGCTGGGCTTGGCGGCTTGCCTGGTGCCGTCGAGCGACCCGCACCTGTCTGAGTACCTCCCCGCGCGTTGGCAGGGCCGTGAATGGTTGTCCGGCTTTACCGGATCTATGGGCACCTTGGTCGTGACGCAAAACCGAGCTGCATTGTTTGCCGACAGCCGCTATTGGACACAGGCCGAGACCGAACTGGCCAACACCGGCATCGAGTTGGTCAAGATCGATACCGGGGCATCCACCCACCATGTGCAATGGTTGGCGCAAAATACGGGCAATGGAAAAGTCGTCGGCGTTGACGGTGCCGTGCTGGGCTTGGCCGCAGCGCAGCAGCTGCGCGATGCCATGGCCAAAATCGGCGCCACAGTGCGCACCGATGTCGATTTGTTTGCCCACATCTGGCCAGACCGCGCGTCCCTGCCCCTGGCACCCATTTATGAACACGACGCGGCCTTTGTCAGCGCACCGCGCGCTTCCAAGCTGGCACAAGTGCGCTCGGCAATGGCCCATATCGGCGCCAGCCACCATTTCGTCTCCACCGTGGACGACATCGCCTGGCTGTTCAACCTGCGCGGCTCCGATGTGTCTTACAACCCGGTCTTTCTGGCCCATGCCTTGATCGACGCCACGTCCGCCACGCTATTTGTTGGCGCTGGCAAAGTACCGGCCGACCTGGCCGCGCGCTTGAAACAAGACGGCGTGCTGGTGCAAGACTACGCCCAGACCGGTCCGGCCTTGTCCGCCCTGCCCGCCAACGCCGTGCTGCTGTTGGACCCCCGCCGCGTCACGCTGGGCCTGCGCGAAAGCGCGCCCTCCGCCGTGAAGGTGGTCGAAGCCATCAACCCAAGCACCCTGCTCAAGAGCCGCAAGAATGCGTCTGAAGCTGCCCACGTGCGCGCCGCTATGGAGCAAGACGGGGCCGCCATGTGCGCCTTCTATGCCTGGTTTGAAGCCGCACAGGGCAAGGAACGCATTACCGAGCTAACGATTGACGAGCGCCTGACCGCCGAGCGCGCCAAGCGCCCCGGCTTTGTCGGCCTGTCGTTCAACACCATTGCGGGCTTCAACGCCAACGGCGCGATGCCCCATTACCGCGCCACGCCCGAGAGCCATGCGGTCATCGAAGGCGACGGCCTGCTGCTGATCGACTCGGGCGGCCAATACCCCGGTGGCACGACCGACATCACCCGTGTGTGGCCCATCGGCACGCCCAGCGCCGCGCAGAAGCGGGACTACACCCTTGTACTCAAGGGCACGATCGGTCTGTCCCGCGCGCGGTTTCCGCTGGGTACGCTGTCGCCCATGCTGGACGCACTGGCCCGCGCGCCCCTGTGGGAGCTTGGCATGGACTACGGCCACGGCACCGGCCACGGTGTGGGTTATTTTCTGAACGTGCACGAAGGCCCACAAAGCATTTCAAAGGCCATTCCCGATGCCAACATGGCGATGCAGCCCGGAATGATTACGTCCATCGAACCCGGCCTGTACCGGGCTGGTCAATGGGGCGTGCGCATCGAGAATTTGGTATTGAACGTGGCGGCCGTCACAGGCGAGCAGTTTGGTGAATTTTTAGAGTTCGAGACGCTCACGCTATGCCCTATCGACACCCGCTGCATAGACCTGAGCCTGACGCGTCCCGACGAGATCGCTTGGCTCAACGCCTACCACGCCACCGTGCGTGCGCGTCTGAGCCCGTTGCTCAGCGGCCCCGGACTGGCTTGGCTGCAGCAGCGCACCGAAGCGATTTGATCGGCTGGCCGATGTGGCTACCGAAAGTGCTGACCACGCAGCATACCCACAGCAACCGCGGGTAAGTCCGGGGCAGGGTAAGTGCGCATAGTGGGCTAAATTGCGGTACGGAACTTGCAAGCAAGCCTACAATAAATTGACCAAATGGTTAGCTTTTACCCATGACACTTGATCAACCCAGCGCAGCCCCAACATCGCCCACGGCGGTCGAGGTGCGCAACGCCAGCCTGGTCTACCAGACGGCCGACACCCCTGTCAAAGCCCTCAGCAATATCGATCTGCGCATTGGCGAAGGCGAATTTGTGTCGCTGATCGGCCCGTCTGGATGCGGCAAGACCACGCTGTTACGCGTGATTGCCGACTTGGAGCAGATCAGCGAAGGCAGCGTGCTGGTCAACGGCGTTAGCCCGCACGATGCACGGCTAGCCCGCGCCTATGGCTACGTGTTCCAGGCACCGGCCTTGTTCCCGTGGCGCACCGTTTTGGGCAATGTGATGCTGCCACTGCAGATCCAGGGTGGCCAGAAGGCACAGAACCGCAGCACGGCGATGGCGCACCTGGAGCGCGTGGGCCTCAAAGGTTTTGAGGGCAAATACCCGTGGCAACTCTCCGGGGGCATGCAGCAGCGCGTATCCATCGCCCGCGCTTTGGCCTTTGAACCGAAGATTTTGATGATGGACGAACCCTTTGGTGCGCTGGACGAGATCACCCGCGACCGCCTCAACGAACAACTGCAGCAACTGTGGCAACGCGAGCGCCGCACCGTGGTGTTTGTGACCCACTCGATTGCCGAGGCGGTCTACCTGTCCACCCGCATCGTCGTAATGTCGCCACGGCCAGGGCGGATCGTCAAAGTGATTGACTCGCCGCTGCCCGATGAACGCCACTTGGGCCTGCGCGACACGCAGGCCTTCATGGACGTGGCACACCAGGTGCGCGAGGCGCTTGCCGATGGCCACCTCGAATAAACCGCCTCGCGCAACGCTTACCGCGCGCATGTGGGAGAGTAGCGTGCCTGTGGCGGTCCTCCTGGTTGTGCTGTTGCTGGCGTGGTACGGCGCCGCGTGGGCCATGAACTACGGCGCCGCCGTCGAGCGCGTGTTGACGCCCGCCGGCAATCCCTTCACCTGGCAGAACGTTCTGAGCACCACGCTGAACATGGAACGCCCGGTTCTTCCTGCGCCGCACCAAATTGTTTTTGATTTCTGGGCCAGCCTGATCGATTGGCCCATAGACTCGCCGCGCAACCTGCTGTTCCATGTGGCGGTCACCGGGCAGACCACCTTGGTCGGCTTTGTGCTGGGTACGCTCTTGGGGTTGTTGCTGGCCATTGCCATCGTGCACTCGCGTACGCTGGACCGCGCGCTGCTGCCGTGGATCGTGGCCTCGCAGACCGTGCCAGTGCTGGCCATTGCGCCCATCGTGCTGGTGATATTGGGCAGTATGGGCATGGAGGGCTTGGCACCCAAGGCAGTGATAGCGATGTATCTGAGCTTTTTCCCTGTAACTGTCGCCATGGTGCAAGGCCTGCGTTCGCCACAAGTGATTGAAACGGAGATGATGCACACCTACGCAGCGTCACGATGGCAAGCTTTGTGGATGCTGCGCCTGCCGGCTGCCCTTCCGTTTTTGTTTCCCGCGCTGCGCGTGGGTATTGCCGCCAGCTTGGTCGGTGCCATGGTGGCCGAGTTACCTACCGGTGCCACGGCGGGGCTGGGTGCGCGCCTGCTGACCGGGTCGTACTACGGCAACACGCTGGCCATCTGGTCGGCGCTGGTGATGTCGGCACTGCTGGGCTTGCTGCTGACCACACTGGTGGCCGCCAGCGAACACCTGGCCCTGCGGCACCGGAGGCAGCCATGAGCCAGCCAGCCGTTCCCACATCCCACCGCACCACGGTGGCTGCCGTGGTCGCCTCACTGATTGGGGCAAGCCTGTTGTTCCTGCACCCTGCAGCCCAAGGCGGCAGCCCGCCGACGGCGCTCTTCTGGACGATCCTCGGGGTGTTGGGCGTGTCGGCGCTATGGACCATTCGCCGCGTCGCCGCCATCCAGGGCACACGCTTTGACGGCGTGCTGACCGCGGCACTCTTTGGCCTGTGGGTGCTGTACTTCTGGCAAATGCTGGTGGTGGCGTTTGAGGTGCCGCGTGTGCTGCTGCCCGCACCTACGCTGATCGTGCACGCGCTGGCAGACAACCCCGGCAAGCTGTGGGGCGACTTTACCCAGACCGTGCTCAAGGCAGTGTGTGTGGGTTGGCTGCTGGGCAGTGGCCTGGGTTTTGCGGTGGCCGTAGCCATTGACCGCATGCCGTTTTTGCAGCGCGGTCTGCTGCCGCTGGCGTCGCTGACCAGCACCGTGCCGCTGGTCGCGGTTGCGCCGATTGCGGTGATGTGGTTTGGCTTTGAGTGGCCGTCCAAAGCAGCCGTCGTGGTGCTCATGACCTTCTTCCCGATGCTGGTGTCGACGTTGGCTGGCCTAAAGGCCTCCGGCAAACTGGAGCGCGAGTTGATGCACAGCTACGCCGCCAGCTACAGCCGCACGTTGTGGTCGTTGCGGCTGCCCTCTGCCACTCCCTTCATCTTTGGTGCACTGAAGGTCAATGCCACGCTGGCCTTGATTGGCGCCATCGTCGCCGAGTTTTTTGGATCGCCGACGGTGGGCCTGGGGTTTCGGATCTCTACCGAAGCAGCCCGCATGAACATGTCTCTGGTGTGGGGCGCGATTGTGGTGGCTGCGGTCACCGGCTCGCTGGCCTATGCCTTGCTTGTACAGCTGGAGCGGCGTGCCGCGTTTTGGCATCCGTCAATTCGGGGGCAATAATGCATAGAGCTAGTCACCCCCCTGAGCCGCCTGCGGCGTCTTCCCCTACAGGGGACGCCACCAGTGGCCTGGCAAAGCCAGTTCCACGGTGGCATTGGCTTTGGGCCTATCCTCCGGCTGAGTAGTTCTTTGCATTGATGTCCCGCTAATTTTTTTGTACCAACCCCAAGGAGTGTTCCATGAATCGTTCTTCTCTGGTGAGCAATGGCCTGATGACCGCAGTATTGGCGGTGTGCGGCATGACCGCACACGCCGCCGACAAGGTGACCGTGCAGTTGAAGTGGCTGCCCCAGGCGCAGTTTGCCGGCTACTACGTGGCGCAAGCCAAGGGCTATTACAAGGCCGAGGGTCTGGACGTAACCATCAAGCCAGGCGGCCCAGACATTGCCCCCGCCCAGGTGATTGCCGGCAATGGTGCCGACGTAGTCGTCGACTGGATGCCGTCCGCATTAGCTTCGCGTGAAGCCGGTGTGCCACTGGTCAATATTGCCCAGGTGTTCAACCAGTCGGGCCTGATGCTGACCTGCAAAAAGGCCAGTGGCGTCACCACCCCCAAAGACCTCAAGGGCAAGACCCTGGGCGTCTGGTACGGCGGCAATGAATACCCCTTCCTGAACTGGATGGCCAAGCTGGGCAACAAGCCTGACACCGACATCAAGATCCTCAAACAGGGCTTCAACGTCGACCCGTTGCTGCAAAACCAGGCAGCCTGCATCTCGACCATGATCTACAACGAGTACTGGCAGGTGGTGGATGCGGGCGTCAAAGAAAGCGACCTGGTCACCTTCTTTTACGAAAAAGAAGGCGTAGCCACTCTGGAAGACGGCCTCTATGTGATGGAACCCAAGCTCAAGGATCCCGCCTTTGTAGCCCGCATGGCCAAGTTCTTGAAGGCCAGCTTCAAAGGCTGGAATGACGCAGTCAAAGACCCCGAAGGCGCCGCCAAGATCGTGGTGGCGGCAGACTCATCCGGCAGCGCGTCGCTGAAGGTACAGAAGCGCCAAATGGAAAACGTGGCCAAGCTGATCACCAATGCCGGCACCCCCAAGATCGGCTACCTGGAGCCCGCAGCCTATGAGCGCACCGTCAAGGTTTTGCTGGCCGGTGGCAGCTCACCTGTCATCAAGAAAGACCCCGGTGCAGCGGCCATGTCGCACGCGGTGTGGGACGCTGCGGCCAAGTAAACTATAGGTTGAATTTTTCGGTCTAATTTTCGGTTCAAACATGACTGTCAGGGGTCGCATCCGCAACGGTGCGACCCCCTTTTTTGCCCGCATGAAATCACTCGCCAAAACCTCACGCACCCGCAGCGCCGCAGCGCCAGCGACACCCGCGCCAGAAGAAGATGCCGTAAAGGGGCAGATCCGCAAAGCCAACGAAACCCGCATACTCGCTGCCGCCGAAAAGGTGTTTGCACGTGCCGGCTTTGGCGGCACCACGATGGCGGCAATTGCCACCGCCTCGGGCTTGCCCAAGGCCAATCTGCATTACTACTTTGGCAGCAAAGACGTGCTGTACCGCGCCGTGCTGGCCCGCACATTGAGTGACTGGCTGGCTCCGGCCCAAGGCATCACGTCGGATGCTGACCCGCGCGCTGCTCTGGAGCAGTACATACGCGTCAAGATGGATTTATCTGCCCAAAGGCCCGATGGCTCCAAAGTATTTGCCAACGAGATGCTCAACGGTGCACCGGTGGTCAAGACCATTCTGTCGACGGAACTGCGACCCCTGGTTGTGGAGAAGGCCGCTGTCATCCAAGGCTGGATAGATGCCGGGCGCATGGCGCCGGTCGACGCCACCCACCTGTTCTTCACGATCTGGGCCGCCACGCAAACCTATGCGGACTTTGATGTGCAAGTCTGCGCCGTGCTCGATCGCAAGGCGCTGAGCAAAAAAGACCATCTCCGCGCCACCGAACATGTGGTGTCGTTGCTAATGCGGGGTTGTGGTTTGTAAATTAGGGCTGCAGCCCTCGTGGAATATGCATGAGTAGCTATTAAAACTGTAGCGTTCTGCGCCCCCTATTTTTTGTATCCATGGCACGCAATATCGAAATCAAAGCCCGCATTGAAAGCGTACAAGCGCTGGTACCCAGGGTGATGCCATGGGCCAGCGATGGGCCCACCTATCTGGTGCAGGACGACACACTCTTGACCTGTGCGTCGGGCCGTTTGAACATTCTGGAATTAGAAGTCGTGTTAGGTAACGACAGCACACTGTCCGACGGCGAGCAGGAGGCGCAAGCCGTCATGGAAAAGCTGGGCGTGCAACAGTCGCAACTGGTTGAAGACGCGTATGTAGATCTGCTGGCGCAGAGGGTAGCCCAGACGGATTAGGCCGACTCACGCGCCCTGCCTGCGCGGACAGCTACTGATCAGAGCATGCGGTCCTTGGCCACAAAATACTTGCGCGCATACGCCACCAGCTGCGCGTCGCTTGGGTGGTCTACGGTTTCTACACCGACGACTTTGGCCATCAGCGCCACGTCGTGGTGTTGCATGTGCTTGATGAGTTGGAGTTTGGCCTGGGCTGGGCCCACCACCAAAATCTCTTGCGCGCCCACCAATGCCTCAGCCACTGCGTGGTAGTAGTCCTGGGACTCCGGGGCGCGTCCGCTGCCTGCGGTGCCACTGTGGGAGTGCAGCTTGTGGTGCGGATGAGCAGGGTGCACCAAAGACTTTTCAACATCGTCTGGGGTGATATGCATCACATGGGCTTCAGAATGGTCGATCCAGACGACGGCGTGGAAGTGGGACAAAGGGCTCTCCTTGTTGAAACGGATAACCGCTCATTATGAGCCCCGCAGCGGCAAATGTATGTGCGCCATCCCCCACAAAGGGGGCG
Organism: Burkholderiales bacterium; assembly: GCA_038317285.1. Classification (GTDB taxonomy): domain Bacteria; phylum Pseudomonadota; class Gammaproteobacteria; order Burkholderiales; family Burkholderiaceae_C; genus Allorhodoferax. The sequence goes on along the minus strand of JBBQBG010000031.1, from coordinate 9,037 downwards.
TGCATGGTGTTTGTGCTATTTTGGTTGCATGGCGCAAATACATGACAAATACCAGCAATGCATGGTCCTGTCGGGCGGCGGCTTTCGGTTCGGCATCTACCTGGGCATGTATGCCGCGGCCTGCGACGCCGGTCAGAGGCCCGATCTGGTGCTGGCCAGTTGCGGCGGCGCCATTGCGGCAGCGGTCATCCACACGTTGCCAGACCCCACGCAACAAAGGGCGTGGCTGGCATCCCCTGAGATGTACGCATTTTGGAGCGCAATCAAACCCGCGCCCGCCGCGACAATCCACCGCACGCTCTTGGACGTGGCCAGCCGCGCCATCAGCCAACGCCCCGCACCCCGCGTGCCCGATCTGTTTGGCAACTACCTGTTCGCACTGCCCGCACTGCCAAAACTGGCAAGCCCGACTGCATTGCACGGCCCAGACGTTGCGCTGGTGGGCAGCAAGTTGCTGTACACACAGGCCGAGGTGGGGCAGCCGCGGGGCCGGCGCAAACTGTTCGAGCAAACCGTTTTTTGTGGCCCACGGGCAGCGCAATTGCTGCATGGTGTACAAGCGCCTTTGGGCGCAGGCGAATGGGGCAGTAGCGCCGTGGCCGCCCACGTGGTCACCAACACCGAGATGCCGCTGGACCAGGCCGCCCGTATATCGGTATCGGACATGTACTACTTCGCCTGCCACCCCTACGGCGGCGCGCACTACATGGGCGGCGTGGTCGATTTATTCCCCATCGAAATGGCCCACCAATTGGCGGACCGCGTGGTCATGGAATTCAAGGCCCCTTTTGACCAGGCGATGTCGGTTCCGGCCTGGCGAGCCGTGCTGGGCACCAACGCCAACCATCGCCTGCGGCATGTGCACGCCCAGCATGCCGATGTGTGGATCGACTCGTCCGACATCGAGCAGGCGCTGGCCAAGCCTTATCTGCGCAAGGTCTTGGCATGGCGCGAGAACCGTGTTCGCCTGGAACCGCCGCCGAGCTACTCCGTGTTTGTGGAGCACATGCAGGAGCACTGGAACTATGGCTACGCCCGCGCCCGCGACGCGTTTGCGCGCGACAGCCCGAGCACGCAGCAGTGCATGCGGCTGGTGAATCGGTACAACCGTTTGTAAGGGTCAACCGATAGAGGTGTTTCGCGGCGAGGCCTTAACATCCAGGCCATGCAAACACTAGCCGCCAGAATTCGCAGAAGCGCCCGCATTTCAGGACACTTCGTCCTGCGTTCGGGCCTCACCAGTAACACCTACTTCGACAAGTACCAATTCGAATCTGATCCCGTCTTGCTACGTGCCATCGCAGAGGCCATGGCGCCGCTGGTGCCACCGGGCACCGAAGTCTTGGCAGGGCTGGAGATGGGCGGCATCCCTATCGTCACCCTGCTGAGCCAGGTCACAGGCATACCCGCTGCATTCATCCGCAAGGAGCCCAAAGCGTATGGAACCTGCCGTTACGCCGAGGGTGCATCTCTGCAAGGCAAGCGTTTCATTCTGATCGAGGATGTAGTTTCGAGCGGCGGCGCCCTCGTCGACGCTGTCGCCAAGTTGAAGGCGGATGGCATGGTGCCCGAGCTGGCCTTGTGCGTCATCGACCGGCAAAGCGGTGGCACGGAAGCCTTGCAGGCGATCGGGCTGGCGTTGAAGGCCGCATTCACATTTGCAGAGATTGAGCGTGGTTGAGCGCCCTGATCTGCTGCTGTTTGATCTGGACGGAACGCTGAGCGATCCGCTGGTTGGCATTGGCCGCTCGATCAACTACGCGCTGTCCCATTTTGGCTATGAACCGTTGTCGTTGACCGAGTTGGCTGTTTGCGTTGGGCCGCCCTTAGACCAAACTTTTAAAACCCTCACCGGAGCCACGGCTGACCGCGACGTCCATGCCATGGTAGCCAAGTACCGCGAGCGCTATGCCGATGTAGGCTATTCCGAGAACGTGCTGTATCCCGGCATCCCAGAGGCCCTGGAAACTATCGAAAAATCTGGCATTCCCATGGGCGTCTGCACATCCAAGCGTGTCGATTTTGCCGAACAAATTTTGAATATGTTCGGCCTCCGCTCGCACTTCCGTCTTGTCAATGGCGGAGAAGTCGGCACGCACAAATGGCAACAAATTGAGGGTCTGCTTGCCAAGGGTCTGGTCAGCACGTCGTCCATCATGATTGGCGACCGTGACGTCGATTTGATTGCAGCGCACCGAAACGGGCTTCAATCCGCAGGTGTTCTATGGGGCTATGGCTCACGTGCGGAGCTGGCGAACGAGCAGCCCAGGCATCTGTTGGCGCACCCCTCGGAATTGGTCATGCTCGGCGGAGATACTCGCCATCACGAACACAAGCTGCAACGCTCATGACACCAACCAGCCCTCGACCTCTTTGATATGAATCTCCTCACCGCCCTGCTATCCCAACCCACTCAATTTTCAGGCCACGGAACCAACCACGAAGGGGAAGACTTTGTCGGGCGACTGGAGATACAGCCGCTGGTGAACGCCAGTGCGCTGATGCTGCACTACACGGCAACCCGCAACGATGGCAAGCATTTGCACGAAGAGGCCACTCTGCTGGCGGCTGGACCGGATGGCGAACTGTGCCTGTGGCCGGTTATGGAAGAATTGCCATTCGTGCTGCCCCACCGCGCGATCCACACCGCGGGCGAAACCGAAGTAGAGGACGGCGTGTTGGGGGTCGTATTTGCAAGTGGCCCGAGAGACTTGGTCAGCACGTTCCGTGAGGAAATCACCATTGCGTTAAAGCGTGATGGGGAGCTACGCATAGCGCACAGTTGGGGAATGCCCGGCGGCGTATTTTCACACCGGTCCCATTGCAGCTTGCGCGCGATCACCGTATGAGTGCGTCTGTCAATCTGCACCGGCACCAGATCCGATTCGAAATTGCCGCCATAAACCCCGTGGACCCTCTGGAGAAACAACACCAAGCCGACGCGCTGGCGTGGGTGGACTCCGGCGTTGAATTGATCCGCCAGGCAAAACCGGCCACGCCACCCAAACACCTGGTGTCGTATTTCGCGGTGGTCGACGGCGAGCACATTTTGCTGGTGGACCACAAGAACGCCCAACTCTGGTTGCCCGCCGGCGGGCACGTAGAGACATGCGAGCATCCACGCGAAACGGTTCGCCGCGAACTCCAAGAGGAACTGGCCTTTGCTTCTGCGCACGACATCGGACCGCCGTTGATGGTCACGTGTACGGAAACCGTCGGCTTGACCGCCGGTCACACCGATGTATCGTTGTGGTACGTGGTCCGCGCAAAAAAATCTCAAGTGATGCGCTTCGATGCGAGCGAGTTCAACGGGGTGCGATGGTTTGCGTTTGCGGAGGTCCCCCTGGAGCGCAGTGATCCGCATATGGGGCGCTTTATTGCCAAACTATTGCGCGATCCGTCGCATCATGAAAGCTGACGTGGCTGCAACACCTGACAACGATGTAAGCTGGACTACGCTCTCAAGTAAGTGCGAAGAAGAATGAACAAAAGCGCTATTTCAGTACGGCGCGGTTCGCCGCAAGATGCCGACGCGATCACGCGGCTCTATACCCAGCTCGTGAGCAATCCTCTGGTTTGCGTTTTGCCCCAACGGATCGCACAGCTTGCAGACGATCCGCATACCGCCTTGTTGGTGGCGGAGTGCGGCGGGAGTCTCACGGGGACCGCCCTTGTGTCGCTTTGCGCTGACGTCATGTTTGGAGCGCAACCGTTTGCCGCGGTGGAGAACTTCATCGTGGATGAAGGTTCGCGAGGCCAAGGAGCCGGTGCAGCTCTTATGCAAAAAGTAGAGTCCTTCTGCCTCGCAGCAGACTGCTCCAAGATCATGTTGCTGAGCGCTTCAGACCGCGTGCAAGCGCATCAATTCTTTGAACATATGGGGTTCGCTGCCAACCGCAAACGTGGCTTTGTAAAATACCGCCGCGATTTCGCGTTGATTGACACGCGCTACTCCCCGACACTATCGCCAAAAAAAAATGACCACTAGACGGATGGACAAGCGCGATTGGCTCGCCGACTTCGATGCGCGAACGGTGACCCTGCAAAACAAAACAAAGCGGGTCTACGTCAGTGGCAAGGGTCCCGCCGTCATTGTGATGACTGAGATACCGGGCATCAGTCCGCAGGTCACCCGATTTGCCCGCTGGGTGCGTGAGGCGGGCTTCACCGTCTACATGCCGCACCTGTTTGGTGACGATGGTGGCGTACCGACCACCCTCAACACGGTGGCTACCACCGCTAGGGCGTGTGTCAGCGCTGAGTTTCGCGCCTTTTCCAGCAATGCTTCGAGCCCGGTTACGCAGTGGCTGCGCGCACTAGCGGCGCAGGCACACGGCGAGTGTGGCGGCAAAGGGGTGGGTGCGATTGGCATGTGTTTTACCGGCAATTTCGCTCTATCCATGATGCTGGAAAAAGTGGTCTTGGCGCCCGTCCTGTCGCAGCCGTCACTGCCCTTGCATAACCCTGCGGGCATGCACATAGCGCCCAAAGAACTTGCTAGGGTCAAGGCGCGCATGGTTGCCGAAGACTTGACTGTTTTGGCGTATCGGTTTGCGGGTGATCAGTTCTGCAAGGCGCAGCGGTTTTCGGCTTATGAGAAGGCTTTGGGCGACCGCTTTTGTGCGCGGGTTTTGCCCGACAGCGCTGCCAACCCCAACAGCGGGATGGCTAACCCACACAGCGTCGTCACACGCCATTTGATCGACGAAAAGGGTGAACCTACCCGAGCCGCCCGCGACGAAATTCTGGACTTTTTCAAACTGCGTTTATTGGACCGGGCCGCGACGCCCCTCTCGAAAGATACCCGCCGTTAACCTGAACCCCCTCCCATTGCGTCGCATGCTCGACGCGATGCGGCGAACGGTTCACAACGGGTCGTCGTCAACCATTCGACGCCGACTGTTCTCGTCGCTATTGTTGTTTTTCGGCACGGGTATTCCGCGTTCGCGGTGACGTCCGCGCGAACTCTCGCTAAACTTCGCAGCCCCAATCAACCGAACCGCTACGGAGTACTACATGTTTCGCATCACCGCCGCCATCTAAGCCGACGACCGCCACCCGCCTCAGGCAAGGACTGTTTTTTTCACAGCCTTCGCGCCACCCAAGCTTCCTGAGTCAGGCCGATGCAAAAGCACTCCGTGCAACGCTGCCAATAGCCATTACGGCCGCGTTCCACCCAGCCAGTTCCGCACCGCGCAAACGAGTCGTTGGTTCATTCACTTGAACCTGGAGACGACTACTATGTCTGTGCAATTTCCGTCGACAGCTTTTGCTGCCGACACTCCCAACATCCACTCGTTGGAGATCCTGAAATACCCCCGGACTCCGCACATCGAAGGCTCCCGCCTGCAAGCAGGCGACGAGGGGCAGAGCCACGTGCTGCTGGCCACACTGGCCGATCAGCATGCGGTGATAGAAGAAAAGCTAGACGGCGCTAATGCGGCCATTTCGTTCACGCCCGCCGGTGAGATGCTGCTGCAGTCGCGCGGCCACTACTTGGTGGGCGGTGGGCGCGAGCGGCAGTTTGCGCCCTTCAAGCAATGGGCGCAGGCACACGAAAGCAGACTGCTGGAGCGGCTGGAAGATCGCTATGTTTTGTACGGCGAATGGCTGTATGCCAAGCACTCGGTGAGCTACGACCAACTGCCGCACTACCTTTGCGAATTCGACATCTTTGACAAGCACGAGCAGGTGTTCCTGAGCACTGCGCGCCGGATCGCGTTGCTACTCGGTTCACCCGTGGTCAGCGTGCCGGTTGTGTTTGAGGGACCGATGCCCGCCAAGCCCAAAGCCTTGTCCGCCATGGTGCGGCACTCCCTCGCTAAAAGCGATGGCTGGCGCGTGGCATTTGAAAAGACCGTGCAAAGGCAGGGCTTGGATATGGACTTGTGTTGGCGGCAGACCGACAAGTCGGACTTGTCCGAAGGGCTGTACATCAAGTTGGAGGATGCGCACCAAGTGCTAGGCCGTTTTAAATGGGTGCGGCCAGACTTTGTGCAGACCATTCTGGATTCGGGCTCACACCACAGCACACGCCCCATCGTGCCCAATGGCTTGGCGGAAGGCGTTGACCTTTACGCGCCGCATCCTACGGTGGGCTGGGTAAAGGAGTCATCATGAACTACGAAAACATGCGCACGCTATGCCCGGCAGCAGGCACAACGGGCTATGACTGGGCCGACTGCTGTGAGGCCTTCCCCCGCCTCGTGAAGCTGGAGACCACGCCCCAAAGCGCGGTTTACCACGCCGAGGGCAATGTGGGCATCCACACCCGCATGGTGTTGGACGCGTTGATGGACGCGCCGCACTTTCAGACGGCAAGCGGTGCGCGCCGAGAGGGGTTGTTCTTTGCTGCGCTGCTGCACGACCTGTGCAAGCCGGAAACCACGGTGATTGACCCGGTTACTGGCAACATTGGCCAACCCGGTCATTCGCGCCGTGGCGCGATCGATGTGCGCGCGCTGCTGTGGGAGGCGGGCGCACCCTTCGCACTGCGCGAGGCCATCTGCCGCATCATCGCCATGCACCAGGTTCCGTTCTATGCGTTTGATTCGCGTCGGGGTGAGTCGGCAGAGTTCATCGCCAGAAAGCTGTCGTGGGAGTTGGTGCTGTCCGATCTGATCTGCGTGGCCCGGTCCGACATGCTGGGCCGCATCTGCGTGGACCAGCAGGCACGGTTGGATGACATTGATCTATTTGAAGAACTGGCCCGTGAAGATGGCTGCCTGGACGGGCCACGTCGGGCTGCGTCCGCACACACCCAACTGCTGTACGCGCGCGGTGGGCAAGTGCACCTTGACAGCGAGCTATTCCAACCCGCTGGCTCGCAAGTCATTGTGCTCAGTGGCCTGCCGGCATCGGGCAAGGACACCTGGGTTACGGCAAACGCGCGTGGGCTGGACGTGGTGTCGTTCGACGATGCAAAGGCAGAGCTGGGTTTGAAGCATGGCGAGAACGACGGCATGGCCGCCCACTATGCCATCGACAAGGCCAAGGCCCTGCTGCGAAAACACGCGCCATTTGTGTGGAACGCGACGCATCTGAGCGACCAGATGCGGACCAAGACGCTAGACCTTCTGTATGCCTACCACGCGCAGGTTCGGCTGGTGTATCTGGAGGCTGCGCACGACGTGGTCTTCGCGCGCAACCATCAGCGTGACACGACGCTATCGAACAAGGAGCTGGCGCGCATGCTGCACCGATGGGAGGTGCCTTTGCCTTGGGAGGCGCATGTGGTGGAGTACGCCGTTGCGCAGTAGCGCGCAACGGCCCGCCATCAGGTCAAACGTCTCAGCAGATTATTTCTTGGGCGCCTTCATCCCGGGTCCCGATGCGACTGCTGCAGGTGCCGGTGGCAGACCCAAGTGCGCAACGATGGATTGTTCCAGCGCCTTCACCTTGGGCCCAACCATGGCTTGTGTTTGCGACACCAGCTTTTCTCCAAGCGCCTTTTGAAAATCGCCACTCATTTGCGAAAACTTGCGGTTGACGGGCGATTCGATGATGCTGATCAGCTCCTTGAGCTCTGCTTCGGTGAATTTCTCTTCCAGCAGCGCGCCCACGGTCGATGGCGCGAGCTTCACGGCCTGCTGGCGCACCAAAGGGCCGACTTCATCCACATATTTTTTGAGATCAGCCTGAACTTGTTTGGCTGCGGCCTCGCGCTTCTCGGGTGCCACGCGGGCCTGCAAGGCCAAGCCTGCCTGTTGCTGCAGTTGCATGGCAGGGCGCTCGACGATGGATTGCGCGGTCTGCTCGATGGCGCCTTGCTGCAACACCAGTACACGTGCAACCAGTTCCTTCTTCGCGGGCGAAGACGCTACGGCCGGTGCTGATGCCGTAGGTGCCGTAGATGCGGCAGGCGTGGTGGTGGTTTGGGCTTGGGCAAAAGCGGCTGCCAAGGTAAGGGCCAGAGCGGTAAGTTTTTTCATGTCAATCTTGTGAGAGTACTTGCGGTAAGAGCGCTAATGTAACGCCGCACCGTTTTCGCCGCGCCCAAAAGGGGGTTTGCAGCCCGGAAAAATCTAGGTAGTCGCCAAGGTCGGGGCCACGCGGGGTACCACCACCGTAAATGTGGTGCCGCGCCCTTGCGCACTGGTCAGCTCCAACGTGCCACCCAACATGCCGGTGGCGATATTGAAGGCGATACTGAGACCTAGCCCACTACCTCCCTGACCCATACGGGTGGTAAAAAACGGGTCAAAGACCTTGTCGAGGTTCGCATCCGGTATGCCGCAACCGTCGTCTTTGAACTCGATTTTTATACAGTCGTTGGCGTCACGGGCACAACTGATCCAGATGTTGCCTGCGACATCCGCAGGAAAGGCGTGCGCCAGGGCATTGGTAAAAAAATTGACAATCAGTTGACCCAGTGGCCCGGGGTAGCTGTCCATCGACACTCCTGCGTGCAGGTCCATATGCACGGTGATGGGCCGCGTTCGCACCTGGTACTCCAGTGTGGAGACCACTTCTGCAATGGTCTTGTCCACATTGAACGTGCGCCGGTGCTCAGCGGTCTGGTCCACGGCCATCTGTTTGAAGTTGTCAACCAGGCTGGCGGCGCGGTGCAGGTTTTTTTCAATGAGCATGGCGCCGCCGATGCTGTCGACCTTGTAATCATTGAAGTCGCTGCGCTTGATGGCACCTGCATCCATCTTGTCGCCTATGTCTTGCGTATGCGCACGCAACGCAGTGGCGGCCAACAGCGCGTTGCCCACAGGTGTGTTGAGTTCATGCGCCAGCCCCGCAACCAGGTTGCCCAGTGCCGCCAGCTTTTCGGAGCGCACCAGTTCGTTTTTGATGGCCAGGTTGGTGGTCAGCGTTTGGGTAAGTTCGGTGTTGGCCCTTTCCAACTCTTCGGTTCGCTCCAACACGCGTTGCTCCAGTCCGGCATTCAGCTCGCGCAATTGGCGCTCACCGTCCATGCGGGCGGACTCACTGGTTTGCAAATCCGTCAACATCTGGTTGTACGCCTTTGTCATTAGCCCCAGTTCGCCGGTGGGGGGCAATGCGATGGGCTGGGCTTTGCCCCGACCTA
>JBBQBG010000030.1:0-25118 GCA_038317285.1 Burkholderiales bacterium | reverse complement strand
GTAGCGTTCAGCCTCCACCCGCAGGGCCAAGGCGTCGTTGAACGCGTATTGGACACCCAAGCCGAACTTGTAATTCGTGTCCCGCTTGGACGGGTTAGGGTTGATCACTTTTACTGCACCGGTGCTGGTAAACGTGTCGCTCGTGTCAGCGTAATTGGCGCCGACGCGACCCAGCAAGGAAAACCGATCGCTTAGGGGCAAGGTACCAACCAAATCGAGGTTGATGCCTCTGACACGGATATCACCCGTCAAGCTACCCAAGGGCAAGGTATTGGCCGTGTAGCCAAACTTACCCAGATCAAAGTAGCCGCCTTCCATTGCCCAGTAACGGTTGAATTGGTAGCCAGCGTAGAGCCGGTAACCGGAGTCGCGGTCGCGGTCCGATATGGAGGTGGTAGTCAGCCCCGTGCTGAGCAGGCTGCTGGTGATACGGGCGTCGTCAATCGTCGCAGCGGTGCCACCGGCGTTGGCACCGATATACCAGTTGGGCACGTCGGCATAAGCCAGGGGCACAGCCAAGGCGCTCAGCGCGAGCAGACCCAAGGTACGGCGGCAAGATGTTGTTGATTTCATGCTGTTCTCCAAATGAGGGTGTATGAGACGTTCAGCGTTCTTACGGCTTGGTCACTGTGTTGCTGGCCATTGACACCGCAGCAATGCGTGTCAGCGCCCGGCCATTGAGTACGGCGCCAGTATTGAGCGTGATGGACTGGTCCGCCATGATCGTGCCCTGGAAGACCGATGTCGTGCCCAGCGTGGCAGAAGTACCCACCTGCCAAAAGACATTCTTGGCCTGTGCTCCGCCCGACAAAATGATCTGGCGACCGGATGTGGTGGTCAGCGTGGATGCAATCTGGAAGATCCAAACAGCGTCTGCCGGACCAGCCAAGGTCAAGTCACCTGAGCTGATGTCCAAAGAAGAGTTCGATTTGTACAGGCCAGGTGCCAAAGTTTGGCCACCGATATTGCCCGACACCGAAATGGGGGCCACAGTGCGGCCAGCCGCGTCGATATAGGCCGCGGTCAAGCACAACTTGGCGTTGGCAGCTGTCGGGTCATTGATGTGCTGCACTCCCACTACGGTTCCCGGTGGGAAGCCCGTCACAGCAGAGCCAGGGCTAAGTCCCAGATCACCATTGATGATGGTAGGGCCAGTGTTGGTGATGGTGGATCCGGCCAATATGGCAAAACCTGCCGCACAGTCCAGATTGACACCAGCCGGGCCTGAAGCCGCTGGCGCCGCCGCGTTGCCGGTGGTAAACGACCAAGGGTTGAGGGTACTTGGCACCAAAACATTGCCTGCCAAATCTTTGGCCCCAGCACCGACGGTGGCGGTATAGAGCGTAGAGGCTGCCAAGTTGGCCATAGGGGTGAAGGTAGCGGTGTTACCCGTATACGACACCGTGCCGGGGATCGATGTGGCGCCCTGATTCAAAGTCATCGTCACGGTCAATGGGTCCATGGGTTCGCTGAAGGTAGCGCTAACCTTCTTGTCCAAGGGAACACCGGTTGCCCCGTTGGTTGGGTCGGTCGAAGCCAGTGTGGGTGCCGTGATGTCGACTCCCCCACCGGTCGTGAACATCCACTGGTAGGCGCTCGCCATGGGGTTACCCGCCACGTCGCGGGCGCCGGTGGAGACCGTTGCCACGCAAACCGTATTGATCGGCAAGTTACTGCCTGGGTTGAATGTGATGGCATTGCTGTTCACTGCATATGCCACGGTACCCACGATCGGCGTTGCTGCGGGGCAGGCCACCGAGAAGTTGGCTGCGACCATGGTGGAAGGATCCATGGGCTCGCTGAACCCGGCGGTGATCCGGGTGTTGGTCGAAACACCAGTAGCATCACGCGCTGGCAGGATAGTGACCACCGTTGGTGCGATGGTGTCCGGTGTGCCGCCCGTGGTGAACGACCACACAAAATCATTGGCCAAGGGGTTACCGGTGGTGTCTTTGACTGCTGCGCTCACCGTGCCGGTACATACCGTAAAGGTTGGTAATGTGGTCGCTGCAGGAATGGTAAACGTGGCCAGACTGCCCGTGGTTTGGTAGGTGACGGTGCCTGTGACCGGTGCACCCGTGGGGCAAGCCAGCCGTACATTGGCGGAGTTGATGGAAGTCGTATCCATGGGCTTGTTGAAAGCCACGGTCACCATTTTGGTATTGACCGAAACCGACGTAGCGGCATTTGCAGGCGATACCGCCGTCACAGCCGGTGGCAGCGTGGCTACTCCAGCAGTGCCTCCCAGGATCGGGTCACGCCCACCACCCCCGCTGCCGCCGCATGCGACGACCAGGGTGAGCAATAGGCAGGGCGCTAGCCACCGCAGCGCGGGGACATGGTCTTTAATGGTTTTCATGGGTATCTCCTGATCAACGGGACGAAGTGCACCAATTCAGGTCGCCCCCCACGGAGTTGGCACTAAAAATAATGTTCTGCAGATTTGGCTTGCAGCAGCGATAGTGTTCGCTACTATGGTTCCGAACTCCGTTCGTCAGCGAACATACGATGTAAAAAAAGGTGCTAGCCCTCGTCAGGAAAGCGCGGCCAGCTACTGATTTGATAGCATTAGCGCGTTAAGTGAGGGTAGCCGTTGGACAGTCGTCGAACAGTGGTATGTGCTGGCCACCGATGTCGCCGCCCAGAATCAACTTGCGCTTATGGAAGCCTTTGAGCTCCAACGTGCCAGGGCTCATCTCGGGCAACCTCCACAGGGGCTAGGACCGCATTTCGTTCCTGATTGCAGCTGCACACCTCGCCCCGAGCCGAGCGCTATGCCCGGCTCTCTGCGCGCTCCATGCGCCAAGTTTGCCATTTCAAGGCCAGCCAGGTTCCAGCCGTCATACCTGCCACCATGACCACCGCACCGGCCGACTGCAGGGACAGGCCGCTCAGCCCTTGCCCAATCGAACAACCCATGGCGGTCACCGCGCCAAAGCCCATCAGCGCGCCACCCACCAGGTGGTTCACCAAATCCGTGGTGCCCCGAAAAGACTCGATCTGAAATTCTTTGCGCAGCAAGGCCAACGCGGTGCTACCCAGCACCGTGCCCAGGCACACCACCACCCCATAACTCAACAGGGTATTGCGGTCGGACCACAGGGTCAGCAGGTCGAGACTGTGGGCCAGGGGCGCGGCAAAGGTAAACGCCTCAGGGCGGTGCGAATAGGTTCCCACCCACACGGCCTCCAGCGTGTCCGGGTGCTCGGGCAAATAGCCTGCAAACCCGGTCAACGCCCACGCCAATACCACCAGTACGCCAATAGCGGCGCCTGCAAACCACTGGGATTTCTCCAGTTGCCGCAAGGGGCGCCACCACCAGCGTGCGGTTGCTGCCAATACCACCGCGATCACCCACCACCGCAGAGCCGCCGCATCCATGCCCAGCGGTTTGGCCAGCAAAGAACCCAGGTCCTGCGAATGGGCAAGTGTCAGCCCAGCAGAATCCAGCAGGTCGACCCGCACAGGAGCCAGCACGCCCCGCAAAGTCATTTGTGCGACCACGGCAGCAACCAACAAGACGACCAATGCTTTGAGGCTGCCGCTGCCCAGTTTGATGAGGTTGCGCTGTGGGCAGCCGGAAGCCAGCACCATGCCCACGCCAAAGATGGCCCCACCCAGCAAATTGGACAGCCATAGAAATTTACTACTCCATGCCAGAGTCTGTGTTGCGTCGAGCAACCCAGCACCCACCAAGGCCAGGCTACCCACGGCAGCCACCACTACGGCGATGGCCCACACCATCAAACGATCCGTTCCACCATAGGTAAACCAGTCCGCCAGCGCACCCATGGTGCAGAACCGTGAAGCTTGGGCAATGCCCCCCAGTACGATGCCCAAAGCAAGCCCACCCCACAAGACGGCCGAGGTGGCTTGTTCAGGACTCAGGGGAAACAGCATGGCGGGCGAATTTGTGGAGCGCGAGGGACTGCGCAATGTAGCGCAGTTAAACCACCATCAGGGTTTATCCCCATGTAAAAATATAATTGCTTACTTATATTAGTGAGCATGAATAGTTCAATTTCAGAACCTTCGCAACCAGGGCGTCTCGTCAAGGCACCTGAAAATATGCTCGACGCTGAAACGATTTCGGCAGCCATGAAAGCCGAACCGCAGGCCCGCCGTGGTTTCCTGCAGCGGGCATTCGCGGCGGCGGGCTTGGCCATAGCAGCACCCGCCATGGCGAAGGCCGCATCGGTTGAAGGTGCTGGTGACCCCAACATTCTGACGCTGCCAGCCCACTCCATCGGATTGGGCCGCCCGGTTGCCAGCGACGGCTATGGCAAGCCGTCTACTTTCGAGGCCAATGTGCAGCGCCGTACCAGCCCGGGGTTGACACAAACCACCCAGGCATCGGTCTCCTTTGCACCGTTGCAATCGTTGTTTGGCATCGTGACACCCAGCGGGCTGCACTTTGAGCGGCACCACCAGGGTTGGTGGGATATCGACCCTTCCAAACATCGCCTGATGCTCAACGGTTCTGACGAAAAGATCATGCGCACGCCTCTGGTCTTCACCTTGGATGAAATCATGCGGCTGCCGTCGGTGAGCCGCTTTCACTTCATTGAGTGCGGCGCCAATACGGGTATGGATTGGGGCAACGTGTCGGTGCCAACCTGCCAGTACACCCATGGCATGCTCAGCTGCAGTGAGTTCACCGGGGTGCCGCTCAAGCTATTGCTGGACCGCGCGGGGGTGGATTACAAAAGGGCCCGCTATGTACTGGCAGAAGGGGCGGATGGCTCGTCCATGACACGCACCGTACCCATGGAACTGGTCGAGAGCGGCGAGGTCTTTGTCGCCTACGGGCAAAACGGCGAAATGCTGCGGCCCGAGAACGGCTACCCCTTGCGCCTCGTGGTACCCGGTGTACAAGGCGTAAGCTGGGTCAAATACCTGCGCCGTATCGAGGTAGGCGACAAGCCCTATGGCACCAAGGACGAAACCATTCACTATGTGGATCTGATGCCCTCGGGCGTTCACCGCCAATACAGCAGCACGCAGGAATGCAAGAGCGTGGTCACCACTCCGTCAGGTGGCCAAACGCTGCTGGACCGTGGCTTCTACAACATCAGTGGTTTGGCATGGTCTGGCCGTGGCAAGGTCAAGCGGGTCGATGTGTCGGTCGATGGCGGGCGCAATTGGCGCACCGCCCGGCTAGAGACTCCGGTTCTGAGCAAGTGTCTCACGCGCTTCAACCTGGACTGGGTGTGGGACGGCAAACCGGCATGCATACAAAGCCGGGCCATGGACGACACGGGTTATGTTCAACCCACCAAGGGGCAATTGCGCGCCGTTCGGGGCACCCGATCGATCTACCACAACAACGGTATTCAAACCTGGCAGGTGCAGGAAAACGGTGAGGTGCGCAATGTACAGCTTGCCTAAGGCCTTGCCTCACTTTTTGCGTACGCCTGTGCGCACGGCGATGTTTGCAGTCTTGCTTGCTTTCGGCGCCACAACCCAGGCAGAGAATACATTTCCGGGCATCGGCCGCACAGCCACGCCGCAAGAAATTGCAGCCTGGAACATCGATGTGCGCCCCGATTTTGCGGGGTTACCCGTCGGACAGGGCTCGGTGAATGACGGCATGGTGGTCTGGGAAGCCAAATGCTCCAGTTGCCACGGCGTCTTTGGAGAAAGCAACCAGACCTTTTCGCCCCTGGTGGGCGGAACCACAGCCCAAGATATAGAAACCGGTCATGTGCAGCGGCTGACCGACCCCGCCTATCCTGGGCGGACCACGCTGATGAAAGTGGCGACCCTATCCACCCTGTGGGACTACATCAACCGGGCCATGCCCTGGACCAACCCCAAGTCGCTGAGTGCCAACGAGGTGTACGCGGTAGTCGCGTATTTGTTGAACCTCGGTGGCGTCGTGCCGGATAATTTTGTTTTGTCCAACAGCACCATGGCCCAGGCCCAAAACCGCCTGCCCAACCGCAATGGTATGACCACCGACCACGGCTTGTGGCCAGGCAAGGGCATGGGCAATGGGGGACGGGCTGATGTGGCCGCCAAGGCCTGTATGAAAGATTGCGTAGCCGACGTCACGGTTCGCTCCAGCTTGCCCGATTTCGCCCGCAATGCCCATGGCAACCTTGCCGAGCAAAACCGCACGGTCGGCGCACAACGTGGCGTGGACACGAGCCGCCCTCCAGCTGCAAGCCTGCAGCAGGCGCAACAGCAATATGCACACGCGACACCCAATGCCACGGGCCCGGTGAAGACTGCCATCGGTGCGGGCCTTGCCGCCAGCCAGGGTTGTGTGGCGTGCCACGCCGTGGATGCACAGGTGCTCGGTCCCGCGTTTCGCGCCATTGCGAAAAAGCATGCGAATCGAGCAGACATCGTGCCGTATCTGCAAGAAAAGATCCGAAGCGGCGGCACCGGGGTGTGGGGTTCAATACCCATGCCCGCGCAGAGCCTGACAGGTGATGAAGCGCGGGCGATCGCTGACTGGATCGCCACCGGCGCCAATCCTTAACAATGACACTCGGCTTGAATTAACAGTGACCCAGGAGAATCCCATGAAGACGCGCAGAGACATACTTTCCCAATCCGCTCAGCTTGCCGGCATGCTGGCCACGCTGGGCCTGTTGCCCCAGGTGGCAATGGCTGATGTGGCCGGCTACCAGACCGCGGCCTTCGATGCCAAGACCATGGCCGACCTGATGAAGGCGTTGGGTGCTGGTGCACCGGTTGAGAGCAAGGACGTCACCATCACAGGCCCCGACATCGCCGAAAACGGTGCCGTGGTTCCAGTCGGTGCGTCGACCACACTGACCGGCGTGAAGCGCATGCTATTGCTCGTCGAAAAAAATCCGGCCATGCTGTCGGCTGTTTTTGATGTAACCGATGCGGTAGAAGCCAACTTCTTGACACGCGTGAAGATGGGTCAGTCGTCCAACGTATTTGCAGTCGCAATGCTGGGCGATGGGAAGGTCCTGTACGCGGTCAAGGAAATCAAAGTCACCCTGGGTGGTTGTGGCGGTTGAGGCCAGCACACTGTTCATTCACAACAACACGACTACATTGAGGAGAAAACCATGACAGATCCCATGCGCATCCGGGCACAGTCCGCAGGCGACAAGGCTACCATCCGTGTACTGATGGCCCATGAAATGGAAACCGGGCAACGCAAAGACGGCGCCGGCAAGCTGGTGCCGGCCTGGTACATCCAGGCGGTGGTTGCCCAGCTCAATGGCAAACCGGTCATGACCGCCCAATGGGGCCCGTCGGTCGCCAAAAATCCGTTTTTGCAATTCAATATCCGCGGCGCAAAAGCCGGCGACAAGGTCGCCATTTCCTGGACCGACAACAAGGGTGAAACGCGCACCGACGAAGCAACTGTTTCCTGAGAAAGGGCAACTCCATGCGAACACTTTCAACGACCGTTGCCCTGGTGGCAATCGCATTGTCTACTGCAGCACTGGCGCAAGAGAAATCTGCTGCCGATGCAATCAATGAGTACCGGGCCATGCTGGCCGACGGCAATCCGGCCGAACTGTATGAGGCAAAAGGAGAGGCATTGTGGAAGACCAAACGGGGTCCCAAGGCTGCCTCGTTGGAGCAATGCAATCTGGGAAAAGGTCCCGGCGTTGTCAAAGGTGCTTTCGTAGAGCTGCCCCGTTGGTTCGCGGACACCGGTCGGGTGCAAGACCTGGAGTCACGCCTGCTGACCTGCATGGAGACAATTCAAGGCATGGATGCCAAAGCCATCGCCAACACGCCTTTTGGCAAGGGCGAACAAAACAACATGGCTGCTTATGTGGCGTGGATATCTGCCGAAAGCCGGGGCATGCGCTTCAACCTTCCGCAAACCCACGCACAAGAGCAACGCAACTTTGAATTGGGCAAGCGTGCCTTCTTTTACCGCGGTGGCCCTTACGACTTTTCCTGCGCATCCTGCCATGGAGAGTCAGGTAAGCGCATCCGACTGCAAGACCTTCCTAACTTGACTAAAAATCCCGGTGATGGAATAGGCTTTGCCGCTTGGCCTGCCTACCGCGTTAGCAATGGACAGCTTTGGGGCATGCAACAGCGTCTCAACGACTGCTATCGGCAGCAGCGCTTTCCCTATCCCGGCTACGCCTCAGACGTCACTATTGCATTGGGGGTCTACATGGGTGTGAATGCCAAAGGTGCGGAATCTGTCGCACCTGCTCTCAAACGCTGAAGGAATGTAGCCATGAAAAAACATACGCTCTTTTTGGCATCGGTGGCTGTCGCGCTGGCTGGTTGTGCAGCGGTCGCTCCGGCCCCGGACTACACCGCCCTGCTGGGCGAGATGATGAGGTCTTCGTTTCGGGATGAAGGCATCGCCAAGACCGATCGCCTGAAGCAAGACCCTGCCAATGCAGCATGTTCAGAGGCGATGGGAGGTGCGGTGTCAGAAGCCGTCGCCACCAGTATTCAGCTAGCGGCGCTTAAGACAGTGCGATTCCCCAGCGACGGAAAATTCATTGGCAAATGGCAAGAGGGTGAAAAACTGGCGCAAAACGGGCGCGGAATGACCTGGACCGACAAGTCTGCAGAGCCGTCGGAAAACGGCGGTAACTGTTACAACTGCCACCAACTGACGAAGGAGGAAGTTTCCTACGGCACCATTGGGCCCAGCCTCTACCAATACGGAAAACTGCGTGGCGTGACCGACCCTCAAAGTCCGCAGGCCCGGGCAATCGTGGAGTACACCTGGTCCAAGATCTACAACCCCAAAGCCTACAACGCCTGCTCCGGTATGCCGCGATTTGGGCATGAAGGACTCATGGACGAGACGCAATTGAAAGACCTCATGGCTCTGGTGCTTGATCCAAAGTCGCCGGTCAACCGGTAGTCTAGAGAGTAACTTCAGCATGAACTTGTCCAAACGGGAATTCATTCAGTTGTTGGGGGCCGCATCGGCCGCGGGGATGAACCTCACCCGGTTCGCTGACGCTGACGCTGCCACGGCCCAGCAAGGGCTCTACGATATTCCCCAGTTTGGAAACGTCTCTTTGCTGCACATGACGGATTGCCACGCGCAGTTGCTTCCGATCCATTTCAGGGAGCCCAGCGTAAACATCGGCATGGGTGACATGCGGGGCAAATTGCCACACCTGGTGGGCGATCATTTGCTGAAGGCCGCGGGCTTGCGGCCGGGTAGCGCATCGGCCCATGCTTTTACCTATGTGGACTTTGACAAAGCGGCCCGTCTGTATGGCAAGGTCGGCGGCTTTGCACACCTAACAACGTTGGTTCGACAGCTTAAGGCCAGTCGCCCAGGAGCCTTGTTGCTCGATGGCGGTGATACGTGGCAAGGGTCGGCAACCGCTTTGTGGACCCAGGCACAGGACATGGTGGACGCCTGCAAGCTGCTGGGCGTGGACGTGATGACCGGCCACTGGGAATTCACCTATGGCATGGAGCGGGTGAAAGAGATTATTGAAAAAGACTTTGCTGGCAAAGTCGATTTCGTCGCCCAGAACGTCAAGACCAATGACTTTGGGGACCCGGTCTTCAAACCTTACGTGATGCGCGCGATCAACGGCGTGCAGGTGGCCATCATCGGGCAGGCCTTTCCCTACACCCCCATTGCGAACCCGCGCTACATGGTGGCCGACTGGACCTTCGGCATCCAGGATGACAACCTGCAAAAAATGGTCGACGAGGTCCGCGGCAAGGGTGCAAGAGTCGTGGTCGTGCTGTCACACAACGGCATGGATGTGGACCTGAAAATGGCCAGTCGGTTGCGCGGCGTCGATGCCATCTTTGGCGGGCATACCCATGACGGAGTCCCATTGGCCGTGCCTGTATCCAATGCAGGCGGCAAAACCCTGGTCACCAACGCAGGCAGCAATGGCAAGTTTCTGGGTGTCATGGACTTCCAGGTTGGTACACAGGGTGTGACCGATTTTCGGTATCGACTATTGCCGATATTTGCAAACCAGATCAAGGCAGATCCTGAGATGGCGGCTCTGATCGAGCGGGTACGCGCA
Source organism: Burkholderiales bacterium (assembly GCA_038317285.1). Taxonomy (GTDB): domain Bacteria; phylum Pseudomonadota; class Gammaproteobacteria; order Burkholderiales; family Burkholderiaceae_C; genus Allorhodoferax. Next base: position 15,141 of record JBBQBG010000030.1, on the reverse strand, counting down.
CCTTATGCAACGCGACTGGCCGACAAGTTGGCCATCACCGACGGTCTGCTCTACCGCAGGGGAAATTTCAACGGCAGTTGGGACCAACTGGTGTGCGACGCCTTGATGGACGTGCAAGGTGCGGACATCGCCTTGAGCCCAGGCTTCCGGTGGGGAACAACTCTGTTGCCCGGTGACACCATCACGCGGGAGCTGATGATGGACCAGTTGGCCATCACTTACCCCTACACCACGCTCACAACCATGACGGGCGAAGCCATCAAGACCATTTTGGAGGATGTGGCCGACAACCTGTTCAACCCGGACCCGTATTACCAGCAAGGGGGCGACATGGTGCGTGTGGGTGGTCTGAACTACTCCTGTGAGCCAGCGCAAAAGATGGGGCAACGCATATCCCGGTTGCAACTCAATGGCAAGCCACTGGAGGCTACACGCAGCTACAAGGTTGCGGGGTGGGCACCAGTGGCTGAGGCTGCGCGCACTGCGCCGGGCAACCGGCCGGTGTGGGAGCTGGTAGAGGAGTGGCTGAAATCCCAACCCGGCGGCCATGTCAAAGAGCGGACGCTGAATACGCCCAAGCTGGTCGGTGTGGCTGGCAATCCCGGCTTGGCTTAAGGTGTTTTGAGAACGCCAAAAGGAGCGCAGCATGCAGAGCATTCGTCAAATTCTGGTTGTTGTCGTGGGGCTGTTAATGATGTCAGGCTCCGCCTGGAGCCAGGACACGGTGGTCTACCACATTGGCGACACACAAACCCAAGCGCTGGCCGGGTTGCGCAGCATACGCAACCACCTGGATACCGACCCAACGGCCAAGATCGTGGTCGTCGCTATTGGCAACGGGGTGGACTTCTTACTCGAAGGTGCCAAAGAAGCCAATGGCGGGGACTATGTTGGCTTGGTGTCGGCCTTGGTGTCACGCGGTGTGCGGTTTGAGGTGTGTGAGATCACCCTGCGGGCGCGCAACCTCAAACGAGACCAGTTTGTCCAGGAAGCCGACTTCACGCCCTCCGGTGTGGTGCGATTGGCCAAACTTCAGCACCAGGGCTATGCCTATATTCGGCCCTAGCCACTCCAACACTCTGGTCGCCCACCATGCCCTTTACCTGGGTTGAGAAAACCGTCGAAACTTTGGGAGAGGCGCAGACGTTGGCGCTGACCGGGGGACTGGTGGGCGCAGCCTTTGGATTTTTGGCGCAACGCTCGCGGTTTTGCCTGCGCTCGGCCGTCATCGAAATTTCCCGCAACCAACGGGGCGGCAAGCTGACGGTCTGGCTATTCGCTTTTTCAACCGCGATCTTGGCGACCCAGGCACTGTCGCAATGGGGCGGGTTTGACTCCAGTGTGTCGCGACAGCTGGCTGCCCGGGGCAGCTTGTCTGGCGCTATGGTGGGGGGTGGATTGTTTGGCTTGGGGATGGTCTTGGCAAGGGGGTGCTCCAGCCGTTTGCTCGTGTTGGCGGCGCAAGGCAATTTGCGGTCTTTGGTGTCTGGCTTGGTGTTTGCAGTGGCGGCCCAGGCTGCCTGGACCGGCGTTCTGGCACCGGTGCGAGAAGGCATTTCGGCCTGGTGGACGGTTGAAGGTGGGCTTTCCCGCGATCTGCTGGCCCGAGCCGAACTCAGTCATGTGGCAGGCCTGCTCTTCGGCTTGGTGTGGCTAGCCGCCGCCGTGGTGTGGGCGCGGCGTCAGCGGGTCACGCGTTGGGCATGGGGTGGCGCAATCGGTGTTGGCTTGACCATTGCTGTGGCCTGGTGGATGACCTACGCAATCAGCCGGGTATCGTTTGACCCGCACCCCGTTCAGTCCCTGAGCTTTACAGGCCCGTCTGCAGAGGTGCTGTCACGGGTGCTATTCAATACCCACAAGCCCCCTACTTTTGACCTCGCATTGGTTCCTGGTGTTTTCGTCGGTGCGTTCCTCGCTGCGGCCCTCTATGGGGAGTTGAAATTGGAAGGTTTTCAGGGTGGGGCTGGCATGCGCCGCTATCTATTCGGGGCCATGTGCATGGGCTTTGGTGGCATGCTTGCAGGCGGCTGTGCGGTCGGCGCAGGGCTTAGTGGCACATCGGTGTTTGGCATCACTGCATTTGTGACGCTGTCGGCCATGTGGATTGCCGCAGCGTTGACCGACCGGCTGCTGGACCAACATCAGGCCGCCACGCCTGCAGGAGACACACCATGACGCTGTTGCGCGTCGGTCAGCGTCTGTTGGCTGTCCTGTGTCTATTGGCACTGCAGGGTGCTGTTGCGCAAACCATCACCTTACAACCGGAGCAAGTTGCACCCGGGGTCTGGTTTGTACAAGGTCAGGCTGCATTGGGCAGCGGCGCCAACCGGAACTTCATTTCCAACGCTGGCTTTGTGGTCACGGATGATGGCGTGTTGGTGATCGACGCCCTGGGTTCACCTGCATTGGGCGAAGCACTGCTGGCCGCGATTGCGCGGATTACCAAGCAGCCAGTGCGCTATGTGGTTCTCACCCACTACCATGCAGACCATATCTACGGGCTGCAAGCATTCAAGAAGGCGGGTGCAGTGGTATTGGCCCATGTACTTGGAAAAGAGTACCTGAACTCGGACACCGCCCGTCAGCGTCTAGAAGCCAGTCGAACCGAACTGGCACCCTGGATCGATGCAAATACCTACCTGGTCACGGCCGACCAGTGGCTGCAAGTTCCGCAAACCCGGCTACGCGTTGGCGGTGTCGACTTTGTCATTGACCATGTGGGACCGGCGCACACCGCAGAAGACATGGTGGTGTATGTGCCACAAAAGGGTGTACTGTTTTCAGGGGATCTGTTCTTTCGGGGGCGCGTTCCGTTTGTCGGGCAGGCCGACAGCCGCTCGTGGATCGCATCCTTGAATCAATTGATGACCTACCACCCCACCGTGGTCGTGCCCGGCCATGGACCGGCGTCGCACAATCCAATAGCCGATATGCAACTCACGCGGGACTACCTGGTGCACTTGCGCAAGACCATGGGGGAAGCGGCGGTGAACCTGGAACCTTTTGAAGAAGCCTATGACCGTGCCGATTGGTCCCGCTACGACAAACTACCCCTATTTAAAGCGGCCAACCGAATGAATGCCTATAACACCTACCTGCTGATGGAACAGCAAGGTGCCGAATGACCACCTTGGCCATTGCCGCAACCGGCGTCGCGCGGCGGCAGATGCTGCTGGCGGCAGGCCTCGCGGCGACGTTGCCCTGGTCGCAAGGTTTCGCTAGCGAACCCGCACCACGCCGAACTATGGATGGCTCAGGTTTGGTGACACCTGAAGGTGTTGCATTGGACAAAGCAGTTTGGTTCGGTCGACCGCTGGTGTTGGTGTTCTGGGCGACGTGGTGCTTCTACTGCCAGCGACACAATGCCCGTCTCGACGCGCTCTACCAATCATCAGTGACACATGCCATTGGTGTGTTGGGCGTCACGCTGGAAACCGATGCCTTGGCCATTCGCGCGCACGTGCATCGCCAGCAGTGGCATTTTCCAGTGGCAATGGCTGACCAGAAATTTAGATCCCAATGGACCGATCGCCAGGTCGTGCCATTGACCTGTCTGGTGTCTGCCAACGGCGAACTGCTGAACAGGGTCCCCGGTGAGATGTCTCTCGAAGACGTCATGTCACTGGGTGACAGTCTCACTGGCAGCAGGCCTAAAATTAGAGCCGACTCATGAAACCAATTGGACTGCCCATGGAAGCCCTGACCAATGAAGACCGCGTGTTTGCCTCTGCGGCACAACTCTTCGCCGTGCTGTCTACCCCTCTGCGTCTGAAAATCATCAGTGCGGTGTGCGAGAAAGAAAAAAACGTCTCTGAATTGCTGGCGCAGATCGACACAACCCAGCCCAACATGTCACAGCACCTGGCCACGTTACACCGCAAAGGTATTTTGTCGCGCCGGCGCGAAGGCGCGCAGGTGTTCTATAGTTTGCAAAGTGAACGCGTAGCTGCCCTGTGCCGTGCAGTCTGCACGCAGGTGGCGATCGAGCTCGACATCCCAGGAGACCAAACATGAAGCTTCGGACATTTTTGCAGACTACCGCCTTGGTGGGTACAGCGATGCTGGCCCCGGCCACATTTGCCCAGACCTCCAGCGCGCCCTCCAAGGTGGTTTTTCAAGTGAGTGACGGCGACGCCGCAAAGTGGAACCTGGCACTGAACAATGCGAAAAATGTGCAGCAGGAGTTGGGCGCTGAAAAGGTGCAAATTGAAATTGTGGCCTATGGCCCGGGCATCGGCATGCTCAAGGACGACGCCACCACCAATACGCGGGTTTCCGAGGCGGTGAAGTCAGGCATCCAGGTGGTGGCTTGCGAAAACACCATGAAGGGTCTAAAACTTACCAAGGCGGAGATGAACCCTGCAGTTGGTTATGTGCCTGCCGGTGTCGTGGAACTGATGAAACGCCAAGGCGAGGGCTGGGCGTATATCCGACCCTGATGCGATCACGGCAGGTGTACCCGTGCACCTGGATACAGTTCGAGCAGCACGGCCGCAGACATTTGCCGCAATTCACCGACCAGGTCTTTGCGCCGGTCGTCTGACGCATTGTCTGCATCCAGGCATTTGAGCAGAAGTTTGCGCCGCTGTGTGCCTTGTTCAAGAACTGCAGCTTTCCACGCCTCCAACTGGTCTGCCCTGTGCAAATCACCGCTGTCGCGATGAACATGCACAACGGCCAAATAGCGCAGCACGCACGCCTGCACCAACGCCAGCAACATATCGTCACCCAGCGCGATACGCACACGACCATCGGGCGTGTCGCGGTTGTTCCAGACGGCTCCGATCAACGCTGCGCCACCCCCTGCCAGGGCCCCCAGCGCCGCCGCAGCACCCAGCGTCAAACCGCCAGTCAGCAGGTCAATGGATGCGCCTACGGCAGCGCCCGATGCTGCCCCGCCCATCGCAGCATCACTGGCGCCGATCGAACCCCTTACGTCGAACTGAGGTTGCTCTGCATGAAACACCAATTCCCCCGCCGCCACTGCATCCAGGCCGTGCAACTTCAGCAGGTCTAGTAGTAGCAGCTCGAAACGCACATGCACGCGGTGCTGAACCGCTTCCATCGCTGCTTTTTTCACCTCTTTGTGTTCGCGCAAACGTGCAGGCTGGACACGATCCATTACAGATAGCCGGGGTACGGCCTCATGTTCGCCAGAGGCGCCCAGCAATGTTTCGCCCATGATCTGCACCGACGAGGCAAACCGGTCTAGGTTGCGCTGCAGCCACGCAGTTTGCAAGCGCGCCATTCCCCGAGAACGGGAGCGGGGCACCCGCCTGGCCATGGCATCCAGCAACACCGCTTCCAGCGTCCAGCAGCGGGCAAACTCCGTGAAATCGAGTACATCCATAGGCAGTTCGTGACTGCGTATGTGCTGACGGCACTGCTCCCGCAACTGGGCGCTCGCCGAATCGTCTTCTTCGCGCGTGCGCACGAGCATCAACACCGGTTGCCCCAGCGACTGCAATTGCGCCAGTGCCGCGGCCAGGTCCTGCGCCTGTCCGACGACGTGCAAAACCATGTCGCCTTGCGGCTTGGGGGAATCCCACCAAAGGCCGTCGCCACGGATTGTGTCGATCAGGCAGATAGAACCGGAGACTTCAAGGCGTGACAACGGAGCGGGCGCCTGTTTCAGCACACGTGCAAGCGCCTCCTGATCGGTCGCACGGTGTGTGATGACACCTATGCGCACCTGCGCTGGAAAGAGGTTGTCAATGATGCGCTGAAAATAAGGATCTTCCAGATTGATCCAGATCCTGTGTGACAACCAGCGCGCGCGCATTGCAGCCCAGGCTGCAAGCGCCAGACGGGGTGTAATGACGACCAACGCCAACAATCCCGCATACATCAATGCCCAACGTCTGCCGTCGGCCACTTCCCCGCCGAAACCAGCGCCCACTTGAAGCCGTGCAATATCGGCCAGTGTGAATGGATCCAGCGACAGCAGCGCTACCAATGGAGCAAACAACGCTTGGAGAGCGAAGTGCACCTTTGCGGCATCCAGCCAAGTGCTTTCCCAACCCACCCCATAGGCCACAAACAACCCCCTACCCAGCAGGGACAACACAATGCCCAGTGCCCATGCCGCTGCGGCAGAATGCATCAGGGTTGTCAGTCTCTGTGCGTTCAGCGCTGAAGTCGCGGGATGCCAAAGACGCAGAAAAGCCGCGCTCGCGCGTGTCGCCGCGCCCGCCTCCGTCTGTCGTCCGAAGATCCCGCCCCAGGATTGAAGCCCTTGTCTCCAGGTCAACAGAAACCCGTCAGAGGACGAGCCCGAGCGTCGAAACATGGACAGCAACAACGCCGCATAAACAACCAGGTTCCAAAGCAGGATCACCAGAATCGGGGCAGACAGCAGATCGACACGGTGCGGGTTAGCGACACGATCTGCAGCAACGCCTAATACCAATGCAACCAGCGGAACGAGGAACATTCCGCGCGAAAACAGTGGTTTTCCCAGCGAAGACACCAGCGCCGGATGGCGCGACTGCACCCTCGCGATCATGATGTCGGCACGCAGGGCAAGCACCAAGCCCATAGCTTGGGAGTCATGGGACGCTGCGGGGGTTTGCAGACTGGTTTCGTCATCGACCTGGTCCACCTCCGCGTCGCTCAGCAGTCCGCTGGTTTCAATGGCTTGCGCCAACAGAATTTTCCGTGCCTGCGTTTCGTCTAGTGTCATGGCAGCAGACTGTAACGGTTCGGTGTGCCCTGCCCTGGTTTACTTCCGCGCCGTCAGCACATCCACGCACAGGGTCAAGCTCTCTGAGCAAACGCCTCGAACTGGACAATAGGCAGCGGTTTGCTGAAAAAGTAGCCTTGGTAGGCATGGCAACCGTGGCTTGCCAAAAAATCTTTTTGTGCCTGTGTCTCTACGCCCTCGGCAATCACCGCCAGCCCCAGGCTTTGGGCCAGCGTCACAATGGTTTTGGCAATAGTTGCGTCGTTGGGGTCTACCAGCACATCGCGCACAAACGATTGGTCGATCTTGAGCTGCGCAAGCGGCAACCGCTTGAGGTAGGTAAGAGACGAGTAGCCGGTGCCAAAGTCGTCGAGCGAAAACTCTACGCCCTTGGCCTTGAGGGCAAACATTTTTTCTATCGTGTCTTGCACGTTGGACACCAGCAAAGACTCGGTCAGCTCCAACTTGAGCCGCCGTGCATTGGCCCCAGTCAACTTCAACGCCCCCAGTACCTGCTCAACAAAGTTTGCTTGGCGAAACTGGTGCGCGCTCACGTTCACGGCAATGGTCAAGTGCGCGCGCTCAGGCCGCAGCGCCCACTGCGCCAACTGGGCGCAGGCGGTCTCCAAAACCCACTGGCCCAGCGGCACAATCAAGCCGGTTTCCTCTGCCATCGGAATAAATTCAGCAGGCGACACCATGCCGCGCTGGGGGTGCTGCCAACGAACCAATGCTTCAGCGCCGGTGAGCTGCCCAGCGCCCACCACCAACGGCTGGTAGTGCAGCACAAACTCTTTGGCCTGCAGGGCCATGCGCAGGCTCTTTTCCAGAGCCACGTGTTTCAATACCGCGGTTTCCATCTCGGGGTCAAAGAAACGCATGCCGTTGCGCCCGGTTTCTTTGGTGCGGTACATCGCCAGCTCGGCTTGCTTGAGCAAATCGTCTACGGATGTGTTCAGGCCCTGGAACAAGGTCATGCCCACACTGGCCGCACTGCTGTGGGCGCTGCCACCCAACTGGTGCACTTGATTGAGTTGGGCCAGCATTTTTTCGGCAGCTTTTTCGGTGGCAGCTGCAGCATCTTCCTGGTTGCTGCTCAGGCTGGCCAAAATCACAACAAACTCATCACCTCCGACGCGGGCCACGGTGTCGCCTTCACGCACGCACTGGCCCAGACGCTGGGCCACTTGTTGCAGCAGAACGTCGCCTGCGTCGTGGCCCAGTGTCTCGTTAAGTACCTTGAAGTGGTCCAGATCAACAAATAGCAGCGCCCCAAAGTAGCCACTGCGCTCACCCATTGTCATGGCCTGCTTGAGCCGGTCCAGCATCAACAGGCGATTAGGCAGTAAGGTGAGCTGGTCATAAAACGCCAGGACATTGATTTGTTCCTCCGCTTGCTTGCGCGCGGTGATATCGGTGGCGTAGGCCAAGACGCAAGCTTCGCCGTCGACATTGGTCAGCGCGGCAGAAAGGCTGACATGGCGGCTCTGACCGTTCTTGTGCATCCAGATGGTCTCGTAGTCCACAAGCTCTCCATGCTCCAGCATGGCTCGCGCCCAAGGGGCGCGCGTTGCAGCATCGGGCCACACGCCGAGCTCAACCGAGCTTTTGCCAATGATCTCTTCCCGTTTCCAACCGAACAATCGCTCATAGTTGCGGTTGGCTTCGACAAAGCAGCCATCTTTCAGTCTGGCAATAGACGCTGCGATCGGTGCTGCTGCAAAGGCGGTAGAAAACCGCTGTTGAGACTGTGTCAAAGCCGATTCTGCGCGCACTTTTTCAGCGGCATTGCGCAGGCGCAGAAGCTGGTAGAGGGCGAGCCCACCCATGGCAGCCAGCGCCAACGCACCAAACATCACAGCGGCCAGTGCGGCACCCGCGCGCCAAGGTGCAAACACTGCGTCAAAATTGCGCGCAACACCTACCACTAAATAGTTGTTCATCCCCAAGCTAGCGGGCTGGATGGTGCGGTGCGCGATGATGCGTTTCACGTCAATTGCTGGGGCTACCCCGATGTGCGTACTGGCGGATTGCCCGGAGTTGCGGTGGCGAGAAAACAAACTGCCGGGAACGCCAATGTCTTTGCCCACCAACGTGTCATCAGTGCTCGCGAACACGGTGCCATTGGCATGCACCAAGCTCGCGAACGTGGCTGGCGTGTTCACCACCGAGCTCAGCAAGACCTTGGCAAAGTCTGGATGCAGGGCCGCAAACACCGCACCGGCAAACTCGCCTTTGGAGCCCGCTAAGGATCGCACCATGGCGACCGATGTGGGGCTTACCAGTGACTTAAAAGGCGGGGTGAGGTATAGCGTTTGAGGAGAATTGCCTGCTTGCGCCAAGCGGAACCACTCCCGGTCAGTCACACGGGACCCGACTGCGCCGGGGTTGGAGGAGGCAATAATCTCCCCCCGCGCGTCCACCACCAACAGTGTTCTCACACCGGGCACGATGGCGTTTAATACTTCCAGGCGACGGATTAGGCGTTGGCGGAAGTCTACTTCTTGTTGCCAGCGGGGCAAGTCTTCTATAACGCTGAGTAAGGCCTTGTTGGTAGCCGCTAGCTGAGGCACCAGGTTGTTTTCTACGATAGACGCTTGCTGGGCCAGCCGGGCCAGCTCATCGCGCTCGGTGCGCTGGTAGTCTTGGTGCGCAGAGTAACTGAGGTAGCCGCCCAGGGTAAGCAGCACGCACAGGACGAAAAGCCATTCTGCAAAGAAAAATTGGCGGCGTGAGAGCATGCGTGTACTTGGACGTGGATCGGAAGTTCAGCCAAATGAGTCCGAGTATGCCCGCAAAAACAATCTCGCCGATCATGCCCCCGCCCAAGATCTTGCCGTGGCCATGGGCCTCGGGTGAATCGTCAAATAGCAGCTTGGTGATGCCCTGGGCGCAAGGCCAGAGTCTTCGGTTAGGCCAACCCAGGCCGTGTCGGCGGCGATCCCTTTGCCGGCCGCAACGCTTGCGTTGCTTCCAGCTTCGCCCTCCTCCATCGATGCGAATGTCGCTTCAATGCTTTCGGGCAAGGCGCGTGCAGAAACGGCCTTGGTATTGTGGATAGTGTTACATTCGGTGTGTATTGTCGAACTATGTGCAATACATGGTCTACGGTGAATGTCGGTCTCGCGTCAGCTCAAAGTCTTCATTGGTTTGTTGTTTTCGGTTATGGACTCCATCGTGTTTTTGAGTTTTTTTCAGGAGTCCTTTCATGGGCAATAAACTTTACGTGGGCAATCTGCCTTATTCCTTCCGTGACGAAGATCTGCAACAACAATTCGGCGCGCACGGCACCGTAACCAGTGCCAAGGTCATGATGGACCGTGACACCGGCCGCTCCAAAGGTTTCGGTTTTGTTGAAATGGGCGACGATGCGCAAGCACAAGCCGCTATCAGCGCAATGAACGGCCAACAATTTGACGGTCGTGCTTTGACTGTGAATGAAGCCAAGCCCATGGAAGCCCGTCCGCCACGCTCTGGCGGCGGTGGTGGCGGTTACGGCGGCGGCGGCGGTGGTTACGGTGGTGGCGGTCGCTCTGGCGGCGGCGGTGGTGGATATGGCGGCGGTGGCGGTGGCGGTGGATATGGCGGCGGCGGCGGTGGCCGTAGCAGCTACTAAGCAACAATGGGTTCATCCCCATACGAAAAAAGGCCCTTCAGGGCCTTTTTTCATTGGTGGTTGCCCCGAGGTGGGAAACGACTGTCAGCTTGCGCCGCGCAGGGCCCGCTCGCCAACCACCTTGAGCCTGTCCTTCAACGCCTCTGGTGCCAGCACCTCATATCCGAGATCAAGCGCGAACAACCAATGCACCAGCGTATCGAGCGAATGGGCTCCGCACTCCAGCACGCAGCGCTGGGCATCCAAGGCTTGGAGGACACCGACCGACACAGGAATGCGGTGCGCCACTTCTGACAATGGCGCGTGCAACACAATGCGCGCCTGCTCGGCATGGGGTGCCACCACCAGCGAGCGTGAGACATAGGCCTTTAGATCCCCGCCGTCCGGCGATACCCGGGGGGCGAAATGGGTGCCCACGGTCGGCGCCCCCACGATGCGGTCGATTCGGAAGGTGCGCCAGTCTTCACGGATCTGGTCCCACGCCACCAGGTACCAGCGGAAACCGGTATGGGCCAGGCCCTGTGGCTCCACATTGCGTTCGGCGCTGCGGCCTTTGCTGTCGCCGTAGGTGAACGCCAGGCGCAGCTGGTCACGGCAGGCCGACGCCAGTGTGGCGAGCAGTGAGGCATCCACCACCGGCCCGACCCGGTCCATGGGCACGATAGTGGAGCGCAATGCGTCCACCTGCTTGCGCAACCGGGCGGGCATGGCCTGCTCCAGCTTGACCAACGCCCGCAGGGCCGATTCTTCGATGCCGCCCACGGCGCCCGCTGTGGCGGTGCGCAGTGCAATCGACACGGCCAGCGCCTCGTCGTCGTCCAGCAGCAGCGGTGGCAGAGCCTGCCCGGCCCGGAAGGCATAACCGCCCGCCACCCCACTGCTGGCATGGACGGGGTAGCCCAGTTGGCGCAGGCGGTCCATGTCACGCCGCAAGGTGCGCGGGTGCACGTCCAGGCGCTCGGCCAGTTCCGGCCCCATCCAGTGCTTGCGCGTCTGCAGCAGGTAGAGCAGCCGCAAGAGGCGGGTTGATGAAGTGAGCATGCCGCGACTGTAATGCGCATTGAGGGCTAAAACTGTCCGCAATGCTTCCTACAGTGGCAGCACCTTTTCTTCCACAACCCCAAGGAGTTTTTTATATGTCCATCGTCTTTTACTGGCACCCCATGTCCAGCGCCAGCGCCATCGGCTACGCCCTTGCGGAGCTGAATGTGCCCCACGAACGCGTGAAGGTCGACATCCGCACCGGCGAACAGCACCACCCCCACTACCTGGCCCTCAACCCCAATGGCAAGGTGCCCACACTGACTGTGGACGGCGCGCCCATGTTCGAGGCCCTGGCCATCCACTTGTGGCTGGGTCACCGCTTTGGCGTGGAACGCGGACTGTGGCCCGCAGGCGGCACGCCCGAGGCGCTGCAGGCCCTGTCGTGGTGCGCCTGGTCCTATGTGACCTACGGCGCGGTAATGACTCGCCTGCATGTGGCGACCCAGGGCGAAGAAGCCCTGCGCAGCCCTGCGCAGCCCGGCACATGCCAAGGCCGCCACCCAGGCGCTGGGCGATTTGCTGGCCGTGCTCGACGCACGTCTGGCCACTCAGCCCTGGATGCTGGGGGCGGATTACTCGCTGGTGGACCTGGTGGTCGGGTCGGTAATAGGCTACAGCGTGTACCTGGGAGCGCCCGTGCATGCACACCCGCACGTGCAGAAGTGGCTGGCGCAGGTGCAGGCGCGTCCGGCGATGCGGATCGAGTGTTGAAGCCACTCCTAAGCTAACGGATGTGCCTACGCCACAGCGGGCGCTATGATGACCCCACCCTCCTTTCCCGCTGTAGGCATGTCCAATCTAGCAGAACAAATTCGCGAAGCGCTGACCATGTTTGAGGGCATCGGCACGGCACCAGCATTGATTGGCGGTTTGGCGGTGGTTGCACACCGGGTGGTGCGCGCCACCAAGGACGTGAATTTTTTGTTGGAGGAAGAAGCAGCAGACAGGGTGCATACCGCGCTGTTGAATTTGGGCTACCAATGCCTCTACCGCAGTGAAGATGCAGCCAACTATGTGCGCGCCGCTGAGGGATTGGATTTGCTTTACGCACACCGTCCCCTTGCACGCCGACTGCTGGCGCAGGCATCTGAGCGCGAGACCCCCATGGGCCGCATGCGTATCATCAGTGTCGAAGGGCTTATCGGTTTCAAACTGCAAGGCTTCGTGAACGACGCAACCCGAACGCGCGACTTGGATGACATTCGCGCGCTGCTGAAAATACACCGCGATTCGCTAAACATGGAAGAGTTGCGTGAATACTTTGCGCTGTTCAACAAACCTGAACTCCTCCATGAACTTCTCGGATAACACCGATACAAATGCTGACTTGGCGCTTGACCCTGACAAGGCGGGTTCGGTGCTGGCGCGCGAAGGGGGGGTGCCTTTTCACCCGCCACTGGGCGACGCATCTGGGGTCGACCCCATCGTCGAGTGGATGGGCCTGATGGAGGTGGTGCAAATGCTTTGCCCTGTGTGGCCCGTGCGCGATAAGCCTATGCAGGGTAAGTATTGGCGACTTTGATGGAATAAAAAAAGCTGCTTAGCCCTCGTCAGATATACGCAGATAGCTATTTATTTAATAGCGCCAGAATTTTGACTCAGGCTTTACTTCTTGGCCGGCGGCACATCCTTGCAACTGCCATGCGCAATCTCCGCCGCCATGCCAATGCTCTCGCCCAGCGTCGGATGCGGGTGAATTGTCTTGCCGATATCCACTGCATCCGCACCTATCTCAATGGCCAGAGCTATCTTGCCGATCATGTCGCCCGCATGCGTGCCGACCATGCCGCCGCCCAGGATTTTTCCGTGGCCGCGGGCTTCGGGTAAATCATCAAACAGCAGCTTGGCAACGCCGTCGTCGTGTCCATTAATCTTCAGAAGTGATCAAGTCAAAGACTGACGCGTAACGAGTACCGTCAAAACGAAGTACTGCACGCCGATGCAGCTTTTCCCGCTTGGCAATGTCCGCCTCCGCATAGCTCTTAATTGTGCTAGTAGCATCCATTTGGATTTTCACCCACAGCTCAATGTCCCGCATGCCATTTGTTTGCGTTTTGGCCAACTGCAAGCTTGCTTTGGCTTCAAGAAGCGTCAGATCGTTCTGGCCGCCATTGCAGGTGGTCACAACGTCCCGCCTCTCAAACGCGGACATTGCCTGTTCACGCAAAATGGGCACTAACCGTCGATCACGGCGAACAAACAGCGTCAAAAAGTCAGATGAACCGGAATCACCTGCGCAAGGGCTGTGCCCAATTGCCATGCGAACACCGATAGCGCGAACACCCGGCGCAACATCGTATTTCCCAGTGTCAAGCGAAAGGCTGTATTGATCGATTCGCCGGTCTACGATCCCTTGAGGGCTGTCGTGCTCAACAAAATCTCGATAGACACTGATAGCTGTCCGCTTTTTGGTGTCGATTAGTGCGATCACGAAGCCTTTTCCATCGTCCCGGTAATTACCTTTCCCATCCTTCACATCGAAAAAAAGCGCGGCAATAGTTTGGGTTGGAAACAACGGATGGGCCTTGCACACCAAATCTAAAAGCTCACCGCCATACCGCCCCGAATCCGGGATTTCGATCTCAAGCTTTTGACCCAAGGCGTCAGCGATCAAACTGTTGTCACAAGACTGCTCATCTTGCGCGAATGCGGTATCGGTACAAAACAAAACCGCCAAGGCCAGTAAGACTTGTAAATACGGTTTCGTCTTGTGCACGTTTGACTACCTCTTCGCCGGCGGCACGTCCGTGCAACTGCCATGCGCAATCTCCGCCGCCATGCCAATGCTCTCCCCCAGCGTCGGATGCGGATGAATCGTCTTGCCGATGTCAACCGCATCCGCACCCATCTCTATGGCCAGCGCAATCTCGCCAATCATGTCACCCGCATGCGTGCCGACCATGCCGCCGCCCAGGATCTTGCCGTGCCCATGCGCTTCAGGGCTGTCGTCGAACAGCAGCTTGGTCACGCCTTCGTCGCGGCCATTGGCTATGGCGCGGCCGGAAGCGGTCCACGGGAACAGGCCCTTCTTGACCTTGATGCCTTGGGCTTTGGCCTGGTCTTCGGTGAGGCCAACCCAGGCCACTTCGGGATCGGTGTAGGCCACGGATGGGATGACGCGGGCGTTGAAGGCGGCTGCGGCCAGCTCTTTGTTGCCTTGGAGTTCACCTGCTATCACTTCCGCCGCCACATGCGCCTCGTGCACGGCCTTGTGCGCCAGCATGGGCTGGCCGACGATGTCGCCGATCGCGAAGATATGCGGCACGTTGGTGCGCATCTGGATGTCGACGTTGATGAAGCCACGGTCGGTAACCGCAACGCCAGCCTTGTCGGCAGCGATCTTCTTGCCGTTGGGTGTGCGGCCCACGGCTTGCAAGACCAGGTCGTAGGTTTGTGGAGGTGGCGCAATGCCGCCCTCTTCCGCTGCAGCAAAGGTCACTTCGATGCCCGCTGATGTGGCCTTAGCGCCCACCGTCTTGGTCTTGAGCATGATGTTGTCAAAACGCTTGGCGTTCATCTTCTGCCAGATCTTGACCAGGTCGCGGTCGGCGCCTTGCATCAGGCCGTCCAGCATTTCCACCACGTCCAGGCGGGCGCCCAGCGTGCTGTAGACGGTGCCCATTTCCAGGCCGATGATGCCGCCGCCCAGGATCAACATGCGTTTGGGGACTTCTTTCAGTTCCAGCGCGCCGGTGCTGTCCACGACGCGTGGGTCTTCGGGCATGAAGGGCAGGCGTACGGCCTGGCTGCCCGCAGCGATGATGGCGTTCTTGAAGGCGATGACCTTCTTGGTGCC
>JBBQBG010000029.1:0-25783 GCA_038317285.1 Burkholderiales bacterium | reverse complement strand
GCCAGCGGCGGCTGGGAGCTGGCAGCAGGCGCCACGCCGTTGGCTGACATGGTGCGGGGCGTGCCGCGCGGCGCGGTGGTGGGGCGTTTGTCCATGGGCAACCCGGCTGCCAATGGCGACTTCTCCGGCATCATCAAAAACAGCTTTGCGATTGAGGGTGGCGTAGCGGGCACGGCTTTGTCGGAGACCATGATCAACGGCAACGTGGCCCAGATGCTGCGCGACGTGGTGGCCGTGAGTGCCGAGCGCATCGACACTGGGGGCTGGTGCATGCCGTGGGTGCGGGTGTCCGGGCTACACTTCTCTTAAATGCCAAATTCGGCTGTAGCCCTCGTGCAGTGGGCGTATGCCGCTCCTGGTTTTGTAGCAATATTGAGAAAGTGGTTCGCGCGCAGACCACTTTGCTGGCGTTTGCGCACCAACAGTGTTGGAGGGATCAGGTGGGTGTTGGGCGTTTTGCGCAGGTAAAGGAGGAGCCCGCGCAGCGAGCGGGGGACACGGAGCAAAGCGCCCGACCCACCTGATCCTGAGTTGACATCGGCGCTCTCTGTACCACTCAGCGACAATCGGCAGCGCTATGGAAACCCCAAACACCCTTGAAGACTGGCTAGCCCACTGCGAGCGCCTGCACCCCACCGCCATCGACATGGGCCTGGAGCGCGTGCGCACCGTGGCCCAGCGCATGGAGATTCGCTTTGATTGCCCGGTCATCACCGTGGCTGGCACCAACGGCAAAGGCTCCACCTGTGCCATGCTGGAGTCCATTTTGGGTCAGGCGGGCTATCGCACCGGGCTCTTCACGTCGCCGCACCTCGTGCACTTTGAAGAGCGTCTGCGCTTGCTGGGTCAATCCGTGGATGCTGCAAATTTGATAGCGGGCTTCGCAGCAGTGGAGAGGGCGAGAACCCTAAATGGCGAAGTGGTTTCGCTCAGCTACTTCGAGTTTTCGATGCTGGCCATCTTCGAAGTGATGATGCGCAGCAACTTAGATGTGGTGATTCTCGAAGTCGGTCTCGGTGGCAGACTCGATTCCACCAACATCATCGACACCGACTGCGCCATCATCACCAGCATCGACCTGGACCATATGGAAATACTGGGTCCGGACCGCGAAAGCATTGGCCGCGAGAAGGCCGGCATCATGCGTACCGGCCGCCCGGTCATCGTTAGCGACCCCGTGCCACCGCAAAGCGTGCTGGACCATGCGCTGGAAATCGGTGCTGACCTGTGGCGTGTGGGCGAAGATTTCAACGTGTCGGGCGACAAACAGCAGTGGGGGTGGGCCGGGCGGGGGCGGCGTTACAGCGGGCTGGCTTACCCGGCGCTGCGCGGCGCCAACCAGTTGGTCAATGCCGCAGGCGTGTTGGCCGCATTGACTGCGCTGCGCGAACGCTTGCCAATTACAGCCCAGGCGGTGCGCAATGGGCTGGCCTTTGTCGAATTGCCAGGGCGCTTTCAGATCGTGCCGGGCCAACCTTCGCTGGTGCTGGACGTGGCCCACAATCCGCATTCTGTGGCGGCGCTGGCGGCCAATCTGGATGCCATGGGCTACTTCCCGACCACCCACGCCGTGTTCGGCGCCATGGCTGACAAAGACTTGACCAGCATGCTGACCAAGCTGCTGCCCTTGCTGGACCGCTGGTATTTCACCGATTTGCCCTTGCCGCGTGCCGCCAAAGCCGCCGATTTGATGGCGCAATGGAAGGCCTTGAACACCCGCAAAGACGCCACGGGCGCCGCCTTTGCCGACCCGATGGGGGCATTGCAGGCCGCCATCGCCGCCGCAGACCCCGCTGATAGAATAGTGGTCTTTGGATCTTTCCATACGGTGGGCGGCGTCCTTGCGCAGGGCGTTCCCCGATTGCTTGCCAAACACCTGAATTCTTGAGAATTACCTCATCCATGGCTTTTTTCAAATTTCGCAAAGGTGGTGACGAGCATGCCACCCCCGCTCCCGCCGCCGAAAGCGTTGAGGCCATGCGCACCCGCGCGCGCCACCGCCTGATCGGCGCGTCGGTGCTGGTGTTGTTGGGTGTGATTGGTTTTCCACTGCTGTTTGACAGCCAGCCCCGGCCTATTTCAGTCGACATACCTATCGAAATTCCGGACAAAAATACCGTCAAACCCCTGGGAGCAGCCGCTCAGGTGAAGCCCGCGACCGACATCGTTGTCGAGTCAGATGCCGGCAAAGAACATGTCGGCAAAACACCCGCGCCTGCTACTGCGCCGGTTGTGCGCCCTGCCGTTGTGGCATCGGCGGCCGTGGTTCCCGCTGTGGTGGCATCCCGCGCTGCCACAGGCACGGTGTCTTCCGGTGCCGCGTCAGCGCCCACAAAGCCAGCAATCAAGCCCGAGACAAAACCCGAGGTAAAAGCTGAAGTAAAGCCTGAAACCAAGCCGGTCGAGAAGCCACTGGTGCGCACCGATGACGGTGCCAAAGCCCAGGCCCTGCTGGAAGGCAAAGACACCGCGCAGAAACCTGCTTCCGCTGCGGTTGCTGCCGCCGCTGCGTCTGGGCGCTTTGTGGTGCAGATCGGCGCCTTCTCTGACGCTGCCAAGGCCCATGAGGCCCGCGTCAAACTGGAGAAAGCTGGCATGAAGACCTATACCCAAGTGGTTGAGCCCAAAGAAGGCAAACGCATCCGCGTGCGCGTGGGGCCGTTTGAATCCAAGGGTAACGCCGACAAGACCGCCGAGAAAATCCGCAAGCTGGACCTGCCTGCGTCTGTGCTGGAGCTGTAAGAGCGCGCTTTGTCCACCATGCCCGTGTTGGATTGGATTTTTGTAGCCGTGCTGGTGATCTCATTGTTGGTGGGTGCTTGGCGGGGCTTGGTGTATGAGCTGCTGTCACTGGCCAACTGGGTCGTTGCCTTTGTTTTGGCCCAGTGGTTTGCACCGGATGTCGCGCATTATTTGCCGCTGTCCAATACCACCGAAGTGGTGCGCTACGCGGCAGGATTCGTGTTGGTTTTTGTAGCTGCGCTATTTGCAGGTGGCATGGTGGCATTTGTGGTGCGCAAGTTGGTGGCCGCTGTGGGTCTGCGACCGGTGGACCGGGTGCTGGGGTCCGTATTTGGCCTGGTGCGGGGCGGGATCTTGCTGTTGGCTCTGACAGTCGTGGCTGGCATGACGCCCATTATTAAGAGCCCTTGGTGGCAAGAGTCGAGTGGGCCTGTTGTAGCCACGGTGGTCTTGAAGGGCCTCAAGCCCGTGTTACCTGAAGAATTTGGAAAGTATCTACCTTAAATGAGAAACACACTATGTGCGGAATAGTTGGCGTTGTCAGCCATGCACCGGTCAATCAATTGATCTATGACGCCTTGCTGCTGTTGCAACACCGCGGCCAGGACGCGGCGGGCATCGTGACCCAGCAAGAGCGCAAGTTCTTCATGCACAAGGCCAAGGGCATGGTGCGTGATGTGTTTCGCACGCGCAATATGCGCTCGCTGCCCGGCAACTGCGGCCTGGGCCAGGTGCGCTATCCCACGGCCGGCAATGCCTACAGCGAAGAAGAAGCGCAGCCGTTTTATGTGAACGCGCCCTTTGGCATCGTGCTGGTGCACAACGGCAATCTGACCAATGCCCATGCGCTGAAGAGCGAGCTGTTCCTGACCGACCACCGCCACATCAATACCGAGAGCGACTCCGAAGTCTTGCTCAATGTGTTGGCACACGAGATCGAAAAAACCACGCGCGGCTTGCCCTTGCAGCCGCTGGACCTTTTTGCCGCTGTGCGCAATGTGCACCGCCGCGTCAAGGGCTCGTACGCGGTGATCGCGCTCATCGCTGGCCATGGCGTGCTGGCGTTTCGCGACCCCTTTGGCATTCGCCCGCTGTGCATGGGTAAAAATGGAGACAGCACCATTCTGGCCAGCGAGTCCGTGGCGCTGGAAGGCACGGGTTACCAGTTTGAGCGCAATGTGGATCCAGGTGAAGCCGTGTTCATCGCGCTGGACGGCACGGTCCATGCGCAGCAGTGTGCGGACAACCCCCAACTCAACCCATGCATCTTTGAATTCGTCTATTTGGCCCGCCCCGATTCGGTGATGGACAACATCTCGGTCTACCAGGCGCGTTTGAACCTGGGCGAGTCGCTGGCCAAGCGCGTGATCTCGACCGTGCCGCCCAACGAGATCGACGTGGTCATCCCCATCCCTGAATCCAGCCGCCCCAGCGCCGCGCAACTGGCGCATTTGCTGGGCCTGCCGTACCGCGAAGGCTTTGTGAAAAACCGCTATGTCGGCCGCACCTTCATCATGCCGGGCCAATCGGTACGCAAGAAATCCGTTCGCCAAAAACTCAACGCCATCGCCAGCGAATTCAAGGGTCGCAATGTGCTGCTGGTGGACGACTCCATCGTGCGCGGCACCACCTCCAAAGAGATTGTGCAAATGGCGCGTGACGCCGGTGCCCGCAAGGTCTACCTGGCCAGCGCCGCGCCACCCGTGCGCTACCCCAACGTGTATGGCATCGACATGCCCACCAGCAGCGAACTGGTGGCACACAACCGTAGTGTTGAAGAGATTCGCCAGATCATTGGTTGTGATGCACTGATTTACCAGGATGTCGATGGCATGAAGAGGGCTATCGGTTCGCTCAATTCCAAAATCACGGGCTTTGACGCGTCGTGCTTTGACGGTGTGTATGTGACCGGTGACATCACATCAGACGACATCAATCGCTTGAATGAAAGCCGCGTGGGCGGTGAAGAAAACCAGGAAGACACTTCGCGCTTGGCCCTGCCCAACCACGAAGATTGAAACGCCGACATTGCCATGACACACAGCGCATTACCTGATGGCCTGCACCGCGACACGCTTGCCGTGCGTGCGGCCGTCGACCGAAGCCAATACGGTGAAAACTCTGAAGCCCTGTACTTGACCAGCGGCTACGTGCAACCCAGCGCCGAGGCTGCCGCGCGCCGCTTTGCGGGCGAAGAAGATGGCTTCACCTACGGACGCAATGGCAACCCCACCGTGTCCAGCTTCGAGCAGCGCCTGGCCGCCATGGAAGGCACCGAGGCCGCGATGGGCACGTCATCTGGCATGGCTGCCATCTTAATGATGTGCATGGCCTTGCTGAAGGCGGGCGACCACGTGGTGTGTTCGCTGTCCATGTTCGGCTCTACCATCAAACTGATTGGCTCGGACCTGGCCAAGTTTGGCGTGGAATCGACCTTTGTGTCGCAGACCGATGTGGATGCCTGGCGCGCTGCCGTGCGCCCCAACACGAAATTGCTGTTTGCCGAGACGCCCACCAATCCGCTGACCGAGGTGTGTGACATTGCTGCGCTGGCGGACATTGCCCACAAGGCGGGCGCACTGTTGGCGGTGGATAACTGTTTTGCCACACCGGCGCTGCAACGGCCCGTGGAGCTGGGTGCCGACATCATCATGCACTCGGGCACCAAATTTCTGGATGGCCAAGGCCGCGTCATGGCTGGTGCGCTGTGCGCCAGCCAAGACATGGTGACCAATAAATTTTTGCCTGTGCTCAAGAGCGGCGGCATGACATTGGCGCCGTTCAATGCCTGGGTCGTACTCAAGGGTATGGAGACGCTGGACATTCGCATGCGCGCCCAGTCGGCCCAGACGTTGGAACTGGCGCAGTGGCTGGAGACGCATCCGCAAGTAGAGCGGGTGTATTACCCCGGCCTACTTAGCCATCCACAACATGCGCTAGCCATGGCGCAGCAGCGCGGTATGGGTGGTGCGGTGTTGTCGTTTGCCGTCAAGGCTGGCAGCCCCGAGCAGGCGCGCGCGCGCGCTTTCCACACGTTGGATGCCATGCGCGTGGTGTCGCTGTGTACCAACCTGGGTGATACAAAGACATTAGCCGCGCACCCTGCCAGCACCTCGCACGGGCGCCTGACCGAAGTGCAGCGCCAGGCCGCTGGCATTGGGCAAGGCCTGATCCGTGTCGCCGTTGGACTGGAGCATTTGGATGATTTGAAGGCCGATCTTTCCCGTGGCCTGGATACCCTCGCATGACTTTCAAAAAAATTCGCACCCGCATCGCACCGTCACCCACTGGCTATCTGCATTTGGGGACGGCCCGCACCGCCTTGTATTCGTGGGCGTATGCCCGCCACTTTGGTGGCGAGTTTGTATTGCGCATTGAAGACACCGACGTGGCACGATCCACGCAAGATTCGGTGGACCAGATTTTGGAGTCCATGCGTTGGCTGGGTTTGGATTACGACGAAGGCCCGATTTACCAAATGCAGCGTCTGGACCGCTACCAGGCCGTCATCGACCAACTGATTGCCGAGGGCAAGGCCTACCACTGTTACAGCACGCCCGAAGAATTGGACGCGGTGCGCGAAGCCAAGAAGGCCCGTGGCGAGAAGACTTTGTACGACGGCCGTTGGCGCCCTGCACCCGGCAAGACCCTGCCGGCCATTCCCGCAGGTGTGCAACCGGTGGTACGTTTTTGCAACCCGCCC
This sequence comes from Burkholderiales bacterium, assembly GCA_038317285.1. Classification (GTDB taxonomy): domain Bacteria; phylum Pseudomonadota; class Gammaproteobacteria; order Burkholderiales; family Burkholderiaceae_C; genus Allorhodoferax. Next base: position 19,338 of record JBBQBG010000029.1, on the reverse strand, counting down.
GATGGCGATGTAACGTGGGACGATCTGGTCAAAGGCCCCATCACCATCAGCAACCGCGAGATCGATGACCTGATCATTGCGCGCACCGATGGTGTGCCAACCTACAACTTTGCGGTAGTGGTGGACGATTGGGACATGCAGATCAGCCATGTGTTTCGCGGTGACGAACACATCAACAACACACCGTGGCAGATCAACATTTTCAACGCGCTCGGTGCGCCGCTACCGCAGTTTGGCCACTGCCCCGTGATTTTGGGTGACGATGGGCAAAAGCTGTCCAAGCGGCGTGGCGCTGTTAGCGTCACCGCATACGAAGAGGGTGGCTACCTGCCCGAAGCCATGCTCAATTATTTAGCACGTTTGGGCTGGAGCCATGGCGACGAAGAACTGTTCAGCAGCGAGCAACTGGTGGCCTGGTTTGATGGCACGCATTTGAACAAGAGCCCCGCGCAGTGGGACCCGGTCAAGCTGCTGTGGGTCAATGCCCAGTACATCAAGCAAGCCGACAACCAGCGACTCGCCGCACTGGTTGCTGTGCAACTGGCCAAGCAAGGCGTTGTGCTGGAAGCATCTTTGGCTGAGACGCATTTGCCACAGTTGTGTGCTTTGCTCAAGGACCGCTGCGACACAACGATTTCTTTGGCCACCTGGGCTGCCAAGTTCTACAACGACATCACACCGGATGCGGCAGAGCTTGCACTACATGTGACGCAAGCCGCGCGCCCTGGGCTTGCCATGTTGGCAGAGAAGTTGGCAGCCTGCGCTTGGGACAAGGCTTCCATTGCTGCGGTCATCAAGGAAGTGCTGGCTGCGAATGGAATGAAGATGCCCCAGCTGGCCATGCCGGTGCGGGTGTTGGTCATGGGTACGGCCCAGACGCCGTCGCTGGATGCGGTGCTGGAAATGTGCGGAAGAGAAAAAGTAATCACCAGACTTGCGAAAGCTTGATTTCTAAGGCTATAATTTGAGGCTCGGAAATTGAGAATGCTTCTAACGAAGCTTTCTCAGGTAGCTGCAGAGAAATCAGGCAGTGATCCTAGGATTTAGGGGGTATAGCTCAGCTGGGAGAGCGCTTGCATGGCATGCAAGAGGTCAGCGGTTCGATCCCGCTTACCTCCACCAAAGTTTCTGAGAACGGATTAGTCCAAGGTTTTGACCCCATCGTCTAGAGGCCTAGGACACTACCCTTTCACGGTAGGTACCGGGGTTCGAATCCCCGTGGGGTCGCCAAGTTTTTAGCGTAAGCTGAAACGGCACAAGTTGGTAACAGCCAGTCCGCAAGGGCTGGCGACTTGGCTCAAAGTTTAAGGACTGAGAGCGAATGGTTACCGCTACCAGGAGCGGTAGTTCAGTTGGTTAGAATACCGGCCTGTCACGCCGGGGGTCGCGGGTTCGAGTCCCGTCCGCTCCGCCAAAATTGAAAAGCCATCAGTCGAAAGATTGATGGCTTTTTCTTTTTCTGAATCAATCGGCTCAATTGGCCTTTGCGGCAAGACGCCATAGTGAAGTGACCTCTGCGGCGCGCGCAGCATGCAGCGGGTCGGTTGCATCGTGTGCTTTGGGGTGCAGAGGCTTGGCATCCGCTCGGCCAACCACCACCAAACCGGCTGACTCAATCGCCGATAGCAGGTCCGCCCGTGACCGCAGACCCAGATGTTCGGCCAGGTCCGACATGATCAGCCAGCCTTCGCCCCCCGGCGACAAGTGGTTGCCCAAACCTCCTAAAAATCCTTTGAGCATGCGACTGCCTTCGTCATAAACGGCATGCTCTATTGGCGAACTGGGTCGCGCCGGTAGCCAAGGCGGATTGCAAACAATCAACTGCGCTTGGCCTTCGGGAAACAGGTCGGCCTGTACCAACTTCACCTGGCCCAAGACGCCTAGCCGGGTGAGGTTGTCTTTGGCGCAGATAAGGGCACGCGGGTCCTGGTCCGTCGCCACCACTTGCAGGATGCCGCTGCGCACCATGACTGCGGCCAGTACACCGGTGCCGGTGCCGATGTCAAAGGCACTAGCGAAAGCGGTACCCGCCGCCGGCTTTTTGGTGGCTCCTTTGGCAGCGGGTGTAGCTATCAAAGCGTTTGCAACCAAGTCTACATACTCTCCGCGCACCGGTGAGAACACCCCGTAGTGGGGGTGGATGCGGTTGTTGGGGGCTGCGCCGAGTGCTGCAATCTCGATCCCTTTTTTGCGCCATTCGTGGGCGCTGATCAAACCCAGCAGCTCGCGCAATGCGAGCACCGAAACACCGGCGGTCTGCTCGGCTGGCCCCCAGGCTTCGGTAAAGGCCTTGCGTGCATCGGGCGCGCGTCGCAGCGGAATGCCCCGATCGGCATCCACCGGGATCAACAACATGCCCAATACGCGTGCTCTTTGCGCCTGGGCCTGGCGGTGCAGGTTGAAGGCGCTCTCCATGGGCTTCGTCGCCGTGGCACTGGCAGCCTGCGTGACCTTGGCGGTTTGCTTGCGCTGGGTGCGTTTGGCGGGCTGCGCCAATCTGCGCACGATCGCTTGCAGCAGTTGGCGGGCATTTTGGAAATCCCCATTCCACAACAATGCAGTGCCCTCGCATGCCAGCCTGTAGGCCACGTCTGCGGTGATGGTGTCGTCTGCGACGACCACTTTTTTGGGCGGAGGTGCACCGCGCTCCGACCGCCACAGGGCAGAGCAGGTCGCCCCCCCATTTGTCCAGCGCAATGCGGGTGATTCGGGCGCCGCTCCGTTAGTGGCGTCGTTGTTGGTAGAGCCGAAGGCAATGGTAGTAGGGGATGTGGACACGATGGTTACCGGTAGTTGCCATCCTTTTAACAGATGGCGGACGCACCCGATTAAACTGGGGTTCGCCCAGCCTTCCGTTTTGTTGTGACCCACCCCAAGCCCCCATCGCACCAGCCGCTTGCCGAACGCCTAAGACCTAAAACTTTGGGTGAAGTGATTGGCCAACAGCACCTGTTGGGCGATGGCATGGCTTTGCGCTTGGCGTTCGAATCGGGGCAACCCCATAGCTGCATTTTGTGGGGTCCGCCCGGTGTGGGCAAGACCACTATCGCACGCCTGATGGCCAGCGCGTTCGATGCCCAGTTCATCAGCATCAGTGCCGTACTGGGTGGCATCAAGGACATTCGAGATGCAGTTGAGCAAGCCCAGGTTGCCCTAGGGCAGGGCCGACGCACCATACTGTTTGTCGACGAGGTTCACCGCTTCAACAAGAGCCAGCAAGATGCATTTTTGTCGCATGTTGAAAGCGGGCTGTTTACTTTTATTGGTGCGACGACCGAAAACCCGTCGTTTGAGGTCAATTCAGCGCTGCTGTCGCGCGCTGCCGTCTATGTGCTGCAACCCCTCACAGCCGAAGATCTTAAGAAAATAGTGGCGGTAGCCCTCGTGGAAGCTGCATTGCCCGCTATTGAAAGTATAGCAATTGACCGATTGGTGGCCTATGCGGACGGTGACGCCCGGCGTCTGCTCAACACGCTGGAGACCCTGGCCGTGGCCGCGCAACAGGAGCGGATCGAGCAGGTTACCGACGTCTGGCTGGTGAAGGTGTTGGGCGAGCGCATGCGACGCTATGACAAAGGCGGAGAGCAGTTTTATGACTCCATCAGCGCCTTGCACAAATCGGTGCGCGGTTCTGACCCCGACGCGGCGCTCTACTGGCTGGTGCGTATGCTCGATGGCGGTGCAGACCCACGCTATATGGCCCGGCGACTGATCCGCATGGCCAGCGAAGACATTGGTTTGGCAGACCCCCGCGCCTTGCGCATGGCGCTCGATGCCGCCGAGGTGTACGAACGCCTGGGCACGCCCGAGGGTGAGTTGACGCTGGCACAGTGCGTGGTCTATTTGGCTGTGGCACCCAAATCAAATGCGGTTTACAAAGCGTATAACGAGGCCCGTGCGCTCGTCAAGAAGGAAGGCTCGCGGCCCGTGCCCATGCACCTGCGCAATGCCCCGACCAAGCTGATGAAGCAGCTCGACTACGGTAAAGGCTACCGCTACGCGCATGATGAAGAAGATGGCTTTGCGGCCGGAGAGACCTATTTCCCTGAGGGTATGCCAGCGCCCAACTTCTACCGCCCGGTAGAGCGGGGCTTGGAGATTCGCATCGCCGAAAAACTTCGACAGTTGAAGGCGCTCAATTCCGCCAAACCAACATGAATGTGGCCAAGTATTAGCTGCGCTAACGCTATGGCGTTTCGACTGATGCACTCCCATTGCTAGGGGTAAACCCAAGGGAATCGGGCCTCGACTTGCAGGTGCCCTTGGCTACAATCCGTTTCACTTGCCTGTCGTACCATGAAAGATGGCAGGCTTTTTGCTAACGAATCCGTGCTGCCCACAAGGCGACGCCGGTCGTCTTCAAATTGCTGTTCAACAAATTGGTGATCTACGCACCGGCCAAAAAATCGGAGAACTAATATGGATATTTTGTTGCAGCAGATCATCAACGGTCTGGTGTTGGGGAGCATGTATGCGCTCATTGCCTTGGGGTACACCATGGTGTACGGCATCATTAACCTGATCAACTTTGCCCACGGCGAAGTGATGATGGTGGGGGCCCTGACCAGTTGGACCATCATCGGCTTGATGCAGGAATCCATGCCCGGCACACCGGGCTACATCATTCTCATCATCGCCTTGATCATTGCCTGCGTTGTATGCGCTACGCTTAATTTTGTGATTGAAAAGGTGGCTTACCGCCCGCTGCGCAACAGCCCCAAGCTGGCGCCTATGTTGACTGCCATGGGTATGTCAATCTTGTTGCAGACGCTGGCCATGATTATCTGGAAGCCGACCTACAAGTCGTATCCCACCCTATTGCCTAACAACCCCGTGGAAATTGGCGGCGCGTTGGTCTCACCCACGCAAATCATGATTCTCGGTTTTACTGCTGTGTCGCTGGCGATACTGATGTGGCTGGTAAACCATACCAAACTGGGGCGTGCCATGCGTGCCACGTCTGAAAATCCACGGGTTGCCGCACTGATGGGTGTGAAGCCCGATATGGTGATCTCCGCAACCTTCGTCATTGGGGCCGTGTTGGCAGCCATTGCCGGCGTAATGTACGCGTCCAACTACGGTACTGCACAGCACGCCATGGGTTTCTTGCCTGGCCTCAAGGCATTTACCGCCGCGGTTTTTGGCGGCATTGGCAACCTCGGTGGTGCGGTGGTGGGCGCAATCTTGCTGGGTCTGATCGAATCGATTGGTGCTGGGTACATCGGTGCCCTCACCGGTGGCGTGCTGGGCAGCCACTACTCTGACATTTTCGCGTTTATCGTCCTGATCATTGTGTTGACTCTGCGGCCCTCCGGTTTGCTGGGTGAGCGCGTAGCGGACCGGGCTTGAGGAGCACACCGATATGAAACAACAACAAAAGATTCTGGTTTTTCTGGCGGCCGCTGTGGGCTTGCTGATCCTGCCGCTGTTGCTGCAAAGCTTTGGTAACGCCTGGGTGCGTATTGCCGACATGGCCTTGCTGTTTGTGCTGCTGTCGTTGGGACTGAACATTGTGGTGGGTTACGCGGGCCTGCTGGACTTGGGTTACGTGGCCTTTTTTGCCATCGGGGCCTACACCTTTGGCCTCTTGGCGTCGCCACAACTGACGGACTCCTTCCCGGCTTTGGCGGCAATGTTCCCGCAGGGCTTGCATTTACCGCTGTGGGTCGTCATCCCGCTGGCCGCGTGTATTGCTGGCTTGTTTGGCGTGCTACTGGGCGCACCGACCTTGCGTTTGCGCGGCGACTATTTGGCCATCGTGACACTGGGTTTTGGCGAAATCATTCGCGTGTTCATGAACAATCTGGACCAGCCGTACAACATTACCAACGGCCCCAAAGGTATCAGTCAGATTGATTCCTTCCATTTCTTTGGCGTGGATCTGGGTAAGAAGCTGTCGGTGTTTGGCTTCGAAGTTGCCTCGGTGTCGCTCTATTACTACTTGTTCCTTGCACTGGTGGTGTTCAGCGTTGTGGTTTGTCACCGCCTGGAGCTCTCTCGGGTGGGCAGGGCGTGGATGGCCATTCGCGAAGATGAAATTGCCGCCAAGGCCATGGGCATCAACACCCGTAACCTGAAGCTGCTGGCCTTCGGCATGGGGGCCACGTTTGGCGGTGTCTCTGGTGCCATGTTCGCTGCATTCCAGGGCTTTATTTCTCCCGAGTCTTTCAGCCTGATGGAGTCGGTGATGATTGTCGCGATGGTGGTGCTCGGTGGCGTGGGGCACTTGCCGGGCGTCATTCTGGGTGCTGTGCTGTTGTCTGCCTTGCCCGAAGTGCTGCGCTATGTTGCCGGTCCGCTGCAAGATTTGACAGGCGGGCGTCTGGATGCTTCCATTTTGCGTAGCTTGCTGACGGCCTTGGCCATGATCACCGTCATGCTGTCCCGCCCCCGCGGCTTATGGCCATCGCCCGAGCATGGCAAGTCCTTGCTGAACGTGAAGAGCTGAATGGAACCAACATGACAGATACAGTACTCAACGTCTCCGGCGTTTCCAAACGGTTTGGCGGCTTGCAGGCCCTCAGCGATGTCGGCATCAAAATCGAACGCGGTCAGGTATATGGACTGATCGGCCCCAACGGCGCTGGCAAGACCACATTCTTCAACGTCCTGACGGGCCTTTACACACCAGACAGCGGTAATTTTGAACTGGCAGGCAAGCCCTACCAACCGACGGCTGTGCATTTGGTGGCAAAGGCGGGCATTGCCCGTACCTTCCAGAACATCCGTTTGTTTTCTGAAATGACTGCGCTGGAAAACGTCATGGTGGGCCGACATATCCGCACCCACTCAGGTTTGTTGGGCGCCATTTTCAGGACCCCGACATTCAAAGCCGAAGAACTGGCTATTGCCCAGCGCGCGCAAGAACTGTTGGACTATGTTGGCATTGGCAAATTTGCGGACTACAAGGCCCGCACGCTGAGTTATGGCGACCAGCGCCGACTGGAAATCGCCCGTGCGCTAGCTACTGATCCCCAACTGATTGCTTTGGACGAACCCGCCGCAGGCATGAACGCGACCGAAAAGGTCATGCTGCGTGAACTGATTGACCGCATCCGCAAGGACAACCGTACTATCTTACTGATTGAGCATGATGTGAAGCTGGTCATGGGTTTGTGTGATCGCGTTACCGTGCTGGACTACGGCAAGCAAATTGCCGAAGGCACGCCTGCCGACGTGCAGCGCAATGAGAAAGTGATTGAAGCGTATCTGGGCACCAGCGGCCACTAGGCAGCTTCAGGAGAACAAGACAATGACAGCAACAAAGACTTTGCTCAAGGTAACTGGTTTGAAGGTTTCTTATGGGGGCATCCAGGCGGTAAAAGGCGTGGATTTTGAAGTGCACGAAGGCGAACTGGTATCGCTCATTGGCTCCAATGGCGCTGGCAAGACCACGACCATGAAGGCCATCACCGGCACACTGCCGATCAATGCGGGCGATATCGAATATTTGGGCAAGAGCATCAAGGGCCAAGGTCCCTGGGATCTGGTCAAGCAGGGCCTGGCCATGGTGCCCGAAGGGCGCGGCGTGTTTACCCGCATGACCATCACCGAGAATCTGCAAATGGGCGCCTACATCCGCAATGACAAGGATGGTATTGCGGCCGATATGGAAAAGATGTTCACCATCTTCCCACGCCTGCGTGAACGCAAGGACCAGCTGGCCGGCACCATGTCGGGCGGCGAACAGCAGATGCTGGCCATGGGTCGCGCGCTGATGAGCCGCCCCAAGGTCTTGTTGCTGGACGAGCCGTCCATGGGCTTGTCGCCGATCATGGTGGACAAGATTTTTGAGGTGGTGAAAGACGTGTACGCCCAGGGAGTGACCGTATTGCTGGTCGAGCAAAACGCCAGCCGCGCGCTAGGCCTTGCCAATCGCGGCTATGTGATGGAGTCCGGCATAGTGACCATGTCCGGTGTTGCATCGGAGATGCTGACTGACCCGCGCGTGCGGGCCGCCTACTTGGGCGAGTGAGCTTTGTCGGCTTCGGAGGTGAACGAGTCGGCGTAGAACTCGTCGGCTGGCAAATGGGCCAAGGCCGCAAAGTCCCTGCGTGCTGATTCAATGACGATGGGCGCGCCACAGGCATACACCTGATGGCCGCTGAGATCGGGGAAGTCTTCCATGACAGCGCGGTGCACAAAGCCGCTTCGACCTTGCCATTGGTCTTGCGTCGTAGCGTCAGACACGACCGGTACGTAGCGCAAATGGAGCATCGTCTTTTGCTGCTCGACAACCCACTCTTGCATGTATAAATCGGCGGGCCGTCGGCCTCCCCAGTACAGGGTGACCGGGCGTGTCGAACCCAGGTGTTGCATGTGTTCAAGCAGGGCTTTGATCGGGGCAAACCCTGTGCCCGATGCCAGTAGAACGATGGGCTTGGTGGAGTCTTCGCGCAGAAAGAAGGAGCCGTAGGGGCCTTCCACGCGCAGAATCTCTTTTTCTTTCATGGCACCAAATACGTGGTCGGTGAACTTGCCGCCAGGCATGTGGCGGATGTGCAACTCCATGCTGGCGCCCAGGCTGGGTGCACTGGCCATGGAATAGCTGCGCCGCGCACCATCCCGCAAAATGAATTCGACGTACTGGCCGGCACGGTAGGCAAAGCTGTCGTTGGCAGGAAGTTGCAACTGCAGCACCATGACATCGTCGGACTTCTTGGTCAGTGAAATCACGCGGGTTGGCATTTTCTTAATGGGCAACGCGCCCAACTCAGTCACTTGGCGCGATTCCAAAACCAAATCAGACTGCGCCTGCGCGCAGCAGGTCAGCACAAAACCATTGGCTTCCTCCTCTAGGCTTAGTGCCGATAGTTGGTGGTTGCCGTGTTGAACCGCGCCGCTGAGCATCTTGCACTTGCACGATCCGCACGCGCCGTCCTTGCACCCGTAGGGCAGCCCGATTCCCTGGCGAATGCCTGCAGCCAGCACCGCTTCACCTGCGACAACATTGAAGGCGCGCCCGCTGGGTTGGACAACGACGGAAAAAATTGGCGCATCTGAATTGCTTGCAGTCATCTTGTGGGTATCCTAGGAGATCTCTTTTATGTGAACGGACCCGTGATTTTGCCTTCAAACCAAGCCCCTCTTGGCGCCTTGCCCGCGCGTTTCCGCCGTGAACGTGTCCTGATTGTCGGCTGTGGTGATGTAGGCCTACGGGTGGCCGGGCAATTGCGGGGGCGCGTGCGTCTGCTGGCGCTCACCTCGCAGCCCTCACGTTCCGCAGAGTTGCGTGCCTGCGGTGTGACGCCGCTATTGGGTAATCTCGATACGTCAACGAGTTTGCGCAGGCTTTCGGGCCTTGCCACGCGTGTCGTGCATCTGGCACCGCCACCGTCTGAAGGGCGGGTTGATTTGCGGACCCAGGCCCTGGTGCGTGCATTGCGCTTGCGCAAAAAGCCTATCAGCGCAGTCTACGGCTCAACCAGCGGCGTCTATGGTGATTGCGGCGGCGGCTGGGTGAGCGAGATTCAGGCGACGGTGGCAACTACACCAAGGGCCCAGCGTCGCACGCACGCAGAAGCCAGCATCCGGTTTTGGGGCCGGGCGGGCGCGGTGCGCACCTGCATTTTGCGCATACCGGGCATCTACGCGCCCGACCGCGAAGGTGGTACGCCCCGGGCGCGACTGCTAAAGGGAACGCCCGTGCTGCAGCAGGCTGATGACGTTTACACCAACCACATCCACGCTGACGATCTGGCGCGTGCCTGTTGTCTGGCGTTGTGGCGCGGCGCACCCCAGCGCGCGTACAACGTCAATGACGACAGCGATCTCAAAATGGGTGATTATTTTGACTTCGCGGCAGATCTGTATGGCTTGCCCAGGCCACCCAGAATTGCCCGAGAAGGCGCCTCTGCCCAGTTGCCGTTGACACAGCTGAGCTTTATGAGCGAATCGCGCCGCATGGTGAATGTCCGCATGAAGCGCGAACTACGTTTGGTGTTGCGCTACCCTACCGTGCGCAGCGGTTTGATCGTTTAATGCGCCGCGATGCTTGCAGCGGGCTGCGCGTCTGCGTCGTCGGGGTACTGCAGGCGCAAGGCCGCGAACGCATCCAGGTTGGTCAGCAGCAGGTTAACCAGGGCAGGGTCGAACTGTCGACCGCTACCCTCGCGCACGGTCTGCACAATCATCTCTTGCGACCACGCCTCTTTGTAGCTCAATCGTGAACCCAATGAGTCGAATACATCGGCCAATGCGGTGATGCGTCCCGCGATGGGGATTTCGCTACCCACCAGCCCGCTGGGGTAGCCACTGCCGTCCCAGCGCTCGTGGTGCGACATTGCAATTTCTGCCGCCAGTTTCATCAAGGCGCGGTTGGAGCGTTTGAGGATGTCTAGGCCAAACTGGGCGTGCTGGCGCATCAGGGCCCATTCTTCTGCATCGAGCTTGCCCGGTTTGTGCAAGATGGTGTCCGGGATGGCGACCTTACCGATGTCGTGCAGCGGAGAGGCATTCTTGATCAACAAGGTCTGCGCCTCCGGCAGGCCATACAGACGGGCCAGCAATTCACAAGCTATGGCCACGCGCTTGACGTGTGCGCCGGTTTTTTGGGTGCGTGCCTCAACGGCGTCTGCCAGCGTGAACACCAGTTCCTTTTGTGTTTCGCGCAAATCGTCTTGCAGGTTGATGTTGTCAAAAGTGATGGCGACACTCTGGGTGTAAATCTCCAGCAACTGCTGGTCCATTTTGTTCAACTCGCTGGCGTGCTTCAGGTAGAGCAGATTGCCTCCACCATTTTTAGCGTGGGTGTACAGCACGTAGGCATCGTCAAAGTGCTGGCCTGACTTCTTTTCAAACACTTCCCGGAACCGCTGCGTCACGATTTCGGGCAGGTTGGTACCGTTTTGGCTCGTGCTGTATTCGACGAAATCACCGGTGGCCGCAATCGTCTTGGTTTCATGTTCTCCGCTATCGGCATTCGGCAAAACAATGCAATACAGCGCGGAACGGTCCAGGTTCAGAAGCGAGGTGAGTTGGTCCAACACGGCTGACGCGAACAAGGTCAGCGATTCTGCTGTCTGCACCATGGCAGTTGCGCCCAACACGCGGGCCAGTCCATCACGCTGGTATTCGATGATGCACAAATCGCGGTAGGCCCGCAATTTGCTGTACAGCAACGTGCGCAGCTTCTGTATCGTTAGGTCCGTTTTTTCCTTGTAGTCATCGATATCGTATTCGCGTATGACACGGTCTTCGGGTGCTTGACCCGGTTGCCCGGTGCGCATGACCAGCCGTGTGCGGTGGTTCTCCAGGGTATTGCGGACATAGTGGACCAGGTCCAGGCCAGCATGGTCGGTCTCCATGACCACATCAACAATAGCTAGGGCGATGTCATCACGGCTATGGAAGATTTCGCGCGCCGACAGTCCAGAATGGGCGCTGAGCAATTCCAGACTGCTGCCCTGGAACTCGAAGCCCTTTAATGCCAAACGGGTGACGGCATGGACCTCGGCGTCATCGTCGACCAGCAGGATGCACCACGGCTTCTTTGCAGGTTTCTGTAGGCTTTCAGTGGACGGGGATTCTTCGTCGGCAAAAATCAAATCCATGGCGCTAGTCCTGCTGTGTTCAAAATGCACATTGGTCTGCCGAAGATTCTACGCAGATTGCAGGCTAAACGGGGACTTGCCGCTCGATTTGCGTTGAGGTTCTGCGCAGATTTATTCGGGGTAGATGCGCAGTAGCGCTTTCCACACCAGCCAACTGGTGACGAGTGTGATGGGGCCAGCCCACAAGACATCGCTGAGCCAGTGCGCGCCATCGGCCATGCGGGCAAAGCCTATGGTGAGCCCGGCCATAACGCCCGCCACCGCCCAGATGACGCGGCGTTTACGGTCGACCAAGAGCAGTGACGCCAGAAAGATGCCGCAGGCCACATGGCCACTGACAAAAGAGCAGTTGTTGTTGCACTGGTCGGTGATGACCGCTGCGCGTGTGAAATGCTGCGGGCCGCCAAAATTTTGCACTTGGTAGGGCCTGGCACGCTGCCAGTTGTCTTTGAAGCCGCTGTTGACGACCAGGCCCGGCCCCAACGCCCCGGCCAGCACCACAAAGGCCAGCGGCATGCGCCACCGCCTGCCCCAAGGTCGCAGACTGGTCCAAATCCAGCCGGCCAGAGCCACGAAGACTATGAACCGGAACACTGCCGGAGCATACCAGTTGATCAACTCCACCCACCACCATTGGGCCACTTCGGTATGGGCCTGAGGACCCAGAAACAGGGCCGCGGCCTGCAAGTCGAGTGGTGTCCAGATGGTTGGCACCAGGGCGAGGGCTAAAAAAGCCCACAGAATCCACCAAAACAGCCTGGGTGTATGGTTGCGGGGCTGGGCTGGGGTAACGTCGGTTGGCATGGGCTGGCAGGAGCGGTAGAGGCGCAATTGTCTGCGATTTGCCTTCACGGGTGGCCGTTGGCATCGGCTAACACCTGCTTACAAAGGGTGGTCTCGATTGAATGCGAAAATCCGGTGAACGTAATATCTAGCCTCAAATCAAGCGGACCCTTACCCATGACCATTCTTGTAACCGGCGGTGCCGGATTTATTGGCTCCAACTATGTGCTGGACTGGTTGGCGCAGTCGGACGAGACCGTCGTTAATCTTGACAAACTCAGTTACGCCGGCAACCTGCAAAACCTGGCCAGCCTGCAAGACGATGCGCGGCACATCTTCGTCAAGGGTGATATCGGTGACGCCACTTTGCTGCCCGCCTTGCTGGCCCTGCATGCGCCCCGCGCGATCGTCAACTTCGCTGCAGAATCCCATGTGGACCGTTCCATCCACGGCCCGGGCGAATTTGTGCAAAACAACATCGTGGGAACCTACCAATTGCTGGAGTCGGTTCGTAGCTACTGGAGCGCACTGCACGGATCTGCCAAGGCCGATTTCCGCTTCCTGCATGTGTCCACGGACGAGGTCTATGGCTCGCTGCACAAGGGTGACCCAGCCTTTACCGAGTCGCACACGTATGAGCCCAACAGCCCGTACAGCGCCAGCAAGGCCGCCAGTGACCACTTGGTTCGGGCCTGGCACCACACCTACGGGCTGCCGGTGCTGACGACCAATTGCTCTAACAACTACGGCCCGTATCACTTTCCTGAAAAGCTCATCCCTCTGGTTATCGTCAACGCATTGGCTGGCAAGCCCCTGCCGGTATATGGCGACGGCCAGCAAATCCGCGACTGGCTGTACGTCAAGGACCATTGCAGCGCCATCCGCCGCGTGTTGGAAGCTGGCAAGCCCGGCGAGACCTACAACGTCGGCGGCTGGAACGAGAAGGCCAATCTGGATATCGTGCGCACCATCTGCGGCCTGCTGGACAACCTGAAGCCCCGCGCCGATGGCAAACCCTATACGGACCAGATCGCCTTTGTCACGGACCGCCCCGGCCACGACCGCCGCTACGCTATTGACGCCCGCAAGATCGAGCGTGAATTGGGCTGGAAGCCCGCCGAGTCCTTTGAGACCGGCATTGCCAAGACCGTGGCTTGGTACTTGTCCAACCAAGACTGGGTGGCCAATGTTCAAAGCGGCGGTTACCGCGATTGGGTGGAAACCCAGTACGGTGCAAAAGCGTCGAAAGCCTCAACCGTAGCATGAAGATACTTCTCTTTGGAACCGACGGTCAGGTCGGTTGGGAATTGCAACGCAGTCTCGCCCCACTCGGCGAACTCATCGTGATGGGACTGGACCGTGCCGCCAATCCGGGCGGCCTCAGTGGCGACTTCACACAATTGGACGCACTGGCCGAGAGCGTGCGCGCTGTCCGCCCGGACGTCATCGTCAATGCGGCTGCCCACACGGCCGTGGACAAGGCTGAGAGTGAGCCCGAGTTTGCCCGATTGCTGAATGCGCTAGCACCGGCTGTGCTGGCCGACGAGGCGCAATCCCTCGGCGCTTGGCTGGTGCACTACAGCACCGACTACGTGTTTGACGGCAGTGGCGACCAGCCCTGGAAAGAGGGCGATTCCACCGGCCCCTTAAGCGTCTACGGACAGACCAAGCTGGAAGGGGAACAGGCCGTCATGCGCTGTGCGCGCCACTTGATTTTCCGCACCAGTTGGGTCTATGCGGCGCGGGGCGGCAACTTTGCCAAGACCATGCTGCGTTTGGCCAAGGAGCGCGAGACGCTGCAGGTCATTGATGACCAGTTCGGTGCACCCACCGGCGCCGACCTGATAGCCGACGTAACCGCCCACGCGCTGCGCCAAATCAAGCCCGGTCAGTCCGGTGGTGACGTGGCACTGGCCGGCATCTACCACCTGGTTGCAAGCGGCTGCACCACTTGGCATGCATATGCAAAACACGTGGTAGCCCTCGCAGAATCAGCGCAACCAGCTATAAAAATGGTAGCAAATGAGATCAAGGCGGTGCCCACATCGGCGTTCCCGACACCGGCCAGTCGCCCCCACAATTCGCGGCTGGACACCACCAAGCTGCAAACCACCTTCGGCCTGCAACTGCCACATTGGCAAGCAGGCGTTACCCGCATGTTGAACGAGATTGACTATGGCCGCACCCACTAGCACCCCATCCTCCAGCCGCAAGGGCATCATCTTGGCGGGGGGCTCCGGAACCCGCCTGCACCCGGCCACGCTGGCCATCAGCAAGCAGTTGCTGCCCGTGTACGACAAGCCCATGATTTACTACCCGCTCAGCACTTTGCTGCTGGCTGGCATCCGCGACATTTTGATCATCAGCACGCCGCAGGACACACCGCGTTTTGCGCAGTTGCTGGGCGACGGCAGCCAGTGGGGCGTCAACCTGCAATACGCCGTGCAGCCCAGCCCGGATGGCCTGGCGCAGGCCTTCATCATTGGCGACGAATTCATTGGTAACAATGACAGTGCCTTGGTGCTGGGTGACAACATCTTCTACGGCCACGACCTGCACATCCTGCTGAGCAACGCGCATCAGCAAGAGCAAGGCGCTACCGTGTTCGCCTACCACGTGAACGACCCCGAGCGCTACGGCGTGGTGGCTTTCGATGGCCAAGGCAAGGCACGCAGTATTGAAGAAAAACCCATTAGGCCGCAGAGCAATTACGCGGTCACAGGCCTGTATTTTTACGACAAGCAGGTGGTCGATATTGCCAAGGCTGTCAAACCCAGCGCCCGTGGCGAACTGGAAATTACCGCCGTCAACCAGGCCTACCTGGACTTGGGGCAGCTCAGCGTCCAGATCATGCAGCGCGGCTATGCCTGGCTGGATACCGGCACGCACGACAGCCTGCTGGAGGCTGGTCAGTTCATCGCCACGCTGGAGCGCCGCCAAGGCCTCAAGATCGCCTGCCTGGAAGAGATTTGCTGGCGTAACGGCTTCATCGACAGCGAGCAACTGCACAAACTGGCGCAACCGTTGGCCAAGAACGGCTACGGTCAGTACCTGCTGGGACTGCTGAAAGAGGGAATGCACCCATGAAAGTGACACGCACCGATATCCCGGACGTGTGTCTGATCGAGCCACGCGTGTTTGGTGATGCGCGCGGTTTCTTTTACGAGAGCTTTAATCAGCGCGCCTTTGCCGAGGCGACCAGTGTGCAGACTGAATTTGTGCAGGACAACCATTCGCGTTCCGCACGCGGCGTGCTGCGCGGCCTGCATTACCAAATCCAGCAACCCCAGGGCAAACTGGTGCGTGTGGTGTCTGGCGAGGTGTTCGACGTGGCGGTGGACATACGTCGATCATCCCCCACCTTTGGCAAATGGGTGGGCGCAAACTTGTCTGCGCAGAACCATGCACAGCTTTGGGTGCCAGCCGGTTTTGCCCATGGCTTTGTGGTCCTGTCTGAATCTGCCGAGTTCTTGTACAAGACCACCGACTACTATGCGCCCGAGCATGAGCAGTGCATTGCCTGGAACGATCCGTTTTTGAATATTCAGTGGCCCGATTTGGGTGAGATGCCCAAACTGTCGGCCAAGGACGCGGCAGGCAAGTCATGGGCTGAAGCCCGGGTTTTTGACTGAGATCCCGACAAACAAACGATCGCCGGAAACGGCTTACGCAAGGAGCGCATCCATGGCATCCCAACTTCAGCGTCTTGTTACGCCGTGCTTTGTCATTACCGCGGCATTGTTGAGCGCCTGTGCCGTTGCACCGTCCAACACCACCAATACTGCGCCACCGTGGCCGTCGGCGGCTGCAAGCGGTTCCACTGCCGTTCAACCGCCTTCTGCCCCCGTGGCACTGGCCTTGGCTGGAACGGAATGGTCCGCCTTTGCCATTGACGGAAAGAGCGAAGTTCTGAACCCCAAGCCCAAGCTGCGTTGGCTCAGTGCCGACAAGGTGGCCGGAACCGGCGGATGCAATGGTTTTACTGGCCCCTCAGTGGCAGGGCCAGGCAGCTTGCTGTTAGGCCCGTTGGCGTCCACCGGCCGAGCCTGTCTCAGCATGCCGGGCTCGCAAGAAGATATGTTCTTCAAAGCCCTGGAGTTGACCCGAAAGGCCAAGATAGAGCGTGACCAGCTGGTGTTGATGGACGAATCCGGCAAACAATTGGTGCGCCTGTTGAAGACCAATTGAGACCTCTTGGAGAGGCGTGGTCTGGCGGCAGGATCAGCGTGTGTTCGTTATGCTGGAGGGCCCCATGTCCTGGAATGGGCCCAGCGGGTTGCTATTGATCTCCACTTCGTTGATCACCGGCTGGCCACCCCAGCCCCGGTAGACGACCACATCATTGACCAACAGGATCAGCGCATTGAAGCGCCAACCCGTGGTCTCGGTGCGCCGTTTGAAATTCACAAAATCCGCGAAGAAGTTGCCGGTGCGGGCCTTGGTGATGCGAGCCACGTTCAGCTCCCAGCCGCGACAGGCGTCGCGTGCGTTGATGCAGGTCACGATGCCGGGGTCCAGATCGCCTTTGCCCAGCACTCCACCGTTGAACACCCGGCGCACGATGTCCGTCTGTGTCAGGATGGCGGTATTGGGTTGCTGGCTTGGGGTTAAGCCCATCCCGGTCAGCGTAGACAAGCCACTTTGGTTGGGTACCAAGCTTTCGATTGCCTTGCGTGCCTCGTCAAAACTTTGGAAGGTAGGTGATTCGGTGCGAGCCTGCGGCAACAGGGATGTGCAGCCAGGTGCCAGCCATGACGCGGCCACTACCAAACCCACAATTACTGCGCGTCGAGAGTGGGACACTGTGGTTGTTTTCACTGGGATGTAGACAGTCAAATTGCACATTTCACTTGGATTAACCACAGCTTAGCAAAATACTGACTGCGCGCCACTGATTTGGCGCAAAGAAATAAAATGGGATGTAGCGTGCAGAAAGGGCCAACTACTAGCAATACCACGGCGTAAAAGCCATGGTGCCCGGGGCCGGAATCGAACCGGCACGCCTTGCGGCGCGGGATTTTGAGTCCCGTGCGTCTACCAATTCCACCACCCGGGCGACGCTATCTGACAAGACCTAAATTATGGCACATTTAAGGGCATGAAATACCCAACTATTGAAGACGCGATCGGTAAAACACCTTTGGTCGCTTTACAGCGCATTGGTGCCACGGAGAATTCGGCCCGCAACACCGTGGTGCTGGGCAAGCTGGAGGGCAACAACCCTGCGGGGTCGGTCAAAGACAGGCCAGCCCTGTCCATGATCCAGCGGGCGCAGGAGCGCGGCGAAATCAAACCCGGTGACACACTCATCGAAGCCACTTCGGGCAACACCGGCATTGCACTGGCCATGGCTGCGGCCATCAAGGGCTACCGCATGGTGTTGATCATGCCCGAGGACCTGTCCATCGAGCGCGTGCAGACCATGAAGGCCTTTGGTGCAGAGCTGATCTTGACGCCCAAGAGCGGTGGCATGGAATACGCGCGCGACCTGGCTGAGCAGATGAAGCGCGATGGCAAGGGCACCGTGCTGGACCAGTTTGCCAATGCGGACAACCCGCGCATCCATTACGAGACCACCGGGCCGGAGATTTGGGACGATACGAAAGGCAAGGTCACGCACTTTGTGTCCGCCATGGGCACCACCGGCACCATCACTGGCGTGTCGCGCTACTTGAAGGAGAAGAACCCAGCAGTCCGTATCGTCGGCGCGCAGCCGTCCGAGGGCTCACGCATACCCGGCATCCGCAAATGGCCGACGGAATATTTGCCCAAGATTTATGACCCCGCCAATGTGGACGAGCTGGTGTACGTGAGCCAGTCGGATGCCGAAGAGATGTGCCGCCGCCTCGCACGCGAAGAGGGCATCTTTGCCGGCATATCGGCAGCCGGTGCTTGCTGGGTGGCGCAAGAAATTGCCAAGCGCGAAAAGGACGCCACCATTGTGTTCATCGTCTGCGATCGGGGCGACCGTTACCTGTCCACCGGAGTCTTCCCCGCATGACACAGCAGACCTTTAAATATTGCCCGCAGTGCGCCACTCCATTGGCCCAGATCTCCAAGATGGAAGATGGGGGCGACAAAGTCCGCCTGCGGTGCCCAGCTTGCGATTACACCCATTGGAACAACCCGGTGCCGGTGCTGGCCGCGGTGGTCGAATACGAAGGTCAGATTTTGTTGGCGCGCAATGCGGCCTGGCCCGGCAAGATGTACGCGCTGATCACCGGTTTCATGGAGGCAGGCGAAACGCCTAAAGAAGGCATTGCCCGCGAGATTGCCGAAGAGACCAACTTGACGACCGATGCGTTGGATTTGATCGGTGTCTACGATTTTCAGCGCATGAACCAGATCATCATTGCTTACCATGCGGTGTGCCACGGCGAGGTGCGTTTGTCGCCCGAGCTGGTGGACTACCGGCAGTATGCGCCGCAGGATGTCAAGTGCTGGCCGGCTGGCACCGGCTATGCTCTGGCCGATTGGCTGACATCCAAAGGGCACACCCCCCATTTCATTGAATTCCCCAAGCGAGACTGAACACCACCATGCAAGCCGATAAAGAAATTGATACCCGCGGCCTCAACTGTCCGCTGCCTATTTTGAAGGCCAAGAAGGCCTTGTCCGATATGTCTACGGGCCAGACGCTCAAAGTGGTGTCTACGGACCAAGGCTCTATTCGGGATTTTCAGGCATTTGCCCGGCAGACTGGCAACGAGTTGGTGGGGCAGGAGACCGTGAACAACGAGTTTGTTCACGTGCTGCGCAGGCGCTGATTTGTACCTTGCCGGCCGCAGCAGAGCTGGGGTAAGCGCCGCCGCTCGTGTCCCCCGCAGAGGGCATTGCCCTCTGCTCCTCCTTTACCTCGCTTTGGCGCTTACCCCAGTTCTTCTGCTGGATTGCGCCGTAGCGAGATGTTCATCACGCAAGGCGTGTTAATTGATCGCGTAGCTTGGTCAGCGTGTCTTCAAAGTCGGCCAAGCGTTTGCGCAACTCGGCTATGACTGCGGGG
>JBBQBG010000028.1:0-26615 GCA_038317285.1 Burkholderiales bacterium | reverse complement strand
TGTACTTTGCATCAGGCTTCACCGCGAATGTGGGACTGGTACCGGCCCTGGTGGGGCGCGGTGATGGCGTGTTCTGCGACGCGTTGAACCACGCCAGCCTGATAGACGGGGCACGCCTGTCGCGTGCGCAGATTGCGGTCTACCCGCATGGCGACGTGCAGGCGCTGGAACTTCATCTGCAGGCCTCAACCGCGCGGCGCAAACTGATCGTTACCGACGCGGTTTTCAGCATGGATGGTGACATCGCCCCGTTGCCGGCGTTACTGCGCCTGGCGGAGCAATACGACGCCCTGCTGTTGGTGGATGACGCCCATGGTTTCGGTGTGCTGGGTACTGGTGGGCGTGGCGCCGTGGAGCATTGCGGTGTGCACTCGCCGCGCCTCATCACCATGGACACGCTCAGCAAGGCCGCAGGGTCGGCGGGTGCTTTTGTTGCCGGTGATGCCCGCGTGGTGGAGCTGGTGATGCAGCGCGCGCGCAGCTACATTTTCGCGACGGCAGCCCCCGCCATGGTGACCGAGGCACTGCGCGCCAGCCTGCGCGTGATCCAAACGGAGGGATGGCGGCGCGAACGCTTACAGTCCCACGCGGTGCGTCTGCGCACGGCATTGGCCGATTGCGCAGGCGTGGGCAAGCTGCTGCCGTCAATCACCCCCATACAGCCTCTGATCATTGGCGACAACGCGCAGGCCTTGGACCGCATGGCCCGTTTGTGGGAGCAGGGGCTGTGGGTGCCGGCCATCCGCCCGCCCACCGTGCCCGTGGGGACTGCGCGTTTGCGTATTTCGCTGTCGGCTGCGCACAGCGATGCCGACGTAGACAGGCTCGCCGCCGCGCTGATCGCCAGCGTTTAGTTGGTAGCTACCAGTCCCCGCTCCTTGAACACTTCCTGTGCGGCAAACAAAGCATTCAGTGCGGCAGGAAAGCCCGCATACAGCGCTATTTGCATCATGGTCTCCACAATTTCTTCACGACTGCAGCCGACGTTGAGCCCTCCGTGCACATGGACTTTGAGTTGCGGCGTTGCATTGCCCAGCGCAGTGAGAGCGGCAACCGTCGCAATCTCACGCGATTTCAAGTCCAGCCCGGGGCGTGAGTAAATATCGCCAAACCCAAACTCGATCAGGTAGCGGGCAAAGTCGGGTGCGATGGGGCGCAAGGCGTCGAGCACGCGTTGTCCGGCCTCTCCGTCGATTTCACGTAATTTTTCCGAGCCACGCAAAAAGCGGGCGTTGTCGTCATGGGTAGCAGGGGTCGCGGTAGTAGCAGTCATTGTTTTCTTGTCGTAGGAGTGGCCTTGCGTAGCGATTGCATGGACCGGCGGTACAGGCCAATCTTGTCATCCAATGTCGCAAGGTTGTTGGAAAGCTCTTGGATACTGACCACCAAACGGCTGCGGTGGAGCTCAAGCACCGCTAGACGTTGTGGCACCGTCATCTCTCCTTGCAAACGCAGCGCGGCATAGCGTTTGATCTCGGCCAGGGGCATGCCCATGGCTTTGAGCCGCAGCACGAATGCCAGCCATTCGACGTCACTTGCCAGGTAACGCCGGTGGCCGTTGGTCGCCCGAGTGGCGGCCGCCAACACTTCTGCCTTTTCGTAGTAGCGCAGGGTGTGCTGGCTGACGCCGCTCTGACGGGACAGTTCGCTGATGGAAAGGGTTGCAGCAGTGGTCACACGGGTATCCTAAAAGTTAGAGTCCACTCTAAGTCAAGAACTATTTGCCGTCGCAAGGCCGCCCCACGACGGCCGCAGCTCCTCGGGGGCAACGTGGTACGCGCAGCGAAAACTGTGCGGCTTTGTATTACGCCGCTATGGCCTGCAGGCTCTCCAGTGTTTGCATGCAGGCGCGTGCGGCCTCTTTGCCCTTGGTGACAAAGTGGTTCGCAAAAAACTGCTGGTGGTCGTCGTGCTCGTGGAAGTGCAACGGCGTTAGCACGACTGAGAACACCGGCACTCCGCTGTCCAATTGCACCTTCATCAAACCGCTGATGACGGCGTCAGCCACAAAGTCATGGCGATAAATGCCACCGTTCACGACAAAGCCACAGGCCACGATGGCGGCATAGCGACCAGTGCGGGCAAGCGTCTGCGCATGCAACGGGATCTCAAACGCACCAGGCACGTTGAAGACTTCGAAGGCATCTGTGGGCGCGCCCAGACTTTGCAGTTCCGCTCGGAAGGCGTCGCGCCCCTGGTTAACGATACCGGCATGCCAACCTGACTGGATGAAGGCAATACGGGCCGTGGATGGTTTCGCGGCTGATGAAGGAGTGGTGCTTGTATGAACCATGGTGTTGCTGATCATGAGTGGGTGGACCAAAACCCAGGGCGCGCAATGCAGCAGCGGCCCCTTGTGCCAATAGAAGCAAAAAGGGGTCGCAGACACCGCGTCTCTTTCATCCGGACTTTGACCGTCGGCCTCGGAATCACACCGAATCTGCTGACCCCAATACAGCTTACGACCATAAAGGGCGCTCGCGGGCTTGTGCAACTGAATTGCCATCACCGCCGGTGGGGAATTTCACCCCGCCCTGAGAACGCATACCCGTGACTATTCACGGGCAAAATTATTTTAAGTGCGGTATGGGTAAGGCCCTGTCACACATGTGTGGCCTTACTTACGCAAACGGTTTCGGCTTGGTGACAGCAGTGTCACGTCAAGAGGGGTACCTCAGCACCGAGGGAACGACGATATGTGTGTGCTAAGACCCTAAGTGAGAGGTATTGGTGCGTGTTACCTGCGCTTCTGCAATCTGTGCCGGATCCAGAATTGCCGATTCCAACTTTAGTGGTTTCAACTCCCCCAATGACTAATATTCGATCTATATCCTTCTCACTTACTGTGTTCGTGGCGGCCTGTCTTGGTGCGTGTGGCGGTGGCGGCAGTGATAGCGTATCGGGCTCAACGTTGGCCATGAAGGATGGGGTCGCAATCCAGCAATTGGCGCTACCAACCGCAGCAATAGCGGCACCTGCAACCGCCACGCAGCGCGTGGGCATAGGAATGACGGGGCTGAGCTATTACGACCGAAGTTTTGCCATGACCGATGTTGGTCGGCAAGCGCAGGTGCGAGGTTTGGATTGGTCGTACAACGTCCTGAAGGATGCTGATGGAAGCCCACGGCAGGACTTTCAGCTCCCTTACTCTTCGACAAAAATTGCGGCTGGCACCTACAAGCTGTCGTTCAACGGGCGTGCCACGGTGAGTGCTGGCGGTGCCGGTACCGTGCAAAACGCGCATTTCGATCCTCTCCAAAACCTGAGTACTTTGGACGTTGTATTGCCCACCGATGGCATTGGAAACGTCTGGCTGGTGTTCCGCAATACATTTCGTAACAGTGACTCCGCCAAGGGTGACGGCATTAGCAATATCCACCTAATGCGGCCCGGTTATTCGGTAGGCGATTCACGCCTTTTTACGACCGAATTCATTGCCGCCATGCAGCGGTTCAAACTCATTCGCGGCATGGATTTCACTAGTGCCAATACCAACCCCCAACGCAGTTGGAGTGAGCGCACAAAGCCCGACTTCTTTGGTGCGACGGGTGCAAATGGTCAAAGCTGGGAACTACTGGTGGCTATGGCCAACGCATCCAACCGCGATATTTGGCTGAACGTGCCCGCCCGTGCAGACGACGACTACATTCAAAAGCTGGCGCAATTGGTCAAGTTTGGCAGTGACGGCAACCTGCCCTACGCCAGTGCGCAGGCAAAGCCGATTTATGCGCCGTTGAAGGTCGGCCTCAAGGTCTATGTGGAATACGGCAATGAGTTGTGGAATTCCGCACCTGGGTTCATGGGCTTTCGGTGGGCGCTTGAATTCGCCAATGTCTACAAGGCCGATACCACACACCCCATTGCATTTGACGGGGCACAAACCGACCAATACCTCGCCTTGAGGCGTTGGATTGCCTACCGGTCGGCACATACCAGCCTGGCTTTCCGAGATGTCTTTGGCGACGCAGCCATGATGTCGTCGGTGCGCCCCATTCTTGCCGGTCAAGCAGGAAATGGAAATCTCTTCCTGTCGATTGGATTGCAATGGGCGCAGGCCTTCTACGGACAGGTCCGGTCGGCCGCTCCCATGAATGCTGTGGCGCGCAAGCCCAGCGACATTTGGTATGGCGGTGGCGGTGCTGCGTATTACGAGGGCGGCATCGACCCCAAGGACACCAGCGCCACCACTTTGGATACCTATTTTGCAAGCCTGCCTACGCCCACATTCGCCAGGCTCGCTATCGCAGACTCTATTTGGACCCATGCGTATGGTCTGAAATATGTCGCCTATGAAGGTGGCCCCGGGCCGGGAGGCAGTGCACTGGGGTCGATAGCCTCATCTGCCATTTCCTCGGCTTTCAACAACGACCTGCGCATGAAAGACCGGATGCTGATAGCCCAGGATATTTGGGACCAGGCCGGCGGCGATGAGCTGGTGTATTACGTCTACAGTGGGTCTGCGCCCTGGAGCTTTTCCAACGAACTGGTGCAGCAGGTGGTGTCTGACAATACCTCCGTCAAACTGCAGGCTGTTGACGCCATCAATGCCAAAACACGCCCGCCCGTAACCCTTGGAACCTTGGTACCTGGAGCGGTTCACCTGAAGGACCCTGCCTCTCAGACCCTGGCAAAAGATGGCGCTTCGTGGGCGCTCAACAATACGGCGTATCTATTACGCCCTGCAACGCTAGGTACCTACTTATTGGTACCTATTCAAACAACCATGGCAGGAACCTACCAAATCTCGCTCAAGCTTGGCACCCAAATGGCTGGAACCGTTGCGGTGCATGTCAATGGAGCCAGCGTAGGTGATATTGCCTTGTCGCCTGACCCGGTCAACACCACGGCCAAAAGTTCAAAGGTAAGCGTTGCCTTGCCTGCGGGCCTGTCGGTGGTGCGGGTGGACCTACCGACGGGCACGCAAGACATCTTTGTGGTCGACCTGGTTGTGCAGTGAGCCTAGGCTGCTAACTGACTGGCCCAGCCCGTTTGGATTCGAGCCGCTGCCGACCGGCACGGCTCCTTACTTTCCACTGGGCCAATTGGGTTTGGCGTTCCAATGCACCCATGGTGTCGCGGCGGCTCTCGCGTAGCAGTTTGTGGTAATTTTTCAGCCGGTCAGGGCTGACCTGCGCGCGCACTGCGCAACCGGGTTCCTCCTGGTGATAGCAGTCTCGGAAGCGGCAGCCGTTCGCCAGCGTGCTGATGTCCTCAAACAACTGCCCCAGGATGTGGCCGTCTACGTCGGGCCGTAGCGTGCGGACACCGGGGGTGTCGATGACGCAAGCGCCGGTCGGTAGTAGATGCATCGAGCGTGCGGTGGTCGTGTGCTTGCCACGGCTGTCGTGTTCGCGTACCGCACCCGTGTCTTGCGCGGCGCTGCCCAAAAGGCTGTTCGTCAGTGTGCTTTTGCCAGCGCCCGACGAGCCCAACAAAACCAGCGTTTGCCCTGCAGACAAATAGGGTTTAAGCAAGGTCAATGCCTCGTCACTGCGCCCATCGACCGCTACCACGTCAACGTGTTGTCCTACGCGTGCCTGTACCTCGCGCACGCGGTGTTGTACGCTGTCTGGCGCTGCTGCATGCGCTACATCGGCCTTGGTCAGCACGACGACCGGTAGCACGCCACTGCTACCCACAAGTGCGAGGTAGCGTTCCAGCCGCTGCAGGTTGAAGTCCATATCCAGGCCCATGACCAGCAATGCGGTGTCTACATTGCTGACCACGGTGTGGCGGCTGCCATCGGCGTCGCGTCGCACGATCTGGTTGTGCGGTGGCACGCGGTGCGTGACCCAAAGTTGGTGCGCATCTTCTTGCACGCACAATACCCAGTCGCCAACCGCCAGGGCGCTACCCTCGTCGATGAGCTGTCGGGTAAGGCGGGTGGTGCAACGGGCCGAACGTTGCTGCACGCCGTCATGCACTTCCACTGTTTCTCGGTGTACGGCCGTCGTGCGCATCCACTGGGGTGGATTGCTACCTGTCTGCGTGTCAGCGGCAACGTCTGCGGTTGCCAATGTTTGCGCCATGGCTGGAGTTAGCCCAAGGCGGCGCAATGTCTCAAAAGAAAATTCGATCATGGTGTGTCTGTATGTCTTCGTGAGGCCCTGCAGCCAGACGTGCCGATACAGCACGCCAATAGAGGCGCCAGAGCCAAAAAAATGGAATGAGCGAGGCCCGCGGGCGGCCCGATAAAGACAGAGAAGACACAAGCCCCGTGCAACAGGGCAATGACCGGCGTTGTTTTAGTTCAAACGGCGCACGGTGTTGGCAAACTCAAGCATCTCAGGCGGCCAGCAAGAAGGGAGTTGGTGTGTGAACAATCATGGGAGCACTCCTTCGCAGTGGGTTGAGAACGGTTGCTGTGCGGCGCGATGCCGCTGCAGATGAAGGCGCTATTGTGTAGACATGGTTTGAGCTTGTCAACGAAACACAGCACGCAACACACCATGGATGGGGCCGTTTTGCAACAGGCCATGCCCGAGCAGAAACCGTTCTCCATGGGAGACAATTCGCATTGACATGACGACCACACCCCCACCCTCTATCGCTGCCTCCGAATCCGTTACCCAAGGCGGTGCCACTGCGAATCCCATGCTCGCCCATGTACGCCGGTTGATCGATGCACACGGCGGTTGGTTAGGTTTTGATGCCTTCATGGCACAGGCTTTGTACGCCCCTGGTTTGGGCTATTACAGCCGCGGCGGGACCGTGTTTGGTGCCATGCCGCAAGGTTTGCGCGATGTGAAAGGAGACGTGAAGGGCGCAGGCAGCGATTTCGTCACCGCGCCGGAGATGACGGCCTTGTTCGGCCAAGCCTTGGCGCGCCAGATAGCGCAGTCTTTGCAGGTCACGGGCACCGACGAAATTTGGGAGTTTGGTGCCGGTACTGGCGCTCTTGCATTGCAGATTCTGGATGCGCTGGATGCGTTGGGCGTATCGCTGCGACGCTACAACATAGTCGATTTGTCGCAACCCTTGAAAGAGCGCCAGCAGGCCACGCTAAAGGCCCATGCGCATCGGGTGCAATGGGTGGACGCCTTGCCCGAGCAAATCCACGGCGTGGTGGTTGGCAACGAAGTCCTGGATGCCATGCCCGTCAAACTGCTGGCCCGCTTGGGCGGCACGTGGCATGAGCGTGGCGTGGTGTGGGATGAAACGAGCGCCGGCTTGGGCTGGCGAGACCACCCAACCGATCTGCGCCCGCCAGACGATGTGCCCGGGACGCACGACTATGTGACAGAAATCCACCCGCAGGGTGAGGCCTTTGTGCGCACGCTAGCAGACCGTTTGCACTCAGGCGCCATCTTCTTGCTGGACTACGGTTTCCCCGAGCACGAGTACTACCACGAACAGCGCCACATGGGTACCGTGATGTGCCACCGTGCGCACCAGGCAGACGGCGATCCGCTGGTGTTGGTGGGCGAGAAAGACATCACGGCGCATGTCAACTTCACCGGCATTGCGGTGGCCGCGCAAGAGGCCGGACTGGAGGTGCTGGGCTACACGAGCCAAGCGCATTTTTTGATGAACTGTGGACTCGTCGACGCCATGCAGGCCGCCTCCCTCGCCGACCGCGTGGCGGCGCAAAAGCTCATCCTGGAACACGAGATGGGCGAATTCTTCAAGGTCATCGGCTTGACCAAGGGCGCGTACTGGGAGGCCATGGGTTTTAACCGCGGCGATCGCACCCACCGGCTGTAGGCTAAGATTAGGCGCTTATGCGTGCACGGTTTTTCAACAGAGTATCCAAGGGTCACCTCGCGTGGCTGCTGGGGATTTTGTTGCTCATGCCGCTGGCCCAGACGGCTGCAGCTTGGCACCTGACGTCGCACGCACAGGGCCAAGCATCCGAGAAGCGCGACTCTCAGTCCTCCACTGTTGCTGATTATTGCGATCTGTGCCAGATCGCGGCGGCAGCTACCGGCGGGCTGTTGCCTACGCAAACAGTGGTAATCCATGCCCCGTGTGCGCCGTGTGCCGTTCCGCACGCCACCTGTCAGTCTGCGGCCATCGAGCCGCTGTGGAATCCCTACGCCAGCCGCGCGCCCCCTTTCGCCCTGATTTGATCTTTGCCTTTCGGCGTTGATGCGGCACCATTGCCGCGCACCGCTGTGGATTGACCTTTTTCGGAGCGAATCGCTATGAAGTTTCATGTTCAGGTGAGCCTTGCGCTTGCCCTGGCTGCGCCGTTGGGCGCCTTGGCCTCCCCTCTCAAACCACAACCCATCAAGCCCGCTGACGTGCAAAGTCTGCGCCAGGAAATCGCGTCCATGCGGGCGGACTACGAAGCTAGGCTGAAGGCGCTGGAGCAGCGCCTGGTAGCGGCCGAGCGCCAGATGCCCCCCAACCCGACGGCAGCAGTGCAACGGCCTACACCAGCAATGTCGACAGTGGCGGCACAGGCGGCACAGGCGGCAGAGACGGCAGTATTGCCCGCGTCCGCTGCACCGGTCGCGATGCCGCCAGCAGCCGCCACCGGCGGCGCGAGTGCGTTCAACCCGGCCATGTCGTTGATCCTGTCTGGCCAGTACACGCACACCAGCGCCAGCCCAGGCCAGTACAGCATCAGCGGCTTCCAGATGCCCAAGGCATCAGAGGCCGGGCCCGGCGCGCGCAGCTTCAACCTGGGTGAATCCGAATTGGGTTTGTCGGCCAATATCGACCCGTGGCTGCGCGGCGCGGCCAGTATCTCGCTGCACGGCGACGACACGATCTCGGTGGAGGAGGCCTTTATCCAAACCACATCCCTGGGCAATGGTCTGGGGCTGAAGGCTGGGCGGTTTTTGTCGGGCATTGGTTACCTCAATTCCCACCATGCCCATACCTGGGACTTCGCCGACAACCCACTGGCCTACCAAGCAATGTTGGGCACGCAGTACCGCGACGATGGTCTGCAAATCAACTGGCTGGCACCGACCGACCAGTACCTGGAGTTGGGCTTTGAGGTGGGCAGCGGCCGCAACTTCCCGGGTAGCGACACGGCCAAGAATGGTGCTGGCATGGTGTCACTCACCGCGCACACCGGCGGCGATATTGGCGACAGCCACAACTGGCGCGCAGGCGTCTCGTGGTTGCGCACCGAGGCCAGCGGGCAGGAGCTGAGTGGTCTGGACGCGTCCAACAGCCTGGTCGCCAACGCCTTCAGTGGCAACACCCAGGTTGCGATCATCGACGGCATTTGGAAATGGGCGCCGCATGGCAATGCGACACGCACCAACTTCAAACTGCAGGGTGAGTATGTGCGCAGTACGCGCAGTGGTACGTTGAGCTATGACGTGGCCAATATCAACTTAAGCAACACCAGCGATGCCTACAACGCCGTGCAGTCCGGCTGGTACCTGCAAGGCGTCTACCAGTTCATGCCGAACTGGCGCATAGGCTTGCGCACCGAGCAACTGGATGCCGGGACACCAAGCTATGGCATCAATGCATCGGCCTTGGCTGGTACCGGCTTCAAACCCAGCAAAGACACGCTGATGCTGGACTACAACCCCAGCGAGTTCTCACGCATACGCCTGCAATTTGCGCAAGACCGCTCGCGCGAAAACCAGACCGATAACCAGGTCTTTTTGCAATACCAAATGAGCTTGGGTGCGCACGGCGCCCACGGCTATTGATGCATTTCACGCTTGAAGGAGCTTTTTCCATGTCGAAAAATATAACGCAATGGATCTTCTTGGCCGCACCCCTGCTGCTGCTGGCCCTGCCAACCCACGCTGCGCTGCGCGTATTCGCCTGCGAGCCTGAGTGGGGTGCGCTGGCGCAAGAGTTGGGCGGAAATTTGGTCGAGGTGTCGGTCGCCACCAGCGCGCTACAAGACCCGCACCAGATTCAGGCCAAGCCCAGCCTGATTGCACGGGCCCGCAGCGCGGATTTGGTGGTGTGCACCGGTGCGGAGCTTGAGGTTGGCTGGCTACCGGTGCTGTTGCAGCAATCCGGCAATGCCAAGGTGCAAGAGGGTCAGCCCGGTAACTTTGCTGCCGCCAACTTTGTGCGCAAGCTCGACGTGCCCGGCCAGTTGGACCGCGCGCAGGGTGATGTGCATGCTGCTGGCAACCCGCATATCCAGACCGACCCGCGCAACATCGCTGTGGTGGCCACGGCGCTGGGTGCGCGCCTGCAGCAGGTGGATGCGGCACATGCTGCCCAGTACGCGCAGCGTCTGGCCGATTTCTCGCAACGCTGGCAGCATGCAGTCGTCCGCTGGACGGCACAGGCGGCGCCCATCAAAGGCGCAACGGTGGTGTCGCAGCACAAGGCCTTTGTCTACCTTTACGACTGGCTGGGCCTCAAAGAAGTGGCCGTGCTGGAGCCCAAGCCCGGTGTGGAGCCCACCGCATCGCATCTTCAGGAAGTGCTGGTTGCGCTGAAGACCACGCCCGCCAAGATGACGCTGTACTCCGCCTACCAGGACGCCAAAGCGTCGGACTGGCTGCAACGCAATGCGGGTGTGCCCTCCGTCAAAATTCCGTTCACGGTGGGCGGCACGGATCGGGCCAAAGACCTGTTCAGTTTGTTTGACGACACTGTGGCGCGCCTGGTAGATGCCGGAGTGAAACGATGAGTTGGGCGTTGAACTGGTCCGCGCTGGACTGGGGCATTCTGGGCCCCGCATTCATCGCCGGCCTACTGGTGCTGGCTACCCATGTGCCGCTGGGCGCGCAGGTGCTGGACCGCGGCATCGTGTTTATCGACCTGGCCATTGCGCAGATCGCTGGGCTGGGCGTCATCGCGGCAGACGCCATGGGCCTGCCCGAGGGCGGTGTGGCGGTGCAGATTGCGGCTGTGGTCGCGGCGCTGCTGGGTGCATGGCTGTTGACATGGACCGAGCGCAAGGCTCCGCACCAGCAGGAGGCCCTAATTGGAGTGATGTTCATTCTGGCCGCCTGCGCCGGCATTTTGTTGCTGGCAGGCAATCCACATGGCGGTGAGCATTTGAAGGACTTGCTGGTTGGGCAGATTCTGTGGGTCAACACGACGCAACTGCTGTGGCTGGGCGGTGTGTCGGCGCTGATCCTGTTTGCGCTGTGGCGGGGCTGGGTTGCCCGGCTGGGGCGCTTTGGCTTTTACGCGGTGTTTGCGTTGGCCGTGACGGCATCGGTGCAACTGGTGGGCGTGTACCTGGTGTTCTCCAGCCTCATCATTCCGGCGCTGGCTACGCGCACACCGAGTCGCACGCCGACAGGTGGCAACCGGCACGGCGTGGCCTACACGATTGGCGTCTTGGGTTATGCGCTGGGCCTGGCCCTGTCGGCCGTGCTGGATTTGCCATCGGGTGCGGTCATTGTCTGGACGCTGGCAGCCTGTGCGCTGGCCTGGGCCTTGAAACCGGGGGGTGCCAGCCCCAACTGAAGTGCAAAGAGGCCGCTTTACCATGACTGAATCCCTGCATATCGTTTGTCCGCACTGCAACACGACCAACCGCGTCAAGACCGCAGACCAGGTGAAGGCGCCGGACTGTGGCAGTTGCCACAAACCGTTGTTTGTGGCGCATTCCACTGCCATGGACGAGGCCGCGTTTGACCGGCATATCACGCGCAACCAGATTCCGGTGCTGGTGGATTTCTGGGCGCCGTGGTGCGGACCCTGCCGCCAGATGGCGCCTGGCTTTGAGCAGGCGGCTGCTCAGCTAGAGCCGCACGTGCGGGTGGCAAAGGTCGATACGGAGGCGGTGCAGAACCTGGGTGCGCGCTTCAATATCCGCAGCATTCCTACGCTGGCTTTGTTTGTGGGTGGACGTGAGGTTGCGCGCCAGGCGGGGGCCATGGGGGCGGCGGACATCATGCGTTGGACGCGGGCACATTTGCCTGTCTAGTGTGCGCTCGCCCGGAGTCCGGGCGGCAGTGCGTTTTGCTCCACAGTTTCACACTTTACTCCGCCCGCTGTGCGGGCTCCTCCTTTACCTGCGCAAAACGCTCTAACGCCCAGACTCCTGGAGGCCGTTGGCGACTGCTTCGATTCTTGCTCTTTGAATCCATTCGCCAATCTTTGGGCCGCTAGCGCCCGCCGATACTGCGGCCCCGGCTACTACATCGGTCGCAACGGATTGCGCACACGCTAGCGCCTGGGCCAGCCTGGGCGCTTGCGGGTAGGGCAGTGTGCCCGTTTGCGCGGTTGCGCGTCCACCGGCAATGCAGGCGCAGGCCTGCAGGATCTCGACCAGGCGTTCGGGTTTGCGAAACGCGTCGCAGCGCTCCAGCAGATGCACCATGCCCGTTGCGTCCAGCGCCGCGCTGGCGTGGATGTTGGTGTGCTCGCGCGCCACCACTTCGGCCAATTCCTTGCACTCCACGGGAATACGCAGGCGTTGGCAGACGTCTTTGAGTGGCTGCGCCCCGGGAGAATTGGATTTCGACCCTGATTCCTGCAAGGTATGCACCAGGCAGGCAAACCGCACGGTCAACGGTGTCTGTAGTTCAGCTGCGAGGTCGACTACCTGCATCACCTGCACACCGATGTTGGTCACCCCGGGAGGTTGCTGCCCTTCGGCTGGGACGTCCCAGAGCCGGTCCAGATCGGGCAGAAGGCGCTGGAGCGCGCCGCAGTCGCGCAGCACGGCAAACATGCGTGAGGGTTGGGCCTCCATCAGGCCACGGGCAATTTCTTGCCACACGCGCTCGGCAACCAGATGGTCGGCTTCTCCATGGGTCACCATGTCGCTAAGCAGTGCCCGGGTCTCTGGGGCGACGGTGAAGTCGGTGAAACGGGCGGCAAAGCGGGCCAAGCGCAGAATGCGCACCGGGTCCTCGCGGAAGGCAGGCGTCACGTGGCGCAGCACCTTGTCTGCAATGTCCTGGCGGCCGCGGTAGGGGTCCACCAAGTCACCGGTTTCTACCGATGTTGCGGCTTCTGACTCTTCGGCAGAAGAAAATTGACCACTAGCCCTCGTGGAGTCTAGGTTTACAGCTATCGAATTGATAGTAAGGTCGCGTCGCGCCAGGTCTTCTTCCAGCGTCACGTTGGGCGCGGCATGGACGGCAAAGCCGCGGTAGCCGGGGGCCGTGTTGCGCTCGGTGCGGGCCAGCGCGTACTCTTCCTTGGTGTGGGGGTGCAAAAACACCGGAAAATCCCGCCCCACCGGCAGGTAGCCTTGGTCCAGCAGCATCTGCGGCGTCGCACCCACCACCACCCAGTCGCGGTCTTGCATGGGCAAACCCATCAGCGCATCGCGCACCGCACCACCGACCAGGTAGGTTTTCATGGCTTATAGAGAACCGCGAAGCGGCAGAGCGTGGGGGCTAAGGCCGTACACGATACGGCTCTTCAAAATCCAGAAAATCCTTCTCGGCCAGCGCCTGCGTGATCCAGGCCTGCACCCCAGGCAGGGCGCAAACGCGGTCCACATAGGCGGCAATGGCAGCGGGCACCGGCAATGCATAGGTCTTGAGGCGCATGCACACGGGGGCATAGTAGGCGTCGGCAATGGTGAAGCGGCCAAACAGCATCGGGCCGCCGTGCTCTTGTAGCAGGGCGCCCCACATCTCCACCAGGCGATGTACTTCGGCGCGCACAATGGACTTGTCACGCCAGATGAGCGAGCCGGTATCCGCCAGATCGGCCTCGATGTTCATGGGGCAGATGTTTCGCAGGCCGGTGAAGCCGCTGTGCATCTCGGCGCAAATGCTGCGTGCCCGGGCGCGGGCGGCCTTGTCGGTGGGCCACAGTTGCATTTCGGGGAACTGCTCGGCGATGTACTCGGCAATGGCCAGTGTGTCCCAGACCGTCAGGTCGCCATCCACCAGCAGAGGCACTTTGCCGGTGGGGGTTGCGCCTTGAAGGGTTTTCTTGAAGCTGGAATCGGCGTCGAAGGAATCGAAGCGCACCATGACTTCTTCGAATGGAATGTCAGCCTGGGTTAGCAGAACCCAAGGGCGCATGGACCAAGAGGAATAATTTTTGTTGCCAATAAAGAGTTTCAGCATGGAATCATCTTAAGTTTCATTTGTCGGGCCGGTCGCAATGCTAAGGGGCAATGGGCCGCGGATTGATGAGTAATCCCCCGGCGTTTGATGCTCAGGGCAGATCAAGCCCAATGTCGGGTGTAGCGGCGTCCTTGGGGCCTATCAAGCCCAAGCGTGCTTTCAACGACTGGGGCTGGCCGGTTATCAGCGCGGCGTAGTTGGTGGTGTTGGACAGCACCTTCTTGACGTAATCCCGTGTTTCGCTGAACGGCACATTCTCAGCCCAGATGGCGGCTTCCACCAGCGGGGCGCCCGCCTGCCCGCGCCAACTGCGCGGCCGGCCGGGGCCCGCGTTGTAGGCAGCGGCGGCAAGTGGCATAGAGCCGTCAAAGCTGTCAAGTACCAGCTTGAGATAACCAGTGCCAATCGCGATATTGGTGTCGCGGTCGGTGATTTGGTGTGGCTGGAAGGTTGTCAGGCCGATCTTCTTGGCGGTCCATTTCGCGGTGGCGGGCATCACCTGCATCAGGCCCGAGGCGCCCACCCCGGATTTGGCGTCCATGATGAAACGGCTTTCTTGGCGGATCAGGCCGTACACATAAGCCGGGTCCAAACCAATCTGGGCGGATCGGGCCACAACGGCCGCCTTGAAGGGCATGGGAAAGCGCTGCTCTACATCGACAACGGATTTGGTGCGCTCGCTGGTGTTGATGCAACGGTCCCACACCTCATAGCGACAGGCCATGTCGGCGGCAGCCAGCAGGCCCCGATCGTCCATACCGCCGCGCATATGCAGGTTGGTGCTGTAGTTCCACTCGCGCACGCCTTCAGACCGCAAGCCCATGTTGATGGCATACAGCGCGCGGTTCAGGCCGGGATTCAGGCGGGCCGCTTCTCTTTCTTCCACCGTTAGCGGCAACGGCTTGGTTGGCGCGCTAATGCGCTGGCCCAATTCTTCCAGCGCCAGTTGCTCATAAAAGCCGCGCGAATTGGCAATGCCTTCAAGCAATTGCAGCGCGTGGCCGCGCGCATTCTCGGTGCCTTTTTGTTGCAGCAGTGCGCGGGCGCGCCAGTAGACCCAGGCCGGCTCATTGCGTTGCAGCTCAGGCATGGCAGCAATGGCTGGCAGCACCTGCGCCCAGCGACCTGTTCGCAAGGCAGACCGCACCATCCAGGCCAGGTGGTCTTCGTGCATGGCACTCACCTGGCCACGGGCGAAGTAAGCGGGCGCGTCATTGGAAAGCTTCTGCGCTGCGCGCTTGCCGATAACGCCCCAAACCCAACTGCGTTCCTCGTCAGTGAGCTGCGTCTTCCAGCGCAGCTTGTCGATTTCGGTGGCCGCTTCGGCTGGGTCCAGCGTGGCCTGGCGTATCAACGCCAGTGACACCAATTCGCGGGTCTTGGGCTGGAAGGCGGTGAGCTTGTCGTTGAGGTATTTGCCGGGATTGATGTAAATGGCGTTGATCTTCGATACCGAGCTGGGGCTGGCAATGCCAACAGCTTGAGTGACGACGCGCAGGCGGTCGTTTTCCATCCCTAAACGGGCGCGCTGCCAGGCCATCGCCGTAGACGATGCGGGTTGGTCCTTGACCAGTTGCTCGGCGGCTGCGGCGCAGCCTTCGTCGGCATCCTTCAGGCTCAGCCAGTTTTCTTTGACCAGTGCCGTGTTGTCTACGCCGCTGCCCATGTGCTCTGACAATAATGCGTAGCAGCGCACCGACTTATCGTCGTTCATGCGGTACAAGGGGTACTCGCGGTTGAAGGCAACCCAATCGCGGTTGCGGCCCTGTTGCAGCAGCAACTCTGCGCGTAACCGGTCTTCCTGGTAGCTGCCGGCGTAGCGGGAGAAAAATTCTTGGACCTCAGTGGGGCCCGCTTCATCGAGCCGGGCTGACAAGTCCCAGTAGGCGGCCCATGGCTCCAGCGCGTGGCCGCGGACTTGCGGCAGCAGCGCGATCAGGCGTTTGCGGTCCCGTGCTTTGTAGGACTGGGCCATCTCCAGCACAATGTTGTCGGCGCGCGATGAATCCTTGTTCTGGGCGAATACTGGGGCGGGAGTGGACACTGCAATAGCGCCAAAAAGCGCTATCGATGTCAGAATGGCTGAAAACTGCATGTGGAGATTATGGACAACTCAGATGATTCAAAAGCAGCGGCCAAGAAAGCCCTGCGCAAAAGCTTGCTTGAACAACGCCTGAACCTACCCGATAGGCTACAGCAGGCCGATTTATTGCAACAGGTCCTGCGCATCTGGCTGGTGGGGCGACCCGACACCGTCATCGGCGCCTACTGGCCCATCAAGGGCGAGTTTGACCCGTTGCCGGCTTTGCACCGCTGGAAGGAAGACGGTGAACTGGTCGAAGAACCCCAGCTGCGCCGCATCGGCTTGCCGGTAGTCAACAAAGAGCACAAGACCATGACCTTCCACGCCTGGTATCCGGGTTGCCCGATGGAAGAAGACGCCTATGGCATCCCCAAGCCCAAAGATACCGAGGTGATCGTGCCAACGCTTCTGTTTGCCCCTTGTGTGGGCTACGGGCCAGGCGGCTACCGCTTGGGCTATGGTGGTGGCTTCTATGACCGCATGATGGCAGCGCTAGAACCCAAGCCCTACACGGTGGGGTTGGGTTTTGGCGTCGGCTTTGTCGAAGACTTTGAGCCCGAGCCGCATGACCTGCCGCTGGACGCCATTCTCAATAACCATGGGGTGGTCTGGCCGGTGTAATTTAAACTAGCTTCTTGGCGCGCAGCAGCCGCGCAAGGCCACATTGGCCGGATTGACTCAGCACATCGTCGGCCTCCTTGCTGGGAAGCAATTTCTCGCGGAGTTCTTGGGCGATCTTGTCGCCATGGCTGAGGCGAACCACCGCCACGACCTGTTCAAACTTGGATATATCCATCTGACAGGCCGCCGACACGGGGGTCGGAACGGCTGCTGGATTAGGATTCTGCGCGTGGGCTTGCAGTGCTAGTACGGACAGCAGTGAGAGGGAAAAAATATTTCGGTTCATGGACAAGACTCCAGAAAAGGACACGGTTGATCTGACCCGGCTTCGCGTCGTGGCGACTGTGCGCGCATGGCAATCTGCTCGGTGTCGGAAGTATGCGGACCTCTCGTATCGCATCTGTGTCATGGCGGCACAGCTTTGTATCGCTTGTATCTTGTCCAAATGGAGCGCCTGGTCCTGCTCGTTAATTTCAAGGCCGATAGGTGCAAACACTTGCACTTTTAAAATGCGCACGCCTGCACAGCATTTACTAATGCAGATTGGGGGGCAGGCCAGCCGAGCGCAATCCAATCCCCGGTTCTTTGAAGACAATGTCAGGTAAGCCGACATTCAGCTCCAACGCCAACTGGTCAGCCTACTCGGACCTTGACACTGATTTACTTGCGCGAATCGCCTGTGCGTCCATGATTGCCCTCAAACGTCGTTCCTGATGACTGAAGTGCGCAGGCGGTCATGCGGATGCTTTCTTTGCAGGGGCGGTTTGTAAAAGAGTGTTTTATGCACAGATAAAACGCTGCGCTGACCCCAGAATGGCTGCATACCATGCCACACCTTTCTACCTATGCCGCATTTGCCGTCTTACTCCTGACTCTTGGGTTGCTGGCCGTGTTTTTGGCTTTGCGGCTGCGGCAGCTGGCGACCAAGTACCAGCGGCTCAAGAAATACATGGCCAAACTCAAGGACGCGGAGCGCGCTTTGCGCACGAGCGCTTTTCAAGATCCCCTGACCGGCCTGGCAAACCGGCTCCTGCTGATGGACCGCTTTGAAGTGGCCATGCGCCACGCTCGGCGTAAACGTAAACAGTTTGCGGTGTTGATGCTGGACCTCAACAAGTTCAAGGCGATCAACGATACGTATGGCCACGCGGCGGGAGACAAAGTGCTGGTCACCGTGGCGCAGCGCCTGTTGTCAGTTGTGCGCGAGTCCGACACTGTGGCCCGCTTGGGGGGAGACGAATTTGTGCTGATCGTGGAGTCCATTACCCAACGCATCCAATTGGAAGCTTTGGGCCTCAAGCTGGCAGCGGTAGTGTCGCAAAACCTGACGCTCGACTCCGGTGAAACCGTGGCCGTAGGCACCAGCGTGGGCTATGCCTGGTACCCCAAAGACGGCGACAACCTGCGCGACGTTCTGGACGTAGCCGACCAAGCGATGTATACCTGCAAAACGTCCGGTTTGATGCCTTTGGCTTAGATCGTTGGCATAGGCTAACCGCTTTGGCACGGGTCCTAGGGCAGATCAAGGATCATTCGAAAGATCGGCGTACTCAGGGCGAGAGCGGCAGCACGCCGATCAGACCGTTGTATCCTAAATGCATGATTCCAGTTTCTGTATGGTTGTCGCCCAAGGCGCCAATGTCCGACAACAGCCAAGGTAGACTGAATGCATCTGTTGGGCACTCAGCCGCGGACCGGTCGCTCCAAAACGACGAACGCCCCCTCAGGGGCGCAGGTGAGCCACTCGCGGTAGTGGCGCAGAAGACCCTGGGCCGGTGACTAGCGTCCGGTCTCTTTCAGATACTTGGCGCGCCCCGCCACTGCGGTATCGGCAAAGTCCGAGAACAATCCGTCCACACCCAAGCGGTAGAACTGCAAGTACTCGTTGAGCGGGTCGCCGGCCATGTCAAACGTCAGGCGCCTCTTCTCATTGCGGAAGGTGTAGGGGTGTACCAACAGGCCGAGCTTGTGGGCGTCGGAGATCAGGCTGGTTGGGGTCTGGCTGAGGGCATCGCTCAGGTCGGTCTTGCCGTCGCCATTTTTGTCGACCGGAGCGCCCGCTGCGTTCAGCTCCCACTTCACGGGGACGATGTAGGGCTTCCAGGGGCCAATGCCGTCTGCATAGGTTTTGATTTCGGTCAGACCGGCCACGGTGACCATGTCACTGAACAGGCGTTTGTCGCCAGACTTGAACCAGTCATACGGGCGGTCGTAGGGTGCGGCAAAGGTGAGCTTGCCGGTCTTGAGGTCGTAGTCGTCGGCGTCGATCAACTGGATCAGGCGCGTGTTCAAACCCTTGCTGCGCATGTATTTCAGACTGCTAGGCTCGAAGCTTTGAACATAGATGGGGGCGGTCTTGCTGTTCCAGCCGGTCTTGTTGATGATGGCGATCAGCGCGTCTTCCAGCGGCAGACCCAGCTCGCGGTGGTAGGTCGGGTTTTTGGTCTCTGGATATACGGAAATGGTGCGCCCTTTTTCCTTGCTCTTGGTGATGGCCAGATCAATGATCTCCTGGAAGGTGACCACTTTGTACAGGCCGTTGTATTGCTGGGGACGTGTGGGGTCCGTCGTCATGTTGGCGCCCAGGGTCTTGATTTCGGCCAATGTGAAGTCGCTGGCGAACCAGCCGGTCTGTGTTTCACCATCGACGGTCGTGGTCTTCTTGCGGCTGGCAAATTCTGCCTTGGTCGAAACGTTGGTGCTGAAGTCCAGATTGGGGTCGTGGCGGGCGATCAGCACGCCGTCCTTGGTGGCCACCAAATCGGGTTCGATGACGTCCGCACCTTGGTCAATGGCCAGCGTGTACGCCTCGAGCGTTTCTTCGGGCAAGTAGCCCGGCGCACCACGGTGTCCCACCACGATTGGCGCGTTGCCATCCAGCGTCAGAAAGGGCAGCGGCACGGTGCTGCCACCACAGGCGGCCAGCAGCACGGCCAGCCCGCTCGCTCCACACAACTTGCCCCAGGGGCTTAGCGATTTTGATTTCGACATATTCAAGGTTCCTGATCAAGAATGAAACCAAGCGACCTTATCGGCTCAATATGACGAAACGAAGTCAGGCATATATCCATAAGATTTTTGCGTTGGGGTCTGGATGATGCTATACAGTTGATAGCACATCATGCTTACCCGGCGAGGGCTAGCGGCCAATTTATCAAGCGGCTTCAGTTGGAAAACCCATAGTGCGTATAAATTGCTATTTTTTAACCTTCTTGGACACTGTCTTGGCCGGCTGCGGCGCTTTGGGTGGCTTGGCAGGCTTTGACGCCTTTGCGGCCACCGCAGCCTGCAGGGCCAGGCGCGCCCAGGGCGCCATGGCATGTGGCGCGTCCATGGCTTCTTCTGGGGCGCTGTAATAGTTCATGCCGCGCGACACCGTTTCGCCGTCTTTCGAGGATGCGTAGGTGAATCGCTTGCCGCCTGCCGCTTCCCATTGCGGGATATCGCCCTCACTGGCTTTGAGCCACAACTTTTCGCCATCTCCCAGGTCGGCAATGATGGCGATGGTCAGGCCGTCGGTGCTGATGCCCCAGCCGCCGAACATGCGTTTGGCATTGCAAGGTCCAGCGCTGGACAGCAGTTCGCAGCAATATTGGGCGAAGTCGGAAGGGGTGGTGGCCATGGTGGTGGTTGTTTGAGTGTCTATCTAGTTATCGGGCCAGCGGTGCAGCAGCTGCCGCTGACGCGGGGCCTTGCGGCACTTGGTTCAACAGCGACCGGGCTTCACCCTCGTAGTCGCGCAAGGTCTGCACCAAGCGAACGCGCTGGGCGCTCGTGCTGCTGTTGTGCAGTTCAACCATCGTGGCGCAACTCTCGTTGGTGATCTGCTCTATGTAATGGCGAAAGGCCGGGTCTGGCGCCTTGAGCGAACGCTCGAGCAAGCCGCGAATCTCGGCCGTGGCCTGCGCTGGCGTAACGCGCGTCGTGCGCAGGGTGTTCAGCACCTGGATCGAATCCTGCTGGCGGCGCAGCATTTCCTTGTGCTGTCGGGTGCCGTCAAAGGAGGAAGCTTCGATGTGCGTCTTGATAAGGGCAATTTGAGCAGATTCCAGCGTGCCGTAAAACGACTCAGCGCGCTCCACAATCTGTTTGACCCGGCGCTCGGTGCGTTCGGTTGGCGTGCCGTCTAGCCATTCAGCGCGCCATTTCTTCTCGCGTTTGGCAAACTCATTCGCGATGTGCTCTATTTGTGCCACCTGCAGCGTCGGCGCAATGGCGGCGATGGACGGCGCCGCCCGGTCCAGCGGCGCCTGTACGCGCGCCTGCAGGCCCGCCACCATCTGGCAAACTTGGGTTTGTGTCACGGGCTTGGGTGCCATGAGCTGCAAATCTTTGAGGGTTTGCATCACCAGCGGCAGCTCTTCTTTTCGGTGCCAATCCTGCACGGCTTGCAGGTCGGCCTTGATGCGCAGACTTTGTTGATCATCGAAGTCAAAATAACCGTCCAGCCACCAATATGCCAACATGGGTGCGGAGTTGTAGCCCACGCGCACTGCGCTGCACCCGACCACGCTGAGCGCAGCCAGCAGCACACCGATAATGGGCGCTGACCGAACGACAAAACGCGCAATAGAGGGCATTGAAAGGGACATGCAGGTGACTTCCGAATTACAGGTTCAAAACACAGTGTTGAAGCATGAGGCCATTGACGTGGTCATTATGGCGGCGGGAAAGGGCACGCGCATGAAGAGTCGCCTGCCTAAGGTATTGCACCCACTGGCCGGACGTCCGCTGTTGCGCCATGTGCTGGACACCGCGCAGGCCTTGCAGGCCCGCCGCGCGGTGGTCATCACCGGTCACGGTGCTATAGAAGTTGAAGCGGCATGTGCAATGAATACGAGGGCTACAGCCCCATTGGACATAAGCTTTGTGCGCCAGGAGCCGCAGCTGGGCACCGGCCACGCCGTGCAGCAGGCGGTGCCCGCGCTGGCCGACGATGGCGTGGTGCTGGTGCTGT
The DNA here is from genome assembly GCA_038317285.1 of Burkholderiales bacterium. Classification (GTDB taxonomy): domain Bacteria; phylum Pseudomonadota; class Gammaproteobacteria; order Burkholderiales; family Burkholderiaceae_C; genus Allorhodoferax. The sequence continues at coordinate 5,029 of JBBQBG010000028.1, read as the reverse complement.
CGGGCGATGTGCCGCTGACCGCACCCGCCACTTTGCGGCAATTGCTGGCGGCCAGTGGCGGCGACCAATTAGCGCTGTTGACACTGGAGATGGCTGATCCCAGCGGCTACGGCCGCATCGTGCGCTCAAGCAATGGCGCTGTGCAGGCCATCGTCGAGCAGAAAGATGCCACACCCGCGCAACGCGCCATGACCGAAATCTACAGCGGCATCATGGCCGTGCCCGCCACCCAACTCAAGCGTTGGCTTGCCCGGCTCGATAACCACAACGCCCAAGGCGAGTACTACCTGACCGATATTGTGAAGTTTGCAGTGGCCGATGGCGTGCACGTGGTGGCGTACAAGATTGACGATGCGATGCAGGTGGCCGGTGTCAACAGCCCGGTGCAACTGGCCCAACTGGAACGCGCTTACCAACTGCAGGAAGCCCACCGTTTGATGGAGGAGGGTGTGCGCCTGGCAGATCCTGCGCGCTTCGATGTGCGCGGTGTGCTGCGGTGTGCGCAAGACGTCAGCATCGATGTGAACTGTGTTTTTGAGGGGCAAGTCAACCTGGGCGAGGGCGTGTCCATCGGCGCGAACTGTGTCATAGCGAATGCGATCATTGAAGCGGGCGCTGTTATCCACCCTTTCACCCATATCGATGGTGAGACGCTCGGCGTGACGGTAGGCGCTGGCTCACTCATTGGGCCATTTGCCCGCTTGCGGCCGGGTGCCCGGTTGGGGCCTGAGGTGCACATCGGCAATTTTGTTGAAGTAAAGAACTCGACGTTGGCAAAGGGCGCCAAGGCCAACCATTTGGCCTACCTAGGCGATGCCACGGTTGGTGAGCGGGTCAACTTTGGCGCGGGCAGCATCACCGCCAACTACGATGGAGCCAACAAGCACCGCACCACGATAGAAGCCGATGTACATGTGGGCAGCAACTGTGTGCTGGTGGCGCCGATCACCCTGGGCGCGGGCGGCACGGTGGGCGGCGGCTCTACGTTGACCAAGGATACGCCAACAGGTGCGCTCAGCGTGGCGCGTGGCAAGCAAGTCAGCATTACCAACTGGTCGCGCCCCACAAAGGCACCCAACGTGCCTAAAGTCTGAGACGCACAGGTCGTGAGCACCATGGCAGAACCATCCCCCGACAACACCCACGCCCGGGTCGCCGCACTAGAGGCCGAAGTGGCCGCCGTGCGCGCGGAGATGCAGAATTTCACCTACGCTGTGTCGCACGATCTGCGCACACCGCTGCGCCACATCGTGTCTTACGCGAAGCTGGTGCAGGAAGATGCGGGCCCGCAACTGGACGCAGAAGTGCAGGAGTTTTTGACGACTATCACCGACTCGGCCCGCCACATGGGCGTGATGCTGGACAGTATGCTGGCGCTGTCGCGTGTTGGCATTGTGCGGGTGGAAATGGCGACCGTTTCTTTGCAGGAGTTGGTGCAGGCTGTCTGCAACGAGTTGTCCAAGCTGCACCCCCACCGCAGCATCGTGTGGCACATTGCTGCGGACTTGCCCCAAGTGCTGGCAGATGCGACGTTGCTTCGGCAAGCTTTGACCCAGGTTATGGCAAACGCGGTCAAATTCACCGCACCGCGCGACCAGTCGGTGATTGAGGTCAAGCAACTATCTGAACCGGGCAGCGGCCTCATCACGCTGCAGGTGACAGACAACGGCGTGGGCTACAACCCGGCGTTGCAGGGCCAGTTGTTCCACGTGTTTGGCCGCTTGCACAGCGCCAACCAGTTTGCGGGCGTGGGTATGGGCCTGGTGCTGGCACGCAAGGCATTGGAGCGGCTCGGCGGTTCGATTGATATAGTGGGCGGGGTGGATGCGGGTTGCTGCGTGCAGTTGCGCCTCACACCAGCGGTAATGCCGCCCCAAACTTGCTCCGTTTGACGCTGAAGAACGCCTTGGTATTGCGCACATTGGCGTCGCTGGTAAACAGGCGCTGCGTCATGGCCTGGTAGGCTGGCATGTTGGCGGCGTGCACCACCAAGACAAAGTCCGGCCCAGGGGAGACGCGGTAGCACTGCTGCACGGCAGGGTCATCAGCTACACGCGATTCAAACTGCTCCAGGGCTTTTATATCTTGCCTATCCAGTGTGATCTCGACGATGGCTGTCAGGCCAAAGCCAATGGTTACGGAGAGTTTCTCGGGGTTGAGTATGGCGATTTGGCGCTCAATCAGGCCCGCTTCGTGCAGGCGCTTGACGCGGCGCAAGCAGGTGGGCGGAGAGGTGTGGACGCGCGCTGCAAGCGTCTGGTTGCTGAGGCTGGCGTCCATTTGTAGGATGGCGAGTAATTGCACATCCACGTCGTCTAGTACTATTGAATTCATATTTGTAAGGTTTTTGAAATTAAATTCCGTGCGTTGCATTTTATGAAATTATTAATCATATTTAAAACAATTTAATTAATAAATTTCACTACATCGACTCTACCATTCCCCATCTTCGATTTTTACAGGGAGTGTGCGTATGTGTGGCATCGTCGGCGCGGTATCAACCCGCAATATCGTTCCGGTCTTGGTGCAGGGGCTGGAACGTTTGGAGTACCGGGGTTATGACTCCTGCGGTGTGGCGGTCTACGCGCAAGACGCGGACGGCGCACATGCCGCCGGTTTACGCCGCGCGCGCAGCACATCCCGCGTCGCCGAGCTCATTGCCCAAGTTACACCCTCGGCCGCGCATGCAGGCCTGACCGGCAGTCTGGGCATTGCCCACACGCGTTGGGCCACGCACGGTGCTCCGTCGGTCAGCAATGCACATCCCCACTTCAGCCATGGCCCGGGTGCCGACGCACACCAACGCCACGGGCGCGTTGCGCTGGTGCACAACGGCATCATCGAAAACCACGACGAGTTGCGTGCCGCGCTCAAGGCCAAGGGCTATGTGTTTGTCAGCCAGACCGATACCGAAGTGATCGCCCACCTGGTGGACAGCCTCTACAACGGTGACCTGTTTGAAGCCGTGCAAGCGGCCGTCAGCCAGTTGAATGGCGCTTTCGCCATCGCCGTGTTCTGCAAAGACGAACCCCACCGCCTGATCGGCGCACGGGCTGGGTCGCCGCTGATATTGGGCATAGGCAAAGACGGGCAAGAACTTTTCTTGGCCAGCGATGCCATGGCCTTAGCCGGGGTGACCGACCAGATCGTCTACCTGGACGAGGGCGATATGGTCGACGTGCAACTGGGCAAATACTGGCTGATCGACAAGGCCCGCAAGCCTGTCGCGCCTGCGCAGCGTCCGGTTAAGACCGTGCTGGCGCACAGCGGCGCCGCTGAGTTGGGCCCGTATCGCCACTACATGCAGAAGGAAATCTTTGAACAACCCCGCGCCATTGCCGACACCCTGGAGGGTGTGGAGGGCATAGTCCCTGAGTTGTTTGACCTGCAGATGAACCACAAGCCTGGCGCCAATGCGGCGCGCGTGTTTGCCGAGATCGACTCGGTTCTGATCCTGGCCTGCGGCACCAGTTACTACAGCGGCTGCACCGCCAAGTATTGGCTGGAGAGCATCGCCAAGGTGCCAACCCAGGTGGAAGTGGCCAGCGAATACCGCTACCGCGAGTCTGTGCCCAACCCCAAGACGCTGGTGGTCACCATCACCCAGTCGGGCGAAACGGCCGACACCCTGGCCGCGCTGCGCCACGCCCAAAGCCTGGGCATGCACCACACGCTGACCATTTGCAATGTGGCCACCAGCGCCATGGTGCGTGAATGTAGCCTGGCGTATGTGACGCGCGCCGGTGTGGAGATCGGTGTGGCTTCCACCAAGGCTTTCACGACACAACTGGCCGGTCTATTCTTGCTGACACTGGCCTTGGCGCAGGCCAAGGGCCGCTTACCCGAGAGCGAAGAGCAACGGCACCTCAAGGCCATGCGCCATTTACCCGCCGCCCTGCAAGCTGTGCTGGCGCTGGAGCCGCAAATCATCAGTTGGTCTGAAGACTTCGCCAAGAAAGAGAACGCCTTGTTCCTAGGGCGTGGTCTGCACTACCCTATTGCGATGGAAGGCGCGTTGAAGCTCAAGGAAATCACCTACATCCACGCCGAGGCTTACCCGGCTGGCGAATTGAAACACGGTCCCCTTGCGCTGGTGACCAGCGACATGCCGGTAGTCACGGTCGCCCCTAACGATGCGCTGCTGGAAAAACTGAAAAGCAACCTGCACGAGGTGCGCGCCCGCGGTGGTGTGCTCTACGTGCTGGCCGACGCAGACACGCGCATCGAAAGCGGCGAGGGCATGCATGTGATCCGCATGCCGGAGCACTATGGCGAGCTGTCGCCGCTACTGCACGTCGTGCCGCTGCAACTGCTGGCTTACCACGCTGCCTGTGCGCGTGGTACGGATGTGGACAAGCCACGTAACCTGGCCAAGAGCGTCACTGTTGAGTGAAGAAAAATGACCATAAACAGGCATTCAAGGGTGTTCTACGGCAATGGAGTCTGCGACCAGGCGGGCAATTAATCCTCTGTCCGTGCACACCTCTTTACACCACGAAAGCGTGCCGATGGGGTTTCGTGACGACCTGAAACGCTGGCAGCAACTGGTTAATGCAGCGTGGCTGGCAGCATGGTTGGCGAAGGCTCCAACTGCGGCCGCACCCGCAGGTGAATGGCGACTGCTAGAGGTTGGCTGCGACGGTCACGACGCATTCCTATCCAGTCACATTCCGTGTGCGGGCTACCTCGATACGATGGAGCTGGAGCAAGCGCCATTCTGGAACAAGGTGCCTGATGGAGCACTGCTGCAACTCTTGCTGCTCCACGGTATCCGACATGACACGACGGTAGTGCTATATAGCCGCAGCGCCGTGATGGCAGCGCGGGCCGCCCATCTGATGTTGTATGCAGGGGTACGCGACGTACGCTTGTTGGATGGCGGTTTTGCCTGTTGGCTTCAGGGAGGCTTTCCATTGGTATCCGGGCCGCCCTTCATGCCGAATGCAGCGGCTGACTTCGGCGCCACCTTTCCCGCAATGCCGACGTACTTTATTAACACGCCGCAAGCCAGATCCTTGCTGCGCCAGCC
>JBBQBG010000027.1:0-27242 GCA_038317285.1 Burkholderiales bacterium | reverse complement strand
CACTGCGGCAGCGGCGTCAGCGCCGTACCCAACATCATCGCCATGGAAATTGCAGGCTTGGGCCGCACCGCGCTGTTTGCTGGCAGTTGGAGCGAGTGGTGCAGTGACCCGGCGCGGCCGGTGGCGCAGGGATAGCCCAAGACGCATCGCCGCGCGACGCTTGTCAGACGGACCGTCGCTTGCGAGTGATCTAACCCACCAACACCATAGAGAGTGCCCAGGCCAGACTGCGCAAGATCATCCGGTACAGCAATTCTGACACTCCCAGTGCGCATTGCACATAACGGCAGCCGGGGCACAATCCCCACACACTGTATTCAACCGACCGACACGCTGAGAGGCAATCCATGCAACGACGTGACTTTGTAGAACTGATGCTACTGACTGGAGGCTCCGCCATGACTGCCCAAGTGACAACAACAACTGACGGCACATTTGACGTGACCGAAAAGACCGTCGTTGAATTGCAAGCTGCCATGGCATCGGGCAAGACCACTGCGCAGCAATTGGTGCGCCTGTACCTGGCCCGCATTGCCTCCGTTGACAAAGGCGGACCCAGACTCAACTCGGTGATTGAACTCAACCCCGACGCATTGGCCATTGCCGCCGCACTGGACACCGAGCGCAAGGCCAAAGGCCCCCGCGGGCCACTGCACGGTATACCGGTCTTGCTGAAAGACAATATTGCAACGGCAGACAAGATGCAGACGACGGCGGGGTCGCTGGCATTGGTGGGCGTCAAACCGCCACGCGATGCCGCACTGGCGGTGCGTTTGCGTGACGCGGGTGCGATTATTCTGGGCAAAACCAATCTGTCTGAATGGGCCAATATGCGCTCCACACGCTCGACCAGCGGGTGGAGCGCGCGGGGTGGACTCTCGCTAAACCCTTATGCACTGGACCGCAATACCAGCGGCTCCAGCTCGGGTTCGGGTGCCAGCATGGCGGCTAGTTTGGCAGCTATTGCCGTGGGCACGGAAACGGATGGCTCCATTACGTCACCCGCTTCGGTGGCCGGCCTCGTGGGCATCAAGCCGACTGTCGGACTGGTCAGCCGCGCCGGCGTGGTCCCTATCGCACATTCGCAGGACACAGCAGGCCCCATGACCCGCACGGTAGCCGATGCGGCCGCGCTGCTGACCGCCATGGCTGGAAGCGACGTACGCGATCCGGCTACGGCATTGGCCGACCAGAAGAAGGCAGACTACTCGCAGTTTCTAAAACCCAATGGCTTGCAGGGCAAGCGCATCGGCGTGGTCCGATCACAGTTGACCAGCGCTGGCGAACCGGTAGCCGCCCTGGTTGAATCGCAACTGGCGGTATTGAAGGCCCAAGGCGCGACACTGGTAGAGGTGGCCGAAGTGCCCAACGTCGCAAAATACGCGGATACCGAATTGACCGTGCTGTTGTACGAGTTGAAGGCCGACATGGCCGCCTACCTGGACGACTATGGACCCAATGCCAAACTCAAATCACTTGCCGATGTGATCGCGTTCAACGACCAGCACCGCGCACAGGAAATGCCTTACTTTGGCCAAGAGCATTTTGTGAACGCCCAGACCAAGGGCGGGCTCGACAGCAAAGAGTACATCGACGCGCTGGCCAACAATCACCGATATTCACGTGAAGAAGGCATAGACCAGGTCATGAAAGAACACCGGCTCGATGCGCTGGTGGCACCCACCTGCGGACCGGCCTGGCTGACGGATTTCATCAATGGCGATGCGTCGGGTGGCAGCTTCACCACCCCGGCAGCGGTTGCGGGCTACCCGCATATCACCGTGCCCTGTGGCTTTGTACACGGCTTACCCTGCGGCCTGTCATTTGTGGCCGGAGCGTGGGCAGAGGGTCCGTTGATTGCCATGGCCTATGCGTATGAGCAGGCCAGCTTGCAGCGGCGTGCTCCTACTTATGCCAAAACACGCAATCTACAAGTGAAGACCCAGCAAAAATAGCGCACGACACCACGCCGTCAGCCGGTAGTGTGTAACCACTCATTTTCTGGCAGCGCCCGCAGGAAAGCAGCTACTGCAGCAAGCGCGTCGTGCTCTGCTGCCCACTCAATATGCTCTGCCAGACGCAGGGTTTTGAGCGCTGCGGGTGTGGTGTCCCAAGCCTCCAGGTTCAGCGGCAGCGGTGGCTCCCAACCCAAAGCCGTGCGTTTACGGTTTGGCAGCATTTCGAACAGCGTGTTCCAGCTTTTGGGCATGGGACATACGCGGTGGCTCTCTCTGCAAAAGGCGATCAGACGCTGTGGTGTTTCTGGCATGGACCGTACTCTCTGACATTTTTGCGGGATGAAAAAAACCCTGCTGACCAAACGGTAGCAGGGTTTGCGTGAAGCGGCAACTCGGCGTCAGGTCACCATACCCATGAGCCTGGGCAACCACAGGGACATGGTCGGCCAATACGTCACCATGACCAGAAAGCCCAGCATGGTAGCCAACCAGGGCCACACCGCCACCGTCAACTCGGTAATGCCCATCTTGGTAATGCCCGAGGCAACATACAGGTTCAAGCCTACGGGCGGGTGGCACATACCCACCTCCATGTTGACCACCATGATGATGCCAAAGTGCACCGGATCAATGCCCAGCTTCATCGCAATCGGGAACAAGATGGGGGCCAGAATCAGCACAATGCTGGAGGGCTCCATAAAGTTGCCCGCAATCAGCAGCAACACATTGGAGATCAACAGGAAGCCGATGACACCAATGCCGGTACCAATCATCTGGTCGGCCATCTGCTGTGGAATATTCTCATGGGTCAACAAGAATGAGAACAGCACCGCGTTGGTAATGATGTACAGCAGCATGGCGCTCATGTTGGCGCTGGAGAGCAACACGCGGGGCACATCCTTCAAGCCCATGTCTTTGTACACAAATACCGCAACGATGAATGCATACACCGCGCTCATGGCCGCCGCTTCGGTCGGGGTGAAGATGCCGGAATAAATACCACCCATCACCACGACGATCAGCAACAAGCCCCAGATCGCCTTGCGGAATGCCACCCAACGCTCACCCCAGGTCGCCTTGGGTTGGCAAGGGTAATTGTTCTTTTTGGCGCGGTACCAAGTGGTCAGCCCCAGAAAGAAGGCCAGCAGCAAGCCAGGTACCACACCGGCCATGAACAAGGCGCCAACCGAGGTGTTGGTCGACACCGAATACATCACCATCACGATGGAGGGTGGAATCAAAATGCCCAGCGCACCCGATGTGGTGATAACGCCCGCGCCAAATCCTTTTGGGAATCCTGCCTTCACCATCGCCGGCATCAGGATAGACCCAATGGCCACCACGGTCGCCGGGCTGGAGCCGGATACCGCGGCGAACAGCGCGCAGGCCAACACGCCACCCAAGCCCAGCCCACCGTGCCAATGGCCGACCATCGATGTGGCGAACGCAATCATGCGTTTGGCCACACCGCCATGGGTCAAGAAGTTGCCCGCCAGGATGAAGAACGGAATCGCCATGATTTCGAACTTCTCGATCCCGGTAAACAACTTGAGCGCAACCGATTCAATCGGCACTTCAGTCAAAAAGAAGAGGAACGAGAGGACCGTCAAGCCCAGTGATATTGATATGGGCATGCCGGTGAGCATCAGCACCACCAGCAAAGCCAGAATGATCAGCGCACTCATTTTTTGACTCCATTATTGGTACTGTGTGCACCGTCTTTGCCGACTCCTCGGGGATGCAGGTTGTCGGTCTCCATCGCTACGACTTCGTCAAGGCCATCGACATGCCCGTGGTCATGGTGCGGAAGCTCGCCGGTGCGCAAAAAGTGAACTGTGACTTGCAAAAAGCGGAAGCACATCAAATACGAACCCATGGGAATGACAGAGTAAACAATCCAGGTGGGCCATTCGAGATCCGGGGTGGTCGGACCTTCTGGCACATCACCAACACCCATGCCAAAAGCAGTGAAAAGAGCATGGTGCATGCCGTTTTCCCACACAAAGCGCAAGCCCAGGGTGCCCACAATGCCGGTGAACAACGCGCCTGCACACAAGCCGAAAACGACAAACTTCTTGCGACGGCTGTCCGACATGCGGTTGATCAAAACGTCAACCCCCACGTGGATACCCGTGCGCACCCCGTAGGCGGCGCCAAACTTGGCCATCCACACGAACATGATGATGCACAGCTCTTGTGCCCAGCCCATATTGATGGTGAGCAACCAATCTTGCACGCCAGGTATGGCAAACCCCGTGGCATAGCGGTGTATCACAGAGGCGAAGATAACCAGGGTCGCCGCACCCATGAGGAAGGTGATGATCCATTCCTCAATGTGGTCAAGAATTTTCATGGTTTGGGTCCATTGGGTGAAAAAAAACCCGGTGATAAGACCGGGTCTTCCTTTTGAATTACAGCTTGGCAGGATCGAAGCCGGTCTCTTTGTAAACGCTCTTGATCAAGTCTTTGCCAATGCGCGATTCCATCTCGGTGTGAACCTTGATGGTGGCCTTCTTGAACGCTGTGCGTTCTGCTGCGGTAGGGGTGTACACCACGGTCTTGCCAGACTTCTTCACAGCTTCCAAGGCTTGTTCGTTTTCCTGCTTGGCAATCTGGTTTGCGTAGCGTGTCGCTTGCTCCATCGCGTCTTCAAGCTGCTTGCGGATATCTGCGGGCAGGCCGTCCCAGAACTTTTTATTGGTGATGACGGCATAACCCAGGTAACCGTGCTCAGTGAGTGTGAGGTTCTTTTGCACCTCGTGCATCTTCTGCGTGTAGAGGTTGGAGATAGGGTTTTCGGTACCGTCAACCACGCCGGTCTGCAACGCCTGGTAGACCTCGGAGAAGGCCAGCACCTGCGGCAAACTACCCAAGGCGCGCATTTGCGCTTCAAGCACTTTGGACGACTGGATGCGCATCTTCAAGCCTTTGAAGTCAGCTGGCGTTTGCATGGGCTTGTTAGCTGAGAACGACTTGAAACCATTGTCCCAATACGCCAGTCCTTTGACGCCTTTGGCATCGAGCTTGTCCAGCATCATGCGTCCCATTGGGCCCTGTGTCACCTTGTGCAGGGCGTCGTAGTTGTCGAAGATGAACGGCAGATCGAAGAGTTCGAATTCCTTGACGCCCAGTGGGCCAAACTTCGCCAGTGACGGTGCCAGCATTTGCACCGCTCCGATCTGCAGCGCTTCCATTTCCTCTTTGTCTTTGTACAGCGTACTGTTGGCGTACACCTCAATCTTCACCCGCCCCTTGGTCAGTTCTTCTGCCTTTTTCTTGAAGTATTCAGCAGCATGGCCCTTTGGCGTCTCGTTGGCCACCACGTGGCTGAACTTGATGACGATGGGCTGCTGGGCGTAGGCGAAGAAGGACGTTGTCCCGACGGCCAGAGCCAATGCGACGGCGCGAAATTTCATGGTGTGTAATCCGTGAGTGGTGATGTGGACTCAAGTTTCAATCGGATGCCCAACCGTCACAAGTGTGGTGATCCACTAAGGGTTAACCCTTTTATAGATATTCAGACCTACGATCGCGGCCTTGACCGTCCTTACACCGAGCCCGCTTACCGTGTATATCGCCTCCAAAATTTTCGCCCTGTTTACCCAGCCCCTGAGCTGGGTCATCGCCCTGTTGCTGGTGAGCCTTTGGGCGCGACATAGGCCCGCACTGGCGCGCTACCTTTTGGTAGCCGCGCTGGCATGCCTGCTGATGCTGGGGTGGCAGCCATTGCCCGACTATTTGATACGGCATCTGGAAGGCCAGTACGTTGAGATGCCGCCAAGAGCCGATCTCAGGGGCTACGCGGGCATGGTCGTGCTGGGTGGGTCGACCGAGGCCTCTTATGTTGCCAATGCCCATCTGCAGCCCCTGCTCAACGACGCTGCGGAACGTTTGACGGCGCCGGTTGCCATGCTGCGGGCCAATCCCCAACTTCGCATGGTGTACACCGGCGGCGGCACGAACCTCGCGCCGGGTGCAGTGAGCGAGGCTCAGCGCGCAAAGCTTTTCTTTGACAGCGTGGGTGTGCCGGGCAGCAGCGTGGTTTACGAAAGTGCCTCGCGTACGACCTATGAAAATGCAATCCTGTCGGCCCAACTGCCAGGCATTGACATCTCGCAGCGCTGGTTGCTGGTCACATCCGCCTGGCACATGCCGCGCGCCATGGCGACGTTCGCCAAGGCAGGCTGGAATGTCACCGCCTACCCCGTGGACTTTCGTACTGGCCTTGCGACTCCGTGGACCGAATATTCCTTGGTGTCAGGTCAGCGCAGTTGGCAACTGGTGTTGCATGAGATGCAGGGCTCGCTGGTCTACCGATTGACAGGCCGCATGTAGGCCCATCAGGCCCATCAGGGCCATCAGGGCCATCAGCGCCGTCAGCGCCATCACGACACTACGGGCACCCCGCGCGCCAAAACTTTGTCTATGCGCTTGCCTTCCAGAGCGGTCACTTCAAACTGCCAGAACGCACATTCAATGCGTTCGCCCACGTTCGGCAATTCGCCCGAGACAGCCATCAGCAAACCGGCCAACGTGTTGTACCGCCCCCGGTCTTCTTGTGGCAACTCGTCGATGCCAAGGCGGGCCTTGAGCTCGCCTACGGGCATGGAACCGTCCAACGCCCATGAGCCATCGGCCAGGTGGGTGGCCCACGCTTGCGTCTGTCCGTCCGGCTTGAGCTCGCCTGTAATGGCCTCCAGCAGGTCGTGCGGCGTCAGCAAGCCCTGCACTACACCGTATTCGTCCACCACAAAAACCATGCGCCCGGATTTGGCGCGGAATTGCTCAATTAGCTCCATGCCGCTCAAGGTTTCGGGCACAAACGCGGCGGCTTCGGCTATAGCCTCTATAGTCCCCTCGTGTGGGGCCCCGGCCTGCAGCAAGCGCGCCACGCTGACCAGACCGACGACCTGGTCCAACGAACCTCGGCACACGGGGTACCAGGAATGCGTGCCCTTGCTGCCGCTACTGCTGGCCTGCGCCAGGCACTGGGCGACTGTGGCCGAGGCTTCCATCCATTCGATATCAGCGCGGGGCAACATCATCGACGCCAACGTGCGGTCGTCCAGATCGAACACATTGCGCACCATTTGGTGCTCATGTTGCTCGATGATGCCCGCGTCCACACCCTCTTCCAGGCTGGCCGTAATTTCTTCTTCGGTCACCCCGCGGGTGTCGGTCGTGTCAATGCGCAGCAGTCGCAGCATGCCGTGGGTGCAGACCGACAGCAGGCGCACAAAGGGCTTGGCACCGGTTGCAAACCAGGTCATGGGGCGCGCCAGCACGCGGGCCACGGGCTCCGGATACAACTGGCCTATGCGCTTGGGCACCAACTCACCAAACAGAATCGTCACAAAGGTGATCATCGTGACCACCAGCGCAGTGGCCGATATTTCGGCCGCGCGGTGGGATATGGGCAGCATGGCCGACAGCCAACGCGACACTCCGTCGCTAAAAGCCGCCTCGCCCACGATGCCGTTGAGCATGCCAATGGAGGTGACCCCCACCTGCACGGCGGACAAAAATTGCGTCGGATTAGCCAGCAGAGCCTGTGCCGCCTGGGCGCCCTTGTCGCCCTCGTCCGCCATAGCCTGCAGGCGCACCTTGCGGCTGGCCGTCAGCGCCAACTCAGACATGGCAAAAGCGCCATTGAGCAGCGTGAGCAGCACGATCAGAATAAATTCCATGAAACCCAAGCGAGAATGAAAACCATGGCACTTTACCTGATTGGCGATGTGCAGGGCTGCGATGCGGCTCTGCAGGAACTACTCCACGCTGTAGATTTCTCCCCCAGCCGCGACGCGCTGTATGTATTGGGCGACCTCGTCAACCGCGGACCGGACTCGGCCGCTGTCCTGCGGCGCCTGATGGGCTATGGCGACGCGGCCCACTGCCTGCTGGGCAACCACGACTTGCATCTGCTGGCCGTAGCACAGGGCGTGCGCCACCCCAACCGCAAAGACACGTTGGCCTGCGTGCTGGACGCACCGGACCGGTCCGCCATGCTCCATTGGCTGCGCCACCAGAAGATGGCCATGCTGCTTCATAGGGGCGACACACCCCTGTTGATGGTGCATGCCGGTGTGCTGCCGACGTGGACCGCAAACCAAACGATAGCATTGGCGCAAGAAGTGGAGGCCATTTTAGAAGGTCCACATTCGGCCGAGTTTTTCACAGCCATGTACGGAAATTTGCCCAACCGGTGGAGCGAAACACTAACGGGAACGGACCGTCTGCGCGTGATCGTTAACGCACTCACGCGGCTGCGTTTTTGCACGGCAGAGGGCGAGATGGAGTTTGACAGCAAGGAAGGCGCCGATGGAGCGCCCCATGGCTACGTACCGTGGTTTGACGTACCCGGCCGCAAAACGGCGCTGATCAGCGTAGCCTTTGGGCACTGGTCCACCCTGGGTTGGTTGGGCCGACCCGATGTGCTGTCGCTGGACACGGGATGCGTTTGGGGTGGCAAACTGAGTGCGCTGCGCTTCAACCTGCAGGACACAGCGCAAGAGCTGATCCAGGTGCCGTGCGCAATGTCGCAACAACCAGATTAGCGATACGCCTCAATACGCGTGCCAGGACCGACCACCAACGCCGGCGCTCAGCGGTCTGCGCTCAAGCGGACTTGAACAGCGCGGCGACCTTGACCTTGGACTTGATATTGGCCGAAATGCTACGGGCTTGCGGGCGAGCTGCAGCTTCCCACGACGGCGTGGCGGTTTCGCTGACGGCGGAAGACTCATACGGTTTGTCAAAGAAGGGGTCGCGCGCCGCATGTGTGGGACGGGCATAGTCGCCACGGGGTGCGCGTGGCGTGCGCGACGCAAAGCCGTCGTCGCGCGAGGTGCGCTGTTGACCGCGCCCGCCACTGCGACCGTTGTCACCGCCACCGGCGTTTTCGCCCTCTTGGGCATACATGCGCCGTCCGTCGTTGATGCGGCCCTGCTTGCGAATGTCGGGGGCGTCTTCGTCGTATTCAACGGCTTCCAGCTCGATCTTGGTCTTGATCAGCTTCTCGATGTCGCCCACCAGGCGCGCATCGTTGTTGCCGCCAACAAAACTCACCGCCAAACCGGCAGCCCCTGCGCGACCGGTGCGGCCAATGCGGTGGATGTAGTCTTCGGCGTTGAACGGAATGTCGAAGTTGAACACGGCCGGCACATCCTTGATGTCCAGACCACGGGCCGCCACATCGGTACAGACCAGCAAATCGACTTCACCTTTTTTGAAGGCATCCAAGGCCTTCAGGCGCTCATCTTGGCTTTTGTCGCCGTGCAATGCGGTGGTCTTGAGACCTTCGTGCTCCAGCGAACGGGCCAAACGGGCGCAACCCAGTTTGCTGTTCACAAATACAAAGGCCTGCTTCATGCCACGGGTCTTCAATATCTGGTGCAGGGCACGGCGTTTTTCGTCTTCTGGAACGCTGTAGAAACGCTGCTCAACGGTAGACGCCGTGGCATTGGGACGCGCCACTTCGATGGTGACCGGGTTTTGCAAATAACTGCCAGCCAGGCGCTTGATTTCGGGTGAGAACGTCGCTGAGAACAACAACGTGGTGCGCTGCTTGGGCAGATACGACAGGATGCGTTGCAAGTCCGGCAAGAAGCCAATGTCCAGCATGCGGTCGGCCTCGTCCAGCACCACATATTCGACCTGGTTCAACACTGCATTTTTGGCTTCGATATGGTCCAACAGGCGTCCGGGTGTCGCCACCAGGATTTCAACGCCGCGCTTCAATTCCAGTGTCTGGGGCTTCATGTCCATGCCGCCAAACACCACGGCGCTGCGCAGGTTGGTGTATTTGGCATACAGCTTGACCTGCTGTGCCACTTGGTCCGCCAGCTCGCGGGTTGGCAGCAGCACCAGGGCGCGAACGGGGTGACGGGCGGGCGAAGTTGAGCTATTTTCGTGCTTCAGCAGGCGATGCAGCAGTGGCAAGGAGAAAGCCGCCGTCTTGCCGGTGCCGGTCTGGGCAGCACCCATGACGTCTTTGCCCGTTATGACCACGGGAATGGCCTGCGCCTGGATCGGGGTCATGGTCTCGTAGCCCATTTCGGCTACGGCGCGGGCCAGGGGGGCAGCCAATTGCAACTGGGCGAACGCCATAATGGGCGTATCTGCGGTCAGTTCGTTGGAGATTTCAGGGATGGTGGGGGTAATCAGTTCAGTATTCAAGTCGGTCACGCATAGCGAAAAGGGGTGCTATCCGTCCGATAGCTGAATGGCGCCCAACGCTGGGAGCACCCCGTATTATCCCCTATCCCATGCGCCAAGCCAAATAACCGCCTGGGCGGTGCTTACAGAGCGCCTGTTGCGAAGGTGTCACAGCTTTTCACACTGCCGCTTTGGAATCCGTTGTCGAACCAGCGCTGGCGCTGTGCGCTGGTACCGTGGGTAAAGCTCTCTGGCACCACCCGGCCGGTGGAGTTGCGCTGCAAGGCGTCGTCGCCAATCTTGGCCGCCGCGTTCATCGCCGAAGCAATATCACCCTGGTCGAGCTTGAAACTGTCTTTCGAATAGTGTCCCCAGATCCCCGCAAAGCAGTCGGCCTGCAACTCCAGCCGCACGCTGAGCGCGTTGTACTCGGTCTGGCTGACCCGCTGGCGCATGCCGTCCACTTTGTCCGTAATACCCATCAGGTTTTGCACATGGTGCCCGACCTCATGCGCAATCACGTAGGCTTCCGCAAACTCGCCGGGCGCGCCAAGCTTGTTCTTCAGGGTTTCATAGAAAGCCAGGTCGATGTAGACCTTTTGATCCCCAGGACAATAAAACGGGCCCATGGCGGATTGGCCCTGGCCGCAGGCAGTCGGGTAGCTGCCGCGATAAATATCCAGCTTGGGTTTTCTGTAGGTCGCGTTGCTCTTCGCAAAGATAGTGGTCCAGACGTCCTCGGTGCTGCCCAGCACCGTCTTAACAAAATGGCCCATCTGATCGTCGGCCGGTGGCTGTCGCGCCGGCTCCTGGCTGGCGGTAGGTGCGCCGCCTCCACCGCCGCTTATCTGGTCCAGAATCGTCAGCGGGTTGACGCCGAATATCCATCCGCCCACCAGCGCGATGACGATGGTACCCACGCCAATGCTGCGCCCGCCCAGCATACCTCCGCCGCCACCGCCGCTTTCACCCCGGCGGTCTTCAACATTGTCAGATTCGCGGTTGCCTTCCCATTACATACTGGCTCTCCTGAATTGGTCCGTTTGACGGTTACCGGGTTTTGATGCGATGGATGCAGTACGCCCGACTAGGCTTTGGGCAGCGTAACGCCGACCTGGCCCTGGTACTTTCCACCACGGTCCTTATAACTGACCTCGCAAACGTCGTCCTTGTCGCTTTCGAAGAAAAGTACTTGGGCGCAGCCTTCTCCGGCATAAATCTTGGCTGGCAGTGGCGTAGTGTTGGAAAACTCCAACGTCACATAGCCTTCCCATTCGGGCTCAAACGGTGTGACGTTAACAATGATGCCGCAGCGCGCATAGGTGCTTTTGCCCAGGCAAATGGTCAGCACGTTGCGCGGAATGCGGAAGTATTCCAGCGTGCGCGCCAGCGCAAAGCTGTTGGGCGGGATGATGCAGACGTCGTCGTTGAAATCGACAAAGCTCTTTTCGTCGAAGTTCTTGGGGTCGACCACGGTGCTGTGGATGTTGGTGAACACCTTGAACTCGGGTGCACAGCGGATGTCATAGCCGTAGCTGCTGGTCCCGTAACTGATGATCTTTTTGCCATCGGCTTGGCGGATCTGGCCCGGCTCAAAGGGCTCGATCATGCCGGTCGTCTCAGCCATGTGGCGAATCCACTTGTCGCTTTTGATGCTCATGGGGGGCTCCTAAATTGAAGCCGATTGTATTTGCTGGTTTTTCGGCTGATTCCTTGAAGGCGGGATATGGGGCATTGCGGCGGGCTCATGGTGTCAAATGCCCACAAATCGCCCCCCGGAATTCCCCGTCGTGGCAGGTACAAAAATAGCCTGTGTCACAGCGCGCTCACGTGGCAAACGGAAGAAACGCTACTAAATCAGTAGCGCCTTATGCAGATCCGACGGGGGCTAGCGCCTGAAATCGCTTAAGCAACTACCGTGCGCTCAACCAACCGGTCATCCCCCAACACAATCATCGAGAACAGCAGCTCATCCAGATTAGCAGCCAATACGGTCTTGCGCGCCAGCAAAGGCGTGGCCTTGGGGTTCAGCACCACAAAATCTGCCTCACAACCCGGCAACAGGTTACCCACCACACCCTCCAACCCCAAAGACCGCGCAGCGCCGGCCGTGTGTTGCCACCACAGATGCTGTGGCTTCAAAGACAAACCTTGCTTGGTCTGCCCTTCACGCCCCACGTAGTAGGCGCCCAGCATGGTGTGGAACGGGCTGAACGACGTGCCGCCGCCCACATCACTGGCCAAGCCGTACTGAAACCCTACCCGGTCCGCACCGGCGTAATCAAAGAATCCGCTGCCCAAAAACAGATTGCTGGTCGGGCTGATGGCAGCGGACGTGCTGGTGTCGCGCATCAGCGCACGGTCTGCGTCGTCGAAGTGGATGCAGTGGGCGTACACGGCCCGTTGGCGCATCAGGCCGAAGTCGTCATACGTGGCCAGGTAACTGCGCGACTGGGGGAACAGCTCGCGCGCCCAGGTGATTTCGTCCTTGTTCTCGGCCACATGGGACTGAATCCACACGTCCGGGTACTGCTTGGCCAAATCCCCGGCACCGCGCAATTGCGCGTCCGTGCAGGTCGGCGCGAAACGGGGGGTGATGGCATAGCCCAGACGGTCCTTGCCATGCCAGCGCTGGATCAGCGCCTCCGTGTCCCGCAAGCTTTGCTCGGTGGCGTTGACGCTGCCGTCCAGCGACGCGCGATTCAGCAAGTCGGCCGGCGCATTGCGGTCCATCAGGCACAGACCGGTGATGATGCGCATGCGTTGGGTCTGGGCTTCGGTAAAGAGCGCGTTGACCGATTCGGTGTGCGAGGTCGCAAACGTGAGCGCAGTCGTCACCCCGTTGCGCAATAGCTCTGCTACAAAAAAAGTAGCTGCCTGTGCACTGTATTCGAGGGCTGCAAAGCGTTTTTCTTCAGGGAAGGTATAGTTTTCCAACCACGGCAATAGTCCGTCAGCCGGTGAACCGATAACGTTAGTCTGCGGGTAGTGGATGTGCATGTCCACAAAACCCGGGGCGATGATGCGCCCTGGGAAATGTTCGACCGGCACATGCGTGTATTGGGCTGTCAAGTCACGGTATGCACCGATAGCCTGCACGACCTGCGTGCCTACTGCGTTCGGGCCGACGACCAGCAAGCCGTCTTCCTCGAACAGGGCGCGAGGGGGTCCCTCGCCAGATGGGGCAAACCAAAGGGTGGAGGCGCGATAAGCTTTCATGGCGACAAGCTTAAACGCGAGCGCCCACCTGCGCCATACGCCACCCGGCATAAGCCCTATTGCCGTGCCCTATTCGAGACCGCCACGCAACGAATGTCCTTGCGCTGCCAACCCTTCGAAAGAGCCGAGCACATGTTTTTCTCACTGTCGATCACCTAAACCGCACGTCTGCCGCCCCGGCGGGATGTGCGCAAAACCGTCCAGCCAGCGCCCATGCTGCTCTCACGAAGCCGCGACACGTACGGCAGCCTTTGACCATTCGACCATCGATACGCCGCAACCCCGTGCTGTACGCGTTGGCCCACCGCGGGCCTTCGGTTGGCGCTGGCAAACATGTGCGCACTCACAGGGCGATCCGCCGCTCCGAAAAAATGGAGCGGCAACAGATCAAGGGGCAGTCGCGCCAGGAATAGGACAGTTCAGAAGCCTGAATCAACCGTTCAATGGGACGGCTATTTACGCGTGCGCAACCGTGCGCTTAAATGGGCCGCGTACAACCCAGAACCTGTATTTGGCGCACGAAGCTGCGAAGGTCGCAGTGAAGAACCCGTGCTGGCGCCAGGGTATGCCGCCGGCTGTCTGGTCACTAATCGCAACGCAGATCAAGCCCGCTATCCACACGCCCGCAGCAGGCTACCATGGTCAGGTAGGGACGTCGGCCGCGACACCGGGGTCGCACCAAAGCGCATTGGCCTTCCGTCATTATACATTCGCTCAACATCACGCTCTCGCCACACTGAACTAATGCTAACCATCAGCCCAC
Source organism: Burkholderiales bacterium (assembly GCA_038317285.1). Classification (GTDB taxonomy): domain Bacteria; phylum Pseudomonadota; class Gammaproteobacteria; order Burkholderiales; family Burkholderiaceae_C; genus Allorhodoferax. The sequence goes on along the minus strand of JBBQBG010000027.1, from coordinate 13,148 downwards.
CGCCAACTCTGGCCACGCCCGCCGTCCCCTACAGGGACTACGCCGCCGTGCTGGCCTGTCTCAGCCTTGGCCTGACGCTGTTGGTAGTCGTGCTGGTGTCTCAACAGCACGTCCGAGTGGTGCTGTTACAAGTGTTGCCCGCCGTGCTGACCACCATGGTGTGCAGCAGTGGCATTGGCTTGTCGTTGCTGGCCCGCGCGCGCCCGCAAATGAGCACACTCTTGGTGGCACCGGCGTTGGCTGGCGCGCTGGGAATGGTGTGTGCCGTTGTGGTGCTGGCCGCACTGCACGGCCGCGCCTTGACTGATGTCATCAATCGCCACTTGGTGGTCAAAGGCCTGATGGCCGGGCCGTTGCTGGGCGCCATGGTGGGGCTGAGTCTGTATTTACTGGCCCGCGCGCGGCAGCGAGAACTAGATGCATGGAACCAGGAACTGACCAGCCGCCTGGATTTGGAGCGCCTAAAGCGCGAGCGGGCCATGGCCGACCTGCAACTGCTGCAGGCCCAGATTGAGCCTCATTTTTTGTACAACACATTGGCCAACCTGCGCCAGTTGATACGCACGGATAGCCATCGCGCGTTGGCCATGCTGGAACACCTCATCAAGTACTTCAAGCTGGTGCTGCCCAGTTTTCGCAGCGAGCGCTTGCCGCTGCTCGATGAAATAGCCTTGGTGCAGGCCTACGTCGATCTGTTGCGCGAGCGTATGGGCCGCGCCATTCAGCTAACCGTAAACGTAGCGCCCGACGTGCAAGCCATCACGGTGATACCTGGTGCCCTCTTGTGCCTGGCTGAAAATGCCGTCAAACACGGTCTGCCAGAAGACGAGAAACCACTGGACCTGCACATTGCCGCTGCCCGCACGGACGGTGGTTTGCAACTCAGTGTGAAAGATAACGGCCCAGGTCTTGGCGCGAACACCGTGATCGAATCGACCGGTACTGGACTGCGCAATCTGCGCGAACGGCTGCGACTGTGCTATGGCGAAAATGCCAAGCTGCGTTTACAAGACAATGGTGACGGCTGCAAAGCCACTTTGGAGTTGCCATGGGAAACACCGTAATCCGGGCCATATTGGCCGACGACGAGCCCCTGCTGCGGGCGGAACTGTGCGACATGCTCGCCCAGGCCTGGCCCGCTTTGCAGATTGTCGAACAGGTGGCCGATGGCCGCGCCGCAGTGGCCGCGGTGCAGCGGCACGCACCCGACGTCGTGTTTCTGGACGTCAACATGCCACGGCTTGACGGCATGGCCGCTGCGCAGCAGATGCGTCAGGAGGGCTATGCGGGGGAGATTGTTTTTGTGACCGCCCACGACCAGTACGCCGTACCGGCATTTAAGCAACGCGCCATTGACTACTTGGTCAAACCGCTGGAGGAACAGCGCTTGATTGACACCGTTGCACGGCTGCAGGCTCGCATGGCAATGCCGGACAGCAATACGAATCGACCAGACGCTGCTGCACTGATAAAAGAGCTACAGAAAACGGTGGCCCATGCCATAGCCCACGCTATGGCTCGGGCCGCGCCCGCCGCGCCCGCCGCGACGAACGCAGCCGAACCCATGCCCTGGGTCCGCGTGGTCAGCGGTAACCAGATCCATTTGATACCGGTGGACGACATCGCCTGCCTGCGCGCGGTTCCGGGCTATACGCAAATCACGACCCGCCAGGGTGAGCACCTGATCAACGAAACTCTCGCCAAATTGCTGGAGCGGCTTGACCCGAAGAACTTTGTGCAGGTGCACCGTGCCAGCATCGTCAACTTGCACTTTGTAGCGAAGATCCACCGTGAGCGGCCCGGTCGCTTTATGGTGGAGCTCAAGCACGGCCTGGGAAAGATAGAAGCCAGCCGGGCCAGGGCGGATTTCTTCCGCGATTTATGAAGCGGAGTTGAAGCGGCGCAAGCGAGTGGTCAAAACCCGCCTACTTCTTGGCGTAAACAATCTTTTGCTTGCCGCCGTCGCAGCTACCAACCACTTTGGCTTCGCCTGCCTTGTCGCTGGCGACAATGGTCAGCTCGTAGCCTTTGATGCCTTTGCCATCCAGTTTGGCAGCAATTTCAGTCTTGAGTTCTTCGCAGGCTTTGGCCGCATGGGCCTGGCCAGCCACGGCCAATAATGCGAGGAATAGAGCGGTAGTGGTTTTCATGTGTATTCTCCCAAATAGTTGAGTGGGCGATGGTACAAAAGAATTCAGCGCAAACTGCGCTTATTCCACGCGTGCTGGAGACAAATTCTATTCAAACGTCTCAAACACGGCATCTAACCGTTGTACATAGCGGTCGCGCAAGCTCGCGTCTATGAAGCTGGCGTCAAAGCTGTTGCGCGCCAACTGGTAGGCGTGGGCGGATGTCATGCCCAGCGCCGTAAAAGTCTGGGTGAAGTTCTCGTTGATGTAGCCACCAAAGTAAGCCGGGTCGTCCGAGTTAACAGTGGCCACAATGCCGGCGTCCAGCATGCGCTTGAGCGTGTGCTGATCCAGCGTGGGGAACACGCGCAGCTTCAGGTTGCTTAAAGGGCACACGGTCAGCGGCACGCGGTCTTTGGCCAGGCGCTGCATCAGCGCGGCGTCGTGTATGGCCTGTACGCCGTGGTCGATACGCTCCACCTTCAGCACGTCCAGCGCGCTCCAGATGTAGGCTGGGGGTGCCTCTTCACCCGCATGGGCTACCAGGCGAAAACCCAGTTGTTTGGCACGGGCATAGACCTTGGCAAACTTTTCCGGCGGGTGGCCGACTTCGCTGGACGCCAGGCCAATGCCGACGATCTTGTCGCGCAACGGCAGCGCTTCTTCCAGGCATGCAAAGGCTTCTTCTTCGCTCAAGTGGCGCAAGAAGCACAGGATCAGCGAGGCCGTCATGCCGAACTTGGCCGGCGCGTCGGCGCAGGCGCGGTACAGGCCATTGATGACGGTTGCGGCATCCAAACCGTGACCGGTATGGGTCTGCGTGTCGAAAAATATTTCGGTATGCAACACATTGTCGGCCTGCGCACGTGCCAGGTAGGCGCAGGTCATGTCATAGAAGTCTTGCTCGGTCTTGAGCACCATGGTGCCCTCGTGGTAGATATCCAAAAACTCCTGCAGGTTATTGAATACATAGGCGTCGCGCAGCGCCTGCTCGCTGGCAAAGCGCAGTGGCACGTTGTTGCGTTTGGCCAGTGCAAACATCAACTCGGGCTCTAGCGAGCCTTCGATGTGCATGTGCAACTCGGCCTTGGGCATGCGGCGCAGCAGCTCGGGCAGGCGATCGGGGGATATAGGTTTGTGTTGCATGGTTATGTTTAGGGTGTGGATGTCCGTGGTTTCAATTGCTCGGCCAAAAAATGCACGACACGGCGTTTCGCGTCCTCGCGGGCTTCTGGGTTAGGCGCCGTGGTCACACCGGCCCCGGGTGTTACGCCATTGGGCACGTCCTTGCGCAGGCGTTTGGCAGTCAGCGCTGGGCTGTCGAAGTCGTGGTAGGTGTCGGGGTAGGTGACGATCTGCATGGGCTCTCCACGTGCGGAGACGGTTGCAGCCAGGGCTTTGCAGGGCGCGGCCGGGGTCCAGTCGTCGGCTTCGCCGATCAGCAACAACAAGGGCGCGTAGGGGTGAAAAGTCTCTGGCTTTTTGTTGCGGGACGTGCAGCCTGGATAGAACGCAATAGCCGCACTGAAACCGGCATCCGTCGGACGGTTGGTGATGGTGTCCAGCGTGACGCCCGCGCCATGCGACCAACCCAGCATCGCAATGCGTTTGGCATCCACATCGGGCCGCTGGCGCAGATAGGCCAAGGCCGCATAGGCATCGCCCACGCGGTCTGACTCCTTGAGCGTGCGTTCGCTGAACTTGGTGGTACAGATCTCTTTGATGCCACGGGCACCAAAGCTGTCCAGCATCAAGGCCACATAGCCCTGCGAAGCCAGGTATTCGCCCCACATGGCATGGCGTGCGTTGAGCTTTCCGTCGCGCCCATAGGCGCCGCCACAGCCGTGGACCATAACCACCGCAGGATGCTTGACCGTGCCCTCAGGGCTGAAGACAAAGGCCGACAGTGGCGCTGGCGCCGACGAAATACCCGCCGTTGGCACTTGCACCGCTTGGGGCAGTGCCAACGCGTGGCACGCCCAAAAAGGCAGGCACAAGGCCAAATGGGTAAGCAGTTTCATACGGGGTCGTGCGCGGGTTAGGTCAGGGCTTGAAGAACCATTAACGGATCTTGGCCGCCTCGACCTCCATCTGCGAGACCAACTCTTGCATCTGGTCTACCACCGCCTGCACCGTTTCGCGCTTGGACAAGTCCACGCCGGCCTTTTGCAGTTGAGTCATAGGGTGGTCATTGCCGCCGCTGCCCAACAGCTCCAGGTAGCGAGCCGTGGCGCTCGCGCGGGATGCGGGCTCGCCAGTGGTCATGTCCTTGAATAGTTTGGCCGACGATGCAAAGCAGGTGGCGTATTGGTACACGTAATAGGGCGTGTTGTAAAAGTGCGGGATGCGCGACCAGGTGTATTTGTAGGCGTCGTCTATGGTCACCGAATCGCCGTAATAGGTTTTCAGCAACTCCAGGTAAATAGCGTTCAGCACAGCGGGTGTCACCGGTTTTCCCTGTTCGACCAGCTTGTGAGCCTGCATTTCAAAGTCGGCAAACAGCACCTGGGTGTAGAAGGTGCCGACGATGGAGTCCACCGCATGCTGCAACAACAAGAAGCGCTCCTTGGGGTCGGTGGTGCTCTCCAGCAGCTTGTTGAGCAAAAAACGCTCGTTGGTGGTGGACGCCACCTCTGCCACAAAGATGGTGTAGCCCGATGTGACGTAGGGCTGCTTCTCGTACGAAAGGATGGTGTGCATGGCATGGCCGCCTTCGTGGGCCAGCGTGAACAGCGCGTTCTGCGTGTCGTTGTGGTTCAGCAGCATGTAGGGGCCAACGCCGTAGACGCCACCCACGTACGCGCCCGAGCGCTTGCCTTCGTTCTCGTACACATCGATCTGTTTGCCGGACAGGAACTTCTTGTACTTGGCCGTGTAGTCTGCCCCGAGTGGTGCCACCGACTGCAGCACGGTTTCCTTGGCATCGTCATACGGGTAGGTGGTCGTCGTCTTGTAGATGGGAATGAATCCGTCGTACAGGTGATAGCTGTCCAGCCCCAACAGCTTCTTGCGCAGCTTGGAATAACGCTGCAGCGGAGCCGTGCCAGCGCGCACGGTGTCGACAAGCGTTTTCACCACATCGAGTGGCACCGCATGCCCATCGAGCGCCGAGTCCAACACGGTGGGGAAATTGCGGGCCTGTGCGGTGAACCAGCCCTTTTGCAGGACGCCGTTGTAGATGGCGGCGTACGTGTTGGCGGTAGCTGCATAGGTGGCCAAAAACGCCTCGAACGATTTGGCGCGGTCGGCCTGAACATAGTTGGTCTGCAGCACGCCCTGGTAGGTGCCCGGCGACAGTGTGACCTCTTTGCCGTCCGACAGTGTCACCTTGGGGAATTTGATATCGGAGGTGGACAGCTCCTGGAAAGTCGCAGTGGGAGTCTGGTTGAAGCGCGTCGCAAACGACAACAGCTTCTCGCCCTGCTCGTCGAGTACGTGGGCCTGCTGGCGGTAGTTGTCCAGAATGGTGAACTTGTACGGCGCCAGCGCCGGTGTGTCGCGGATCCACTGCTCCATGGTGGCCTGCGGAATCTTCAGCAATTCAGGTGTGAACCAGGCCGTGGCGGTGCCAAATTTTGCAAAAACTGCTCCCACGCGTTGGAACTTGCCCGCTACCTCCTGATTGCGGGTCTCCACATCGCGCTGCAACTGCGGGTAGCGGTAGACCTTGTACTGCAGCATGCCGATTTCATCGAAGGCCTGGTAGGCGCTTAGCAGCGCAGCGGGGCCATTTTTCAGCGTGCCCTTGCGCGCGGCAAAGGCGTCCATCTTGGACTCGGTGTCCTTCATGGCCACTTCCCAAGCATCCCAGCTTGCGTAGATGGGAGAAAAGTCCCACTTGTATTGCGCCGAAATGTCCGCACGATTTTGCGTCGTGGGCTTAGGGGCACTGGCCGCCATCGCGCCGGATGCGAACAACAAATGGACAGATGCGGCCACAGTGCCGAGCAACAGATATTTCATGGTTGGCAGACCTCAAATGTATGAAAAAAAGCCGCTCGAAACGGCGGCAGAAGTTAGTTTAGCGGAGCTTACGGGCTACCGGGGATCTTGCCTTCCACGCCCTTGACAAAGAAGTTCATGCCAGCAAGAACCCTGTCGTCTACCGACATGCCTTTAGGCACCCGCACGTTGCCCATGTTGTCCAGGATCAGTCCCCTCCATATAACAAAGGAGCCGTCTTTCAGTCCCGCCTTGATCGCGTCGACCCGTGCTCTGGTGTCTGCGGGGACATCGTCGGCTATGGAAACGATGTCAATGGAACCTTCCCTTACTCCCCACCAGCTTTGGCCGGTGGCCCAAGTGCCATTCAGCGCGTCTGCCGTGGCCTTGATGTAGTACGGAGCCCAATCAACGATACTGGATGCCAAATGGGCCTTTGGCGCGAAGGCGCTCATGTCAGAGTCCCAACCGATAGCCCGTTTGCCACGGTCCTGCGCGGTCTTCACCACGGCCGTTGAATCGGTGTTTTGGATCAGTACGTCGGCACCGCTATTGATCAGGCTGTTGGCGGCCTCGGCTTCCTTGCGCGGGTTGAACCACTCGTTGACCCACACCACCTTGGTCTTGATCTGGGGGTTGCTGCTTTGCGCACCCAGTGTGAAGCTGTTGATGTCGCGGATTATTTCGGGAATTGGGATGGACGCCACCACCCCCAGCGTGCCGGTCTTGGTCATCTTGCCGGCAATCACGCCGGCCATATAGGCGCCCTCATACGTACGGCAGTCGTAGGTGCGCATATTTTCGGCCACCTTGTAGCCCAATGCGTGCTCGAACTTCACGCCCCTTGCGTCCGCAGCGACTTTGCGCATGGGCTCCATGTAGCCAAAGGTCGTGGCGAAGATAAGTCGATTGCCCTGCCCCACCATGTCCCGCATCACGCGTTCGGCATCTGCGGACTCGGGGACATTCTCGACATACGTAGTACTGATCTGTTGCCCAAAATGGCGTTCCAGAGCTTTGCGCCCTTTGTCATGGGCAAAGGTCCAGCCAGCGTCGCCTACCGGCCCCACGTACAAAAACCCTACTTTCAACGGTTCAGAGGGCTTCGCGGCCTTGGGGAGTGTTACAGCTGCAGAGCCAACGACCGAAGGAGATTTAGGTCGAGTCTGCGGGGACTCCTGCCGAATGCTTCGGTCACTGGCGCAGCCGACGACCAAAACGGTGGAGCACAAGGCCAGTCCAATCAGACCGGCCGCTCTGCGCCAAACCGTCAAGGCCTCCGGCGTTCCGCTCATGAACTACTTGCTACCTGGGATCTTCCCTTCCACGCCCTTGACATAGAAATTCAGGCCTCCCAGAAATTTGTCGTCTGCCGACGCATCCTTGGCAATTTGCTCCTTGCCGGTGTTGTCCATAATCGGGCCTTTCCAGATGACGAAGCTGCCATCTTTCAAGCCGGCTTTGACCGTGTCTACCTTGGCCTTGGTGTCAGCAGGCACATCGTCCGCGATCGACACAATGTCAATGGCGCCTTCTTTCACGCCCCACCAGCTTTGGGTGGAAGCGTTCTTGCCTTCCAGCGCATCCTTGGTAGTCTTGATGTAGTACGGAGCCCAGTTGATGATGCTGGAAGCCAGGTGGGCCTTGGGGCCGTAGGCCGTCATGTCGGAATCCCAACCAAAGGCGCGCTTGCCCTTGTCCTGTGCGGTCTTCAGCACGGCGGGCGAGTCGGTGTTTTGGAACAGTATGTCGGCACCGCCATTGATCAGGCTGGTTGCGGCTTCGGTTTCTTTGGGCGGGTTAAACCACTCGTTGACCCACACCACCTTGGTCTTGATCTTGGGGTTGCTGCTTTGCGCGCCCAGGGTGAAGGCATTGATGTTGCGGATGACTTCGGGGATTGGCACGGAGGCCACCACGCCCAGCGTGCCAGACTTGGTCATCTTGCCGGCGATGATGCCTGCCATGTAGGCACCCTCATACGTGCGGCTGTCGTAGGTGCTCAGGTTGTCGGCCGTCTTGTAGCCGGTGGCATGCTGGAAGTTGATGCCCTTGAAGTCCGGAGCGACCTTGAGCATGGGTTCCATGTAGCCAAAGGTAGTGCCGAAAATCAGCTTGTTGCCCTGGCTGGCCAGATCACGTATCACGCGCTCGGCATCGGCCGATTCCGGCACGTTTTCGACCATCGAGGTCTTGACCTTGTCGCCAAATTCCTTTTCCAGCGCCAGGCGACCGCGGTCGTGGGCAAACGTCCAGCCACCGTCACCCACCGGGCCGACATAGGCAAAGGCTATCTTCAGCGGTTCAGCCTTGGGTGCTGGCGCCGAAGCCACCGGTGCGGGTGTGGGAGCAACCACTACCGGCTCTTCCTTCTTGCCGCAGCCAACCAGTGCAGCGCTGGCGACGGCCGTGAGCGCTGCAATCTTCAGTAGTGCGCGTTTTTGCAAATCTGTCATGTCAGTTCTTTCTAAAAACTAAGGGGTTGCGAAAAAATCAGCGGCTAGGCTGAGGAAACTAGGAGCCTGGGTAAAACGGTTTTCCAATGGAAGCTGGCATATTAATCCGTATCCAGCCCTGATCCCGCGAGATCAAGGCCAACACCACAATGTTTGCCACAAACGGCAACATATTCAAAAACTGGGACGGGAAATCCACGCCAATATTCTGCAAGTAGAACGACAACATCATCGTGCCACCAAACAGATAGGCCCCGAGCAATACGCGTGCCGGGCGCCACGTAGCGAAGGTGGTCAAAGCCAGTGCAATCCAGCCCTTGCCCGACACCATGCCCTCTACCCACAATGGGGTGTAAATGATGGACAGGTACGCACCGGCCAAGCCACACAGCGCACCACCGGCGGCAACCGCGGCCAGGCGAATCCAGCGCACGGGATAGCCCAGCGCGTGGGCCGATTCCGGGCTCTCGCCCACACTGCGCAAGACCAAGCCGGCCCGCGTGCGGTACAAAAACCAGATCAGCGCAAAGGCGAAAATAATGGCCAGGTACACCAGCGGATGATGGCGAAAAAACGCAGGGCCGACAAACGGAATGTCCGACAAAAACGGAACGGCAAAGCTGGGCCGCTCGGGCAGGTTCTCTTTGACATAGCCCGCGCCGACAAAGGCCGACAAACCCGCCCCAAACAGCGCCAGCGCCAGACCGGTCGCGTATTGGTTGGTGTTGAGCCATATGACCAGCACACCAAAAACGGCTGCCATAACAGCGCCTGCCCCCATGCCGGCAAAGAAACCCATGGTGTCGCTACCTGTGTGCACCACGGCGGCAAAACCGGCAATGGCGGCGCACAGCATCATGCCCTCTGCGCCCAGGTTGACGATGCCAGCCTTCTCGTTGATCAACAAACCCAAAGAAGCAATGGCCAATACGGTGCCCGCGTTCAGCGCGGCGGCAATCAAGAGTGCGTAGGCATCCATTACTTTGTTACTCCCAGCGCCAGAGATTGTTTGTTCGCGTGCACCCACCGAAGGCGGTAGTTCACCAATGTGTCGCACGCCAGCAGCGTGAACAGCAGCAGCCCCTGGAACACCCCGGTCAACGACTTGGGCAGCCCCAGCCGGGACTGTGCCAATTCACCGCCGATATAAAACATGCTCATCAGCAGTGCCGAGAACACCATGCCCACCGGATGCAGCCGCCCGACAAAGGCCACGATGATGGCGGCAAAGCCATAGCCCGCTGGCAAATAGATCGTCAGTTGGCCAATGGGGCCGGCCACCTCCAGCGCACCTGCTAGACCCGCCAGACCACCCGACACCAGCAAGGCCGTCCACAGCGCGCGACGCGACGAAAACCCGGCGTAGCGGGAGGCCGCTTTGGCCAGTCCACCCACCTGCAGCGCAAAACCAGCCCGTGTGCGAAACAAGAACACCGAAACACCGGCCACGCCGAGCAAGGCCAGCAACGCGCCTATGCTGACGCGGGAGCCATTAAACAACCGGGGAATGCGCGTGACCGCCTCAAAGGTCTTGCTTTGCGGGAAGTTATAGCCTTGTGGGTCTTTCAACGGCCCCGCCACCAGGTAACCCAGCAATTGCACCGCGATGTAGACGAGGAACAGGCTCACCAAAATCTCGTTGGCATTGAAGCGGTCACGCAGCAGCGCAGTCAGCCCGCCCCACAACATGCCACCCACCACCCCTGCCAACATAATGGCCAGCACGATCCAACCACCCGTGGTCTTGTCTGCCATCAGCGCCACCATGCTGGCGGCAATGGCGCCCACAATATATTGCCCCTCGGCACCAATATTCCACACGTTGGAGCGAAAGCACACGGCAAGACCCAAGGCAATCAGCAGCAGCGGCGTGGCCTTGACCAACAACTCGCCCAGCGCATAGCCGCTCTTGATGGGTTCCCAGAAAAATACCTGCAGGCCATTGACCGGGTTCTTGCCCAACAGCGCAAACAAAATCACACCGATAACTACGGTGCACAACAGTGCCAACAATGGCGAGCCATAGCTCCAACCCCGCGATGGCTGAGGACGCGCTTCAAGCTTGAGCATGGGCCACCTCCCACAAGCCACTCATCCACTCGCCAATTTTTTCCACTGTCGCCTCCGCTATGGGTACCGAGGGCGACAACTTGCCACGCGCAATCACGTGCAGGCGGTCGCACACCTCGAACAATTCATCCAGTTCTTCGCTGACCACCAGCACGGCGCAACCGGCGTCGCGCAGGGCCAGAATTTCGCCACGAATTTGCGCCGCCGCGCCCACATCCACACCCCAGGTGGGTTGTGACACGATCAACAGTTTGGGCTTGGCGTCGATCTCGCGGCCCACAATAAATTTTTGCAAATTGCCGCCCGACAACGAGCGCGCTGCGGCACCCGGACCATTGGCCTTGACCTTGTATTCCTTGATCAGACGCGCTGCGTGGGCCTCCAACTGGCGCACCCGTATCCAGCCTCCGGCAAAGCGCGGCATCGAGATCGATTCGGTGCGTGTCAACAGCAGGTTGTGCGCCAGACTCATCGTGGGCACGGCACCGCGCCCCAGGCGCTCTTCGGGCACAAAGTGCAGACCCAAGGCGCGGCGTTTGCCGGGATGCACTTGCGACACATCCACGTCGCCCATCAGTATGCTGCCGCGTGGTGAGCGGCAGTCTTCACCCGACAACGCGTACAACAATTCTCTCTGGCCGTTGCCCGATACACCGGCAATGCCCACCACTTCGCCCGCGCGCACTTGCAGTTGGATGTTCTCCAGGTCCACCCCAAACTGGTCGTCGCGCGCCAGACTCAGGCCTTTGACATGCATCACGGCTGCACCGGCCGTGCGCGTGGCGCGCTCCAACAGGGGCGGCTCTGCGCCAATCATCAGGCGCGACAGCGATGCGTTGGTTTCTTCTTGCGGGTTGCACACACCGGTCACCTTGCCGCCGCGCAACACGGTGCAGGCGGTACACAGCTCGCGAATTTCGTGCAACTTATGGCTGATGTACAAGATGCTGCAACCCTCACTGGAGAGCTTCTTCAACACCACAAACAGCTTCTCCACGGCTTGCGGTGTCAGCACGGATGTGGGTTCGTCCAGTATCAGCAGTTCAGGCCGTGTCAGCAGCGCACGGATGATCTCCACCCGCTGCATCTCACCCACGCTCAGTGTGTGCACGGGGCGCGCGGGGTCGATATCGAGCCCGTATTCGGTGGCCTTGGCGACGATGCTGGCGGTTACGTCTTCCAGCGAACTGCGGCTCAGGCCCAGCCACACGTTCTCGGCCACGGTCATGGTGTCAAACAAGTTGAAGTGTTGAAACACCATGCTGATGCCATTGGCCCGCGCCTCTTTGGGGTTGCGGATGTGCATCTCTTGCCCGTTGACCAGCATGCGCCCGGCATCGGGCTTGACCGAGCCGTAGATGATCTTCATCAGTGTAGATTTGCCAGCTCCGTTTTCGCCCAGCACCGCATGTATCTCACCGGGCATGACCGTCAGCGCGACATCACTATTGGCTATAACGCCGGGGTAGGCCTTGGTAATACCTGTCAATTGAAGTCTGGGTGTGGTCATGTGCTCGTTTGTCTCACTCTTTTTTGAGGGCAGCCGCTACGGTCTTCACGCAATCCCTTAACCAGCGGGCCGAAGCCGAGGTGTGCGTACGTTCATGCCAAAGCTGGTAATACATCAACCGGGGGAACACCACCGGGCACGGCAATATGGTGACCGGCAGCGTTTCGGTAAACCGTTCACAGTACTGGCGACCCGTCGTCATAACCAGCAAGGTTGATGCCACCATGGCCGGAATCTGCCCAAAGTAGGGGCAGCGCGCAACAATGTGGCGGCTCAGGCCCAGGCTGGCCAGATGGTCGTCGATAACACCCTTGGCCCCAGGATGGGTAGCTCCCGGTGCGATGTGGTCGGCCTCCAGCCACGAGGCCTCGTCCCAGCCACGGCGCACTGCTGGGTGCTTGTTGGATACCAGGCACACCACCTCGTCGCCAAACAGGCGGCCCAGGTGCAGTTCATCGGGCGGCGTGGGCCAGTTGCCAATCACCACATCCACTTCGCCCTGCGCCAATTGCGCACGGTAGTCGGCACTGCCGGAGAGCGACAAAATTTCGATCTCGGTCATCGGCGCCTGCGACTTGATCTGTGCCACCAATTGGGGCAAGAAGAACGGGTCGAGGTAGTCGCTGGCCGCCACGCGGAAGGTGTTGCTCGCGGTGGCGGGTTCAAAGCCCTTGGCGTCGGAGAACAACATCTCGGCGGCACGCAATATGCTGGCACTGGGCTCCAGCATGCGCAGCGCCACATCGGTAGGCACCATGCCGGAGCCTGAGCGCACCAAGAGCGGGTCTCCGGCGAAATCCCGCAAACGCTTGAGTGCACTGCTCACCGCGGGCTGGTGCATCCCCAAGCGGATAGCGGCTTTCGAAACGCTGCGTTCAGTTAACACGGTATGAAGGACCCTAATCAAATGAAGGTCTATCTTGTCAAAGAGGGAATGGTTTCTCATACGGTGATACGAATTTGTGTCATATCCTAAGGAATATGGTCTATAGCGGCCACCCGATTTACCCTCACGGACTAGGAAATGCCCATGAAGCCCAT
>JBBQBG010000026.1:0-28049 GCA_038317285.1 Burkholderiales bacterium | reverse complement strand
GCCCAATCATTGTCGCGACCAGCCTTCTCTAAGCCCTCGCACACCGCTGACAGCCCGATGGCGCCTACCATCGCGCTAGCCCCCTTCATCCGGTGGGCAGCGCGGGTGAACTCTGGGATATTGGTACTTTCTACCGCGCTTTTCAACATGGCGATGTCTTCATCGTTGGCGCGCCGAAAGTCATGCAATATTTCGCGTTCATCGGCCGCATCTCCACCCGAAATCGCGACCAATACGGTTGGATCAAACACGCCGCTGCCGACTGCGGCAACCGTGGGTTTGCCAATGGCGGCGTTAGTTGGGTCATGCTGATGCGGAATAGGTAGCCATTGATCGAGCTTCTTCAAAATCTGGGATAGCTCGACCGGCTTGACCAAGTAGTCGTCCATCCCGGCCGCCATACACTTTTCGCTCTCGCCGTCCAAGGCATTGGCGGTACAGGCGATGATGGGGGTACGGGCCCTGCCGGTACTGGCTTCCATCTCGCGGATGCGGCGGGTCAAGTCGTATCCGTCCAGCTCTGGCATGTTGCAGTCGGTGAGTAGCAGTCCGTAGCGCCCCGTCTTCCACTTTTCCAGTGCGTCGACTCCGTGCACGGCGCTCTCGGCCGCGTAGCCCAAGGCGTGCACTTGGCGCATCAATACTGCCCGGTTGGTGGAGTGGTCGTCAGCTAACAGCACCAAAGTGCCCTCCGCCTCGGCTTGTTTCACACTGGGCGCCGCGCGCCGCATACTGGCCGTGGTGATGAGCCAATTGCGGTCGGCACTGTTGTCTCTGCTCGGCAAGTCTTTGGGATCGGCGGTTGGCAACCACAGCGTCAGAAACATGGTCGTGCCTTTGCCAAGCTCGCTTTGCATTTCGACCGAACCCCCCATGAGGTCAGCGAGCCGGCGACAGATCGTGAGGCCCAGCCCGGTACCGCCCACCCGGGGTGCCGCCTTGTTTTCCGCTTGGCTGAAAGGTTGAAATAAACGCTTTTGGTCTTCTTCCGAAACGCCAATGCCGTTGTCGACCACCGAGAATCGCACGCGCTCGGAGTTGTTCGCCTGGTCGATCAGTTCCGCCTTGACCTCGATCACGCCTTGCGACGTGAACTTCAGTGCATTGCTGACGAAATTGTTGAGAATCTGGCGCAACCGCGTGGGGTCCACCCACACGGCGGGGCTGATACGCGGGTCTACCTTGCGCTTGATCAACAAACCCAGGCTGCTGGCGTTTCCCGAAAAGATGTTGTGGACGTCTCCGATCAGGTCCTCGATCGAAACGACTTCAGGGCGAACTTCCATTCGGCCCGCCTCAATCTTTGAAAAATCCAGGACGTCGTCAATGATGCGCAGCAGGGACTTGCTGGACATGCGCACGATAGCCAGCGAGGTGTATTGCTCGGCGTCGAGCCGCGTCAGGCTCAGCAACTCCAGCATTCCGAGGACGCCGTTCATGGGTGTGCGAATTTCATGGCTCATGGTCGCAAGAAACGTGCTCTTGGCGCGACTGGCCGAATCGGACGCTTCCTTGGCTTCCTGCAATGCCAGTTCCAGTCGTTTCTTTCCCGTGATGTCGGCCACATACACGTTCATGACGATGCTGCCATCGCTTTCCCGTTGCAGTGATGCCTCGTGGTGCAGCCACTTGTCGGTGCTGTTGCCATGCTTGACCCGGTAATCGTGCTGAAATGCCGAAAGGTTCTTCTTGGCGTCGTCCAACGTTGCGAGAAAGTCCGCTTTGTCTCGGCCATCAATGGCATTCAGAATTTCATCCCACACCATCTTGCCCTCCGGGTGAGGGCTAGAGGCAATTCCATGAACGCTTCGCAGGTTGACGCTGGAAAAAGTGATCTCCAACTCTCCTGATGGGGATTGCCGCAACTGGTACATAGCGCCGGGCAGGCTGTCGGCCATGGCTCGGAGCTTGTTTTCGGTATGCACGCGCGCACTTGCTTGGTGCGAGAAACCCAGATACCCGGGAATCAGAACCAGCACACC
This sequence comes from Burkholderiales bacterium, assembly GCA_038317285.1. Taxonomy (GTDB): domain Bacteria; phylum Pseudomonadota; class Gammaproteobacteria; order Burkholderiales; family Burkholderiaceae_C; genus Allorhodoferax. Next base: position 26,067 of record JBBQBG010000026.1, on the reverse strand, counting down.
GATCAAGGTAGTGCCGATAAGCACGAACAGGGAGATGCGTTGAAGATGCTGCGCAGCGGCATCGCGCGACTCCAAGAGGCCAAGCTCTTCTCTGCGCAACACTTGGGTTATTTCAACGATTTTCTGGGTCGTTTGTTTGCCGATGTCGGACACGGCAGTCGTCTCGTCCGCCGCCTGGCCCTGAATGCGCCGCCGCTCGGTATCGTCATGCATGGTCGCAATTCGCTGAACGACCAATTCCTCCAGCAATGGCATCCGCTCTTGTTGCTTGGTGTTGTCCATAGTCATGGTCTTGACCCGTTGCACCGAGCCATTGGCTTTGGCCATTGCGCGGTCGCGCTCAGTCAAGAATGTCTCGTTGCCTGACAGGAGGTAGCCGCGCTGCGCAGATTCCGCAGTACTGACTGCGCCATTGATGTCGGTCAAAGCCTGCAACACTTCTTGGCTATGGTTGACCAATTGCGATGACTCGAGTTGGCTCTGGCTCACTTCATAGAGCGTGCCGCCCATGACCAAAATCAAGAATACGGCCAGTGCAAAGCCTAAGTGGGCGATGTACCTCTTGATAGGTGTTGCCATGGTAACCCCGCGCGTGAATCGACGAACTCCATAGTACCTGCAACGGGTCACTTACGGGTAAAGAAAGTCGCTGATTGCGCAGCGCCGTCCTGACGATGACACACCATGGTCTCCGTTCGGCCCCGGCAGCACGCACCCAAATTGGGGTTTGAGGCGGTCATTCTGTCGGTTTTGAACATGCGGCTGCCTGTTGGGCCAGTGTCACAATGGCCCGCATGCAATTTTTTAAAGACCTCAGCCTCTCTGCATTCACGGCCGGTTTTGTGGCGGTGCTGGTAGGTTTCACCAGTTCGGTGGCCATCGTGTTCCAGGCGGCACAGGCCTTCCAGGCCACGCCGGAGATGACTGCATCCTGGATGTGGGCGCTGGGTATTGGCATGGGACTGTGCACCGTGGTGCCCTCACTGTGGCTGAAGAAACCTGTCATGGTGGCTTGGAGCACACCGGGCGCGGCGGTGTTGGCCAGTGCCGGTGCCTTGGGTGGCTTCTCGATGCAAGAGGCTGTGGGGGCCTTCATGGTTTGCGCGGTGCTCATTACGCTGGCGGGCGTGACCGGTTGGTTCGAGCGGGTCATGAACCGCATCCCGCTGGCGCTGGCTTCGGCGCTTCTGGCCGGCGTGCTGGCGCGTTTTGGGCTGTCTGGCTTTGCCGCGGCGCAGACCGCCTTGCCGCTTGTGGTGGTGATGTTGCTGGCCTACCTGCTGGGCAAGCGGCTGTGGCCGCGTTACGCGGTGCCTGTTACATTGTTGGTTGCTATCGTTTTCGTAGCTGCTTACGCAGGTTTTACGAGGGCTGACATCGAATTTGGTTTAACCATGCCGGTGTTTGTGCCCCCCAGCTTTAGCCTGGCGGCCTTTGTCAGTCTGGCGCTGCCGCTGTTCATTGTGACCATGGCCTCGCAAAATCTGCCCGGCGTGGCCGCCATTCAGGCTAGCGGCTTTGGCGATCAGCGCGCAATTGGGGGCGATGCGGGCATTCCCATATCCAAAGTCATCACGTTGACGGGCTTGGCCACCCTGCTGCTGGCACCCTTCGGCGCCTTCGCGCTCAACCTGAGCGCCATAACGGCCGCCATCTGCATGGGGCCAGAGGCGCATGCCCAACCGCAGCGGCGCTACGCGGCAGCCGTGTCCTGCGGGGCCATCTACGTGGTCATCGGTCTTTTTGGCGCAGCCATCACCGGTGTGCTTACGGCCTTTCCCAAGGAACTGGTCGCAGCGATAGCCGGGTTGGCCTTGCTGGGAACGATAGGCGGAGCCTTGGCGTCTGCTCTGCGCGAAGACGCATACCGCGAGGCGGCCATCATCACCTTTTTGGTGACCCTGAGCGGTGTGGTGGTGGGCGGTGTCGGATCGGCATTCTGGGGCGTGGTAGCCGGCGCGATGGCACTGTTGGTGCAGTATGCGGGGCGCGGCCGCGAACTACCTTAGCACGAACAGGCAACGCGACACCGGTGCGACTTTACCCCCATACCCCACTCGTTTGGCTTGTCCCTGTAGAGTCGCGCAAGTTCTCTTTTTATTCAACTGGCTGGTAGCACCCTATGGAAATTCTTTTTGTCAGCGACCCTCTTGATTCGTTCAAGATCTACAAGGACACGACGTTCGCGATGATGCGCGAGGCCCAGCGCCGCGGCCACCGCATCGTGGCTTGCGAGCCTGAGCAACTTCTGTGGCAGCGCGGCGGCGTGGTAGAGGCTAAAGTGCGCGCAGTCACGCTCACGGGAGAGTCCACGGCCTGGTTCACCGAGACCACAACATCGGTGCGGGCCATCAAAGACTTTGGCGCAGTGGTGATGCGCAAAGACCCGCCCTTTGACAGCGAGTTTTTTTACGCCACGCACTTGCTGGAGCAGGCCGAGCGCGAAGGCGCCAAGGTTTTCAACAAGCCCCGCGCCCTGCGCGACCACCCCGAGAAGCTTGCGATTTTGGAGTTCCCCCAGTTCATCGGCCCCACACTGGTCACCCGCGAGGCAGACGCCATCAAGCGCTTCCATGCCGAGCACAAAGACATCATCTTGAAGCCGCTGGATGGCATGGGCGGCATGGGCATCTTCCGTGTCAAAGAAGACGGGCTCAACCTTGGCGGCATCATCGAAACGTTAAACAAAGACGGTGCCGAGACGGTGATGGTGCAGAAATTTTTGCCCGCTATTACCGAGGGTGACAAACGCGTGCTGGTCATCGGCGGCAAACCGGTGCCGTTCTGCCTGGCGCGCATCCCGCAAGGCGGCGAGGTGCGGGGTAACCTGGCGGTGGGCGGCAAGGGCGTGGCGCAGCCACTGAGCGCATCCGATTGGTCCATTGCCAATGCCCTGGGCCCCATTCTGGCCGCGCGCGGCTTGCTGCTGGTGGGGCTGGACGTGATTGGCGACAGCCTGACCGAAATCAATGTAACCAGCCCGACCTGTTTTCAGGAGATCACCGACCAGACCGGTTTTGATGTTGCGGCGATGTTTGTGGATGCGCTGGAGGCGGCGGTTTAGTCCCCGCCAAAAACCCCGCAGCCAATTACCGACGCAGCACCCCCATCCACTCCAGTTGTTCGGGTGTCAGCGCCGCATCCGGCGTCATCATGGCGCTCGCCAGCGCGCTGCGAATCGAGGGCTCAGGTTCGGGCAGCGGGGCTTGCAACAAGGCGTCTAGCACCGTGGCAGCCTTTGCCAAGGTTTTGCCATACAACTCAAAGATGGCGGTCACACTGACGTGCTGCGCCGGGTCGTCGAGCCAACAGTCATAGTCGGTCACCAGGCCTATCGTCGCGTAGGCCATTTGGGCTTCGCGGGCCAAGAAGGCTTCGGGCACGTTGGTCATGCCCACCAACTGGCAACCGGCCTGGCGCATGAAGTGGCTCTCGGCCTGGGTGCCCAAGCGCGGCCCCTCTACGCACGCATAGGTCAGGCCCCGGTGCAGTCCCAGGCCGACGCGTTGGGCGGCGGCTTGCACCGCGTCTACCAATGCAGCACTGACCGGCTTGGCCGTCGATATATGGGCCGCCACGCCGTTGCCAAAGAACGTGCGCTCGCGCTGGCCGCGTGTCCAGTCAAAGTATTGCTCCGGCATCGCTAGGTCGCCTGGCTTGACTTCCAGTGCCAGGCTACCTACTGCGGAGAAACCCAGCAGCATGGTGGCACCGGCTTGCTTGAGTGCAAAGATGTTGGCGCGGTAGTTGACCTCATGCGGCAACAAACGGTGGCCACTGCCGTGGCGGGCCAAGAACATCACGTTATGGTCGTGCAAGCGCCCCTGCAGAATCTCGCCAGAGGGCTGGCCAAAGGGCGTGGATTGCGCGATGCGCTGGGTGATGGTCAGGCCGGGCAGGTCGTAGAGGCCGGTGCCTCCGATGATGGCGAGCATGGTGGTGTTTTCTCCAAACGAATGACTTGGTCAACCGCATACGCGGGGCCGCCGCTGATACGCGAAAAATAAGAAGCGTGGGCGTCGGAGCCCAGGGGCCACTCGGCCAGAAATGCCTGCTGGACCCGCTGTGGGTCACACTCAATCGCCACGGCGTCCATGAACACGCCATTGTGCACGTGGCCGGCGCGGCGTTGGGGCCCTAAAAAGGCGCGGGTGGCAATGCGGGTGAATAGACCCGCGGGATCGCCCTTGAAATTGGGCATGCCGGCCGCGCCATTGTTCAAAACCCACGCTGCTTGGGCTCGGCCGGGAACCGCCACCTGCTGAAACACGGGTAGGCAGGTGTGGGTGGAGGCAAACAGGCTTACCCCCGCTTTGCCGAACCACTGACGCACCAGTTCCAGGTGCTGGGGGTCACCCAAATGCTCTTGCGCAAAACCCCAGCCCGCCAGGGACTGCGCGTCGCCGTGCACGATCCCAATACGCTCATTGCCCACGGATGCAACTGCCCACATGGGCAAAGCTGCCAGTGCATGGCGCTGCGCGGGCGTTGTTGCACCCCGCAGGTGATTCAAGATGCGGTTGGAGCGCAGCACCACGTCGTCATCTACCCAGTCTGGGTAGGCACAGCCGCAGCCCGCGTCGCTGTCGGGACTTTCCTCGGCCAGTTCCGTTTCCACGTTCCCGCGTAGCGCGGTATGGGACAAGACTGTTGCTTGAATGCGGGCAAAGATGGCGGGGTCGGCATCAAACCAATGGAAGTCACCGTTGAAGACCAGCCGTTTGCGACCGGTCTCTTGCGCGAACAGGCGCAGCACTTCGTACAGTGCCGATTCATTGCCATACAGCCCACCCACCACATACAACACATCGAGGTCTGCCAGGTGATCGGGAGCGTCGGCCTTGAACACCGCTGGCCCATACTGGTAGTGCAGCGGACAACTGCGCCCTGGGCCATCAGCGTCTGCATGGACTGACGGCGGCGTATCGGACTGCGCTACCGGCAGTGCACCCGCAATCAGACGGTTCGAAACAGATGGAATATCGGCATACAGCGATTGCAGGTGCTGCGCGGTCAGGGCCTGCAGCGGCAGGTCAAAGACGATTTCGCCATTGCCCAAAGCAATCACCCGATCAGCCAGCAACGGAAGCAAATCGGGGTTGTGAACCACGCTAATCAAGGTGGCGCCCTGTGCGGTCGCCAGCAGCGAGCGGCAGGCTTCTTGTGTGGCGTTAGGGTCAAGGGCCGATGTGGGTTCATCCGCCAATACCAGACGCGGGTGTTGCAGCCTGAGCCGCGCGAGGCTGATCTTCTGCCGCTCACCGCCGGAGAGTTTATCGGTGCGCGTCTGTGCGTGGCCTGACAAGCCCAATGCATCGAGCGCTTGCATTGCTTCTTCGATCAGTGACGCCGGGTACATGCGCGTCCAACTACGCCAGACAGGCATGACACCTGGGCGTGCCAGAGCGCCCAGCACTACGTTTTCCAACGCTGTCAAACGCGGCACCAGATGCAAGCCCTGCATCACCTGACCGACCTCTGCACGCAGTCGGCGCCACTCGCTGCGGGACATTGCAACGCCATTGGCTGATGCGAGGTGCCGTCCGAGCACCATGACACGACCCTGGCTCGGTGTCAGGGATCCGCCCAAGACGCGCAGTAAACTGCTTTTGCCCGCACCGTTGGGGCCGATGATGGCGACGCGCTCGCCGCGTGCGACGCGAAGTTCTGGAATGTGCAGTAGGCGGCGTTGACCTATCGTGACTGAAAGTTTTTGGACATCAATCGCCAACTCGACAGCTGCCTGGCTCATAGCAATGCCTGCCGAATGCGACGCGAGAACGTGTCAAAAATAGTAACCAAGGCAATCACTACGATCAAGATGGTGCCCAGCCGGCCCCACTGAAACAGGCTTACGGCTTCAGAAATGAGCAGTCCCAATCCGCCCGCTCCGATTAAACCCAAAATAGTTGAATCGCGGATGTTGAACTCCCACACGTACAGATGGTTGCTGACAAACTGTGGCAACACCGACGGCCACACAGCACTGAAAAAGACCTGCGACTCCGAGGCCCCGGTGGCGCGCACCGCATCAACCGCACCCATGTCGAGTGTTTCAATGCTTTCCGCATAGAGCTTTCCGTAGGTGCCCATGGAATGCAGGGCGATGGCCAAGATGCCGGCCATCGGCCCAAGGCCCACGATGCCCACCAAAATCAGGCCAAAGACCAAGGTGTGCACCGCACGCGCCACATCCAACACAGAACTGGCTGCACGCGACAACAATTTCGGCGCCCGCAGGTTGCGCGCAGCCAAGAGCCCCAGGGGCAGCGCCATCAAGGCGGCGAGCAGGGAGCCCAGAGTCGCAATCTGGAATGTGGTCCACGTGGCGCGAACCAGTGCCCAAAGGAACTGCGTTTCAACCAGGCGTCGATTTTCCACCCGCAGCAAACTGCCATCACTGCTGCGGTATTCCAGCCGTTCATTGCCAAACCACACGTCCAGAAAGCTCGGGTGGGAAAATTCGCCAACCGATTTCACCAAGTTGCTCCACGGGTTGCGCCCCCAAGACAAGTCACCTGCATGAATCAAACTGACCAGGCAGATACCCACGACGGCGCCATAGAAGACGACCAGGCTTGCAAAACCAAGCCGACCCTTGAGCGCAAGCTTAATTGACTGTCTCATTTTTTGGCCCCGGTCTTGCTAAAACTGGAGGGCACGGCAAAACGACCGATAAAACGTCGATCGATGTAATTCTTCAAGTACCAGGCCCAGTGCCCGCTCGCGCCAAAGGAGCCGCGTGATGCGATAGCGCCTCCATCAGACGTCGTTAGCAAGGCCAAAAAATGTCTTTGGGGGGTATAGGTCTGCAGGGGCTTGCCGCTCAGGGATGCCCGTAGGTTGTGGTCCAGCACTGGCCCCATGCGCACAGCAAAAACCCCGGCTTTAGGCAGGCCGTGCGGGCCAGAATCCCAGTGGGCACCATCGCCTACGGCAAAGACTTGAGGATGGGAGATCGAGCGCAGTTGCGCATCGACGCGTACGAATCCCTCTGGGTTAACGGCCAGGTTGCCGCGCCGCAGGGGGTCAAGCTGCCAGGCATGTGCCTGGGCACCCGTGGCCCACAGGATCAGATCCGTGGAACGCTGGGTCGTCTCACTCCAGCTGCTGCCCAGTTGCACAACGACTCCGGCGCGCTGCAATGCGGATCGTGCCGCCCTTTGCGTCGCGGTGGAAAAACCCGGTAGCAGATTCAATCCTCTGCTCATGAGGGCACCCTCTACAACGCGGTCTGGGCGCAGGGTGCGCAGGCGCCTCAATACTGCCAACAAGCTTTCAAAACCTGCCGCACCACCACCTACAACGGTCACCCTCAAAACCTGTGTGCGATCGTCTTGTGCCCAAGCCGTAAGAAAGCTTTCGTATTGCAAGCGCAACGCAGAAAGTGGGCGCATCGAGATAATGGTCGCGCCGCTGGACGATGCAACGGGCGGTCTCAGCGTCGAGCCCACATTGACGGACAAGACGTCATACACCAAGGTCTCGCCGTTGCTTAGCAACAGACTCCGCTGTGCATCTTGCACACTGATAAGTTCTGCTTCCACCCAGCGGGCACCCGCGGCGTCGCAGAGCGCTACAAAATCGATCACGATTTCGTCAAACGCGTAGTCGCCGGCCAACCATCCAGGCACCATCCCCGAATAGGGTGCCAGCCGTTCGGGCGACACGACCGTGATTGCCACTCCCGGAACAGGATTTGTGACCCAATTCAAGAGCACTTGGGCATGTGCGTGACCCGCCCCCACTAAAACCAGTTGCTTCATAACAACCACCCAACGGGCACGTGTACGAGGTCAACCGGCTCATCGATATCGGCTAGGGGCGCAAACTCTTTCCATCGCAAACCCGCGCGCGTAGCGCGATTGCGCGACTCGGCCATGACGTGCGGGGTGCTCCAGGGCATGTTTGCAAATAGGTCGGGCTGCGAACGGGTGAGCCCGACCAGCGCGTAGCCCCCATCCAGTGCAGGCACAAAGACCGCGTCATGGTCGCTTAGCGCTTGCGCGGCTGCTCGCAGAGTGCCAGTGTCAAGTTGGGGCGCATCGGTGCCGATGAGGATGGCACGGTCGTGCTGCTGCAAGGCTAGTGTGAGGGCGCGGTCCATGCGCTGACCCAGGTCCCCTTGGCCTTGCAGGGACAATTGCAGCCTTCCCTGGGACTGGACAGTCAGCAGCTGAAACGCAGAATGGGTGACATCGGGCGTGACGCAAAGATCCACCCAATCGCAGTCCGCCGCAAGGGCCTGGGCCACCGCGTGGTCCAGCAGTTTCTGCGCCAATGCGGCAGCGCCTAGTGCACCCAGCGCAGGTATCAGCCGGGTCTTGGCGAAACCTGCAATTGGTGCTTTGGCAAAGATAATCAGTGCGGTACTCATTGGTAAGCCCGCGCTAGCTGCTCCGGCGACTCGCCCCGCCAATAGCGCCATCGCAGGTACCACATGAGGCCAATCGTGTGCCACACACCACGCGTTTCCCAGCGGCGCCCGGATGTGTGCACCCGTGCGCGCAGGCACGCCGGTGGCGCGATGCGACGCAGGCGTTTGGACAACTCAATGTCTTCCATCAGGGGCTGGTCTGGAAAGCCACCCAAGGCTTCAAAGGTGGCACGGCGCACGAAAATCGCCTGGTCACCAGTGGCGATGCCGCTGAGACGTGAGCGCAGGTTCATCAAGGTTGCCACCAACACCAGGACGGGCGAGCGACCATCGATGCGGACATCAAAGCGACCCCACGTGGCACCGGCTTCCATCGCGGCCATAACAAGTGCATCCGCATCGTCGGGGAGAATCGTATCGGCATGCAAAAACAGCAACACCGACCCTTGTGCCAAAGCCGCTCCCGCGTTCAGTTGCCGAGACCGTCCGCGGCTGCCTTGAACTACCTGGTCGGCCAAGGGTTGCGCTAGAGCCAGTGTGTCGTCCTCGCTCGCACCATCCGTTACGATCACTTGCGCACCGCGCATTCGCAAGGGCGTAAGGGCCTGCAGCACCGACCGGATAGTCGCCGCCTCATTGAGGACCGGCACAACAATGGAAAGTGCCGGTCTAGTCATCAAAGCGCACCCAACGCAAAACGATGCCTGCCTACTTTGCCTGCAGCTTGCCCGTTGCCAAACCGGCATCACGGATAGGCTTGTAAAAAGCGTTGTCCTTGTTCACAAAGCCGGTGTAGTGCACTGGTAGCAGGTTGGGTTGGGCGGCCAATGCCGCGCCGATACCACCCAAGGCGTCCTGCAGTTTCGTGACCAAAGTCTTGTCTTGGAACAAGGCCTTGCTCACGGCAAAGGCGTCGTTGGGCAATGGCGCCGACTGCCAGATGATCTTGCTGCGTTCGGCTTTAAGCAGACCCTGCTCAATCATCGCGGTGCGGTTGCGGTTGTAGTCTGCACCCGCGTCCAATTGGCCCGCTGCAATCTGTGTTTCGATGGCTTGGTGCTTGGTATAGATGACCTTGCTGAAGTAGGTCTCCGGGTCAATGCCTTGCTGCATGAAATAGTGCAGGGGAATCAGGTAGCCCGATGTAGAACCCTTGTCGCCAAAGGCAAAGGTCTTGCCCTTCAGATCTGCCGGAGAGTTGATGCCCGACTCGGGATGGGTCACCATCAACGCAAAATACTCGGGCTTGCCATCGTACAAAATAGTTGACACCACTTGCGCGCCGGCCTCGTTGTTGGCCAGCACATAACCCCATGGGCCCATTAATGCCAAGTCGGTTTCGCCATTGGCGAGGGATTTTGCCAGCCCTTCCCAGGTGTCCACCGTGCGCAACTCGACCGCGCGTCCGAGCTTGGAAGACAAATAGCTTGCCAGTGGCTTGTAGGTAGCATCGTTTTTTTCCTTGTCGGGCTGGAACAGACCTACCCCCAGCTTCAAGGGACTGAGTGCGGATTGCGCATGCAATGTGCCAAAGGCCAGCAGGGCGGCTGCCAACATCAACGGTTTCAAAAAGGACTTCACGAATTCACTCCATCTATATTCAAACTAATACAACTACACAAAATTGCACATCGACGACTGCGTGCAAACGGAGCGAGAATCAGCCACGACGCCAATCGTGGAAACGGCCGACCCACACCAGAAGTCCCTTGGGTGCATGGGCCTTCTTCCATTCGCCGGCCGCGTACTTGTTGGCCTCTGCCATGGTCGGGTAGGTATGGATGGTGCCCAAGACCTTGTTCAATCCCAAGCCGTGTTTCATGGCCATCACATACTCGGCAAGCAAATCACCCGCGTGGGCACCGACGATGGTCACCCCCAGTATCTTGTCCTTGCCCGGAACAGTCAGTACCTTCACAAAGCCAACGGCCGCGCTGTCGGCAATCGCGCGGTCCAACTCGGCGATATCGAATTTGGTGACCTCGTAAGCAATGTTCTTTTCCTTGGCTTCTTGCTCGTTCAAGCCGACGCGTGCCACCTCGGGGTCGATGAAGGTAGTCCACGGAATGACCCGGTAATCCACCTTGAATTTCTTGACCACACCAAACAGGGCATTCACCGCCGCGTACCAGGCCTGGTGCGCCGCAGTGTGGGTGAACTGGTAGGGTCCGGCCACGTCGCCCACCGCAAAAATGTTGGGGTAGTTGGTTTCCAGATACTCATTAGTGGTCACCACCCGATTCGTCGCGATGCCCAGTTCTTCCAGGCCAAAGCCCGTTAGGCGCGCCGACCGGCCCACTGCGCACAAAAGCGCATCAAATTCAATGCGAAGCTCCTGGCCCTTGTGTTCCACAATGATCGTTTTGACGTTGCCCTGACGCTCAAACCGCAAGGCCTTGTGGGCGGTAAGTACCTGCACGCCATCGGCCAGCAAAGACTTCAGTGCCAGTTCAGACACTTCCTCGTCTTCGCGAATCATGATGCGCCCAGCCATCTCGATCTGGATGACCTGAGATCCCAGGCGTTGAAAGCTTTGCGCCAACTCGCAGCCGATCGGGCCACCACCCAACACAACCATGCGCTTGGGCACATCGTCTAGTTTGGCGAACGCGTCCCACAACGTGTCGCTGGTGACGTAGCCCGTATCCTCAATGCCGGGTAACGGTGGCACAAAAGGCCGGGCGCCGGTGGCAATGACGATCGTCTTGGTCGTGAGGCGCTGCTTGCTGCCGTCGTGCAGTGTCACTTCGACGGTCCACGGGTCGATGATCTTGGCGTGGCCCTGCAGCACCTCGACGCCCAGGCCGGTAAAACGCTCCACGCTGTCGTGCGGTGCAATCTCGGCAATGACATGGTGGACCCGTGCCATCACGGCCTTGAAGCTGAACTTAGCCTCCGTGTTGCTCAGTCCGTACTTTTCACCGTGCTTCATTTGATGCGCTACGGTGGCACTCTTGATCAGTGCCTTGCTCGGCACGCAGCCGAAATTCAGGCAGTCGCCACCCATCTTGTGACCCTCGACCAGGGTTACTTTTGATTTAACGGCTGCGGCGATCAAGGCCGACACGAGGCCACCCGAGCCGCCGCCAATCACCACCATGTTGCGGTCGAACTTCGCCGGCTTCTGCCACTTCGCATAGACCTTGCGGGCCCGCAGCAGGTTGACGATACTCTTGGCGATCAGCGGGAAAATGCCCAGAAGCACAAAACCCATCAGCAAGCTTGGCGACAAAATGTCCGACACCTTGTTGATGGCTGCCAGTTGGGTGCCCGCATTCACATACACCACCGTGCCTGCCAGCATGCCGATTTGGCTGAATACAAAATAACGCGCGGTGCTGATGCTGGTCAGGCCGGCAAGCAGATTCACGGCAAAAAATGGAAAGATAGGCAACAGCCGTAAGGTCAGCATGTAGAGCGCCCCGTCTCTGCGCATGCCTTCGTTGATAGCCACCAGACGATCCCCGAACCTGGCCTGCACGAAGTCGCGCAGCAGATAGCGGGCCGTCAAGAACGCCAGAGTGGCACCAATAGTGGATGCAAAAGACACCAGTACCGTACCCAGCAGGACGCCAAACATAGCCCCGGCAGCGATGGTCAAGATGGTGGCCGCGCCTGGAATGGACAACGCCGTGCACAGAACATAGGCAATAAAAAACAGTGACAAGAACACCACCGGATTGGCTTGGTAGTTGGCGTTCAGCGTATCGCGACTGTGTTTCAGTGCGTCCAGGCTCAGATATTGTCCGAGCTGGAAATACTTGTAAACGTAGATGGCAAGTAGCGCCAGGGCCGCGATGATGACCCACTGGGCAAATTTGGAGCCAGATTTGTGGATGGGAGCGCTCATATTCAAGCTGCTTTTAATGCGCCGCCGCAACTGCTGCCTTGGCCAGCCGTACAGCCGTAGCAGTGGTCCGCGATCCGAATCGCACCGTTACTGTGGTCGCCCGCCAAAAGGTCCGTCAAATGTGGACGGGTCTTGCCTGGCACGGCCATTGGCAAGGCAAGCATTTGGTTGAAGTCGCAGTCAAACAGGTCGCCCTGCCAGTCCACGCTGACCATGGACGTGCACATGACGGTATCCAGGTTTTCAGGCTTGAACGCTGCCTTGAGCAAATTTAGATACGGTTGGAACTCGCCCTTGGAAATCAAGGTGCTGCCAAAGCGCTGAATCGGCATATTGGCCAGCACGAACAATTGGTTGAACTGGATATCGAAGTGCGCTGCCAGTTCACGCTTGTAATCGGCCTGCAGTCCGGTTTGCTCGGGCGGAAGAACCGCGCCTTGCGGGTTATAGACCAGGTTCAGCACCAGGCCGCTGCCCTCGGTCCCATAGCCCAAGGCATTGAGAACCCGCAGTGCGGCAATGCTCTTGTCAAACGTACCCTCGCCGCGTTGCCGGTCCACCCGCTCCACTGAGTAGCAAGGCATGGATGCAACCACTTCTACTTGGTTCGCAGCCAAGAACTCAGCCAGACCTTCCTGCCCCTCCTCAAACAGAATGGTCAGGTTACAGCGGTCAATCACCCGCACGCCTAGGGCCCGAGCGGACGTTACCAGTCGGCGAAAATGAGAATTGAGTTCGGGGGCTCCGCCGGTCAGATCCAGGGTTTGCACCGAACGGTGCTGCAACACGGCCAGCACCTGGTCGACCGTGTCACTGTCCATCATCTCCGTGCGATTCGGGCCCGCATTGACGTGGCAATGCAAACAGGTCTGGTTGCACTTGTAGCCCAAGTTGACTTGCAGGGTCTCCAGTGCACGGCGTCGAATACGTGGGAAATCGGTCTTGGCCAAGAAGGGGAGCGTGGCGTGCATGGTTTCTTTCTTTCAATATCGTTATCTACGACATTGGTCGCAAAACAACGACCAATCTTACAGTTTGCGTGGCGATCGACGGGTGATGCGGGATATTCCCGAAGAGTCTTCGCGAAGCAACCATTGTTTCTCGGATTAGGATGGGTTTTGGGCGTCGCCAATACCGGCCAGAATCAGCAGCGCGCCGACTACCGTCAGGCCTTTCATGAACAGCAACTGCTGGGCAAACTGATACTGCGGCTCCACGGACCAAAAGTTGTGGAAAGTGAAATTGGTGATCAGCGAATAGGTAGCCAAACCCAGCGCGACCCAGCGCGTCTTGAAGCCAAAACCCAACGCACAGGCCCCTGCCACTTCGAGACTGCCCAACGACAACGCGAGCATGGTGTCCAAGGGCGGGCCGTCGCTGGCAACATGGCCTGCGGTCACTACATGGGTACTGGCGACTCTGGCAATTCCTGCGACCAGGAACATCAGCGCAATGAGCGAGCGCCCGGCCAGACGCATCGCGCGGTTTTGCAAGTGGGCCATCTTTGTATCACTCAGAAAGTTGTCGAACGGTGTGTGGAGTCAGGGGTAAAGCATCAGGCAGCCCCTGACTCACCATCGAATTACTTGTTCAAACCGCCCCAGTTGCGCTCGGCCTTGGCAATGAAACCAGCGGTGTCACGGGCAAACGTAGCGTTCAGGTCGCCATTGAAATTAAGAAACAACTTGCCGTCGCTCACGGTCCAGCCATTGACTGGGTCAACGTCAAACAGTTTGCCCTGGGCTACGCCCCAGGCGCAGAAGCCGCCGTACTGGGGTGCATATTTTGTTGGGTCGGTCTTGAATAGGTCGCGGTGCTCGGCCGACGCAAACTGCCAGGTCACGCCACCGTAGGCCACGGTGAATTTGTCCGAACCTTGCATGGGTTTCTTGTCAGAGAAGTAGGACACCACGTCATAGCCCTTGGCGCCCAGGCCGGCGTACAGTGTGTTGTACTCGGCACCCGTTTGTTTGACAGCAAAGGACGTCGAAGGGGCAAAGGCCAGCACGGCAAAAGTGGCAACAGTGGCGGCCAACAGGCGGCGAGGGGTACGGGAAGCAGTCATCGAAAATTCTCCGAAAAGTGGTTTGGTTTGGGTCAACATTCACCAGGTTTTGTTGTGTTCCCGGCGAATGGATGAACTGTCCTCCTTTCAGTTGATGAATAGAACCCCTTAAATCTGCAAATGACTATTCCACTTTTTCTAACAATCGCCGCGTAAGTTGCATTTCGGTCTGGTGGTCTTGACCCAAAGTAGAGCCGCCGTTGCGATTTGAAGCCACGTCACTGCCCACGGGACGCTGAAGCTCTGGGCTCCCACGCTCCAGCCCATTTGGGTCATGACCGTGGTGTTGACATAGGACAGCGCACCGACTGCAGCGAGGCCCACGATCAACGGTTGTCCTCGGTACACCGCAACTGGCAATGCCCAGAGCCAGTACCAGGGATTGACGACCGGAGAAAACAAGAGCAGCAGCAAAAGCGCCGTGTCGACGGGAGGCACGGCGCCCGTCCCGTGTACACCTTGGCGCAGCCATCGCCACCACAAAATCCCCAAGGCGATCAAGAGACACAAGCCTGCCGCGGCGCGGGTGGCTGCCACGGGTGTCAGTTGCTCCAACAAACGGTACAGCAAGGGGTTAAAACGCCATTGCTGGCCGAACACTGCGAGCGCATGCCAATCGGCGCCCCCTAGCGACAGGAAGGGTGCGTAGCAGAGCGCAAGGCCAGTACAGAAGGCCATGCCCACGATGCCAATCCATTTGAGGGTGACCTGCCAGGATCGTATTGAAGCCGAAGCAACGCCGGGTACAAGGAAAAAGGGTATTGCCACCAGCGCGCTGACTTTGGTCGCCACAGCAAGGCCCAGTGCGATCCCTAGCCACACCGGGCGCTGCCTTTGCCATGCCAACACGGCCAGTAGCAATAGCAAACCCAGCAACCCATCCGGGTGTGCACTGGCCATGGCTTCCTTCAACACCACCGGATGGATGGCGTAGACCAGCAGCCAGCGCATGGGTGTGCCGGAGCGTGCCAGCAGCCACAAGGTCAACAGGTCAATGCCACACAGAATCGCCTGTATCGGGCCGACGTGCCCCGGACTAAGCGTATAGGCAATGGCAAACAGTCCCTGCAGGACGGGACCGTAGATGGTGGGGATCTCCGGATTGTTGATGCCGCCCAGAACAGCACCCCAGTTTGCGCCGTCCAGTTCTGTACCAAAGAAATGAGAGGGTGCCCAACGGTAAGGATTGCCGGTGGATATCGTTTGGAAGCCGTCCCACAAGTAACGGTAATGGTCGTCTTCAAGGAGTGGGGATGCTTGTGTCGCTAGCAGTCGAACAGCCCCCGCCACGGCAAACAGCCAGATCGGTGGAATGCGAACGAACCGGTTATCCCTCCAGATCCACAGGCACAAGACCAACCCGACGAGGGCGCCAAGCAAGATGCTTGCAAGTTGTGGGCCGGGGCCCGCGGTACTGGTGAACCAGTACCCCGAGACCATACCGATGCCCCCTAACGCCAGCGCGTCGCCGCGCCATCCTTCAGGCCGCAAGGCGCGTGCCCACAGTGTTGCGAACGAAACCCAACGCAACCAAAACTGCTTGCCTGCGCCCACGCGGAATTTGTCGCTTAGAACCCGTAGGTGTACGAGATGCCCAAGATGCTGTCATCCTTGACTGTGTTGCGCCCTTCAGTCACCTTGGCGTAATTCAGTGCGATGCCTTGATTCGCCGCGAAGGCAAACCCGACACCCAACTTGACCAAGCTGCGTTCTTCGCGGACCTGTTGGAAGCGTGCGGGACTGAATCCTGCGCCACCGATGTCCAGGTCGCCACCAAACCTCTTGTTGGCATACGCCAAACCAATGCTCCATTGGGGCGCGACTCGGACCCGCGCGCCAAGTTCGTAGAACGTCGCGTTGGGTACGATGTCGGAGTAATTTTGCACGCCCAACTCACCATAGGCAGAGAATGCCGACGTCAGTTGCTTGCCGACGATGATCGACGCCTCGGTGCCATTGGCATTTTTGCCCAATGCAGCCAACCGAGCGCCATCGTAGTTACCTTTGATGATGACCGCACCACGCAGGGTCACGGTGGGCGCGTTTGGCTGCTCATACTCATCCAGGACGCGCCAGCGCAAGCCCAGCACTGAATCCGTTCTGGCATTGTCACTGTCCGCATTGCCGGCAGAGACTTTGCCCTGGCTGGTGGCTGCATCGAACGCCACCGCGTCACTGATGCCGTAGTCAAACCTGATCGAGGTGGCGGTGCGGTCAAAGCTGGAAGCGCCGCCCCCCGTGATGTCTTTGATGGACATCTTCTTGTCACCGATGTAAGCGTCATCGGCCTTTTGGCTTACATAGTTCACCGTGACGGATGCTTGAGAAGGTATGGGGAGCCAAGGGGAGTTTCCTTCGGCAGCTGCCAGCAAAGGTGCTGCCAATAAGGCGATGGATAGAAGGGTACGAGCGTGCATGGGTAGGGTTCCGTGGAGTGGGTTGAATTACAGCTTGAAACGGCGAGTCAGGTACACGCCCAGCGCACGCGATTCATCTTCTGAAAGGCCGGCGATCGGTTTGCCAGTCAGTATGTTTTTTGCCGCGGCCGCATCGAGCGTCTTTCCAGACATCGCGCAACTGCTGCAGGCCAGTTTCTGGGCGTAGACCAGCTTGCCGGTGTTGTACGCTTGCGCGTCACCCGTCTCGGCACCGCCACCGCCGTCAGAGCCAGAGGCCATTGCGGTAAGCGACGCGCAAGCCAAGACCACGGCGGTCAATGTTCGAAGGGATGTGAATTTCATTAAGTTCTCCAGGGTTGAAAAAGAGTCAGAGTTTGTTGATAAATGCGTCGGACGCAGCGGCAACTTTGAAAGCGATGGGTTGGGCCCGCGGGCGTTTTCGTTCTTGTAACCAGAGGCGAAAAACCATTCCCAGAATGCCAATGCCCGCCCCGAACACACCACGGAGCGTCCCGCTAATCTTCGAATCTCCGGTCACGCGCGCGTGCCATGCCACGGGCACCTGTGCCACCCGCAGGCGCAGCACATGGGCCCGGACCTGCATTTCAACCGTCCAGCCAAAGCTGCGGTCGCGCATGTCGATAGCGTCATAGGCCACGCGACGGATGGCGCGGTAGGGCCCCAAGTCGCGCACGGGCGCGCCCCAGAGCAGTCGAATTAGCGCGCAGGCAAAAGCATTGCCGAACCTTTGTGCAGCGCTCATGGAATATCGGTCGGGATGTGTCCGCTCGCCGATGACCAGATCAGCCCCGGCGTGGATCATGTCCAAAATCGAACCGGCATCTGCGGGGTTGGCGGCACCGTCGCCGTCGACAAACAACAAGACGTCACCCTGGGCAAGCTGTGAAGCCTCCCAGCAAGCGCGGCCATAGCCGGCGAGGGGCACAGACACGACCGTTGCTCCGGCTGCAAGCGCCAGCGCCGCAGTGCGGTCGGTCGAACCATTGTCGGCAACGATGACCTCATCGATCAAGCGCGCGCCTGTGGCGGACTTCTGTCGCAGCAGCACCTCTACCACGGCAACGATATTCCCCTCCTCATTGCGAGCAGGAATAATGGCAGTGACGCTGATGTCAGTCGCGAAAAATGGCATAGGTGGCGGGCGCAGCGCAGTTCAATGTTGAGCGGATCAGCTCGGCGCTTTTGAAAGCAAGCCGGGTTGGTGTTGACTCCATTGGAAGCCGGCCACATCACGGCAACATCACAGCGCCGTAACGTTTTAGAAATCCCGAACAGAAGCCGCACGGACCTCTGTTCGGACCCCAATGCGGCCTAAACGAAAGGGGGTTTGGTGACGACAGACCGGGCCACGGGCAAGGTCAGCGTGATCGTCGTGCCCACATCTGGCTCACTCGCCACAGAAATTTCTCCACCGTGCAACTCGACGATGCGTTTTACGATGGCCAAGCCGAGGCCATGGCCTTTGGTACTGGACGACGGATGCACGTTGGTTCGACTCTGATAAAAGCGGTCAAACAGCAAAGGTAGGTCGATCGGGGCTATGCCAAGCCCGTCGTCGGCGACAGTAACCAAAATGCCACCGTCTTTGGCCTGTGATGCGAGGGTGATGCGCCCCCCCTTTTTTCCAAACTTGAGTGCGTTGTCGATCAGATTCGATATGGCACGCTCGAACAACCCTACATCGACCGATATTATCTTTTGAAGCCGATCCTCAAGAGGGACTCGGTCGAAAGACTCCATATCGATTCGCATGCCGTGGCTCTGGGCCGCATTGGCAAACCGCACGACAATACTGTCCAGAAAATCATCTGCATCCAACGACTCTAGGTGCAGGCGAAAAGCAGGTTCATCCAGGGTAGCCAAGTCTCCCAAAGACCGTACTAACCGGGTCGCATCGCGTGCGTTTCGCAGCGCAACGTCTACCAGACGAAGGTCCTCTCCACGTTCTGGCTGGGCCAGCAGTCGCGCCGACAAAGTCTCCAAACATGCTTCGGTGGCTGTTAACGGGGAGCGCAAGTCGTGCGACATGTTGCTGACCCCTTCGCGCCGGAAACGGTCCAGTTGCTGCAGCGAGCTCCACTGCAGGCTCAAGGCTTTCAGCATGGTCCCAATGGCGTTGAACACGGCACCGAACTCGTTGCGGCGGTTATGAACATGTCCGCGCTCAAATCTTTGCGAAAAGCCTTGATCAATCGTCAGAAAACCATCCAGCCCTTTGCTAGTGACTTGGTCGGCCACTTCAGTTAGTTCGCGCAACGGACGCGTCACAAACGCAACGATCCAAACGGCCACGAGCGTGGAAGCCAGCAAGATGATGCCAATCAGGATGAGCGCCGGCGTCGCCAACACGGTACCAAAAACCGGGCCTAAGGTCACCGCCGTATAGGCATTGGGGTTGGCGTGATCGACCAAATACAGATATCCGTCTTCGTGTCCAGTGCCTTTGATCGACTTGCGGTACAGACACCGGGCTGCCATGTTCGTCATCTCCTTTTGAAACAGAGCGCCGAACAGATCCGGGGCTCGGAAGACGTCACGGTCCACCAACTGGCGTACAGACTGCACTGCGATAGTGGAATTCGCTGGTGGCGAACCCGAATAGTTCAATACCGTGCCGTTGCGGTCCAGCAGTATCAATTGGGTTTCCGGTTGATAGAGCACCAGATTCTCCAGCATGGCACTAAACCGCTCTGGATCGTTGTCGCGCATTTCCAGCAGGTTGTCATAGTTCTGGACCACCCGATCCAGGAACACGTTGGCACGGCGTAGTGCAACCTCTTGTTCGAAATAGTTGAAGGTTGTCAACAAGGTGACAATGATCGCGACCGCACTCAAAACACCAGTCATCAGCACCGTCAGTGCTAGCCGAAGGCGAACTGTCACGACCGTAAATCGTGGTGCGTCATTTCACCGCGACTCTCGCATTTTGTAGCCTGCTCCGCGCACCGTCAAAATCATCTCTGGACGCAGGGGATCCGCCTCCAGTTTGCCGCGCAATCGGTTGATATGGGTAGTAACGGTGTGCTCGTAGCCATCGTGCGAATAGCCCCATACCGCGTCCAATAGCTGACTGCGCGAAAACACATGCCCGGGTGACTGCGCAAAGAACAACAGCAAGTCAAACTCCAATGCAGTCAACTCCAATGCCGTACCGTGGAACAAGGCTTGCCGTTTGGTCGGCAGGATCTCCAGAGCGCCATTTCGAACCGACAAACTGGAAGTGTTGCCTTTGACAGTGCTCGCGTCCTTTACCAGGTCGCTGCGTCGCAGCAGTGCCTTGACCCGCGCCAACAGCTCTGCCAGTGAAAACGGTTTAGTCAGATAGTCGTCTGCCCCCAGCTCCAGGCCTAGGACACGATCGAGTTCCGAACTTTTGGCGGTCAACATCAGGATGGGGCGGTTGTCTTTTTCGCTGCGCAGGGCTTTGCACACATCCAACCCACCCATGCCGGGCATCATCAGATCCAGAATCAAGAGGTCGCTGACGTGCCCACGCGCTATGGCCAAGGCCTGGGTCCCGTCGGACACGCAATGAACTTCGTAGCCGGCTTGGCACAAATTCATCTCGATCAAATCCGAGATGTCCTTTTGGTCCTCGGCCAACAGAATCCGCGTGGTCATGACCGGAAAGACACAATGGGAAAGATGCACATGGGAATTGTTCAGATAGGAGCGCGCAACGGGTTCAGCAACAAGGCTCCCCAATGCGCATTGTAGGGATGCACTTGTTTGACGAGGCGGCCATTCTGGTAGACCGGCAGTCCTGCGTTGGCCCACTCAAAAATGGATCCCTCCAGGTTGAAGACACGGGAATAGCCGTTTTGCATGAGTTGACGCGCAAGCACTGATGAGCGCCAGCCCACAGAACAATAGACGACCACAAGGGCGTCCTTGCCATGCGCGGCCAAGCGCGCAGAGGCGATGGACAAGTCTGGGGCCCAGCTCGCTCCGTCCAAGTGGCTGACATCGAATTCTTCACGGGCCCGTGCGTCAATCAGCACCGGAATCGGTGGGTGCTGTTGGGCTTGGCGCAGTTCGGCCACTGTCATTTGACAGACTTCAGGAAACTTTATTCGAATGGATTGCTTCAGCTCGACCCATGTGGGCGAGTCCAGCCAAGCCGACCATGCCGCGTCCTGTAGACACGCGAACGCAGCAGCGCCCAACCAGTATCCCAATGATCGGCGCAAGACCACGCCTATCGACCTGTGTCGTTGAGCGACCAGTCGTACTCCAGAAAAACCGTGTCGACCGTCTTGGCGGCCAATTTGGCGCGGGCAGCACTGTCGTCCGTCAATTGGTCAGCATACACCGCGAACACATCCTCCAGCCGGAAGAATCCTTTGTTGCCTTTTTCAAAATCCTCGCGGAACCATTTGAAGATAGCGCTGACTTCGAGCTTGCCCGACTGTGCGTTGTACCGGTTGCGTGTGTGGTCGCCCATGAAGCGAGACATGCCATCTGCCAGTTGCGTATTCAAGGCACCTGCGGTAAACGCTTCGGGTCGCAGGGCGGGGCAGCCAATGCTGGCGCAGTTGATGGCCGTATGCACACGGGGATCATTGAATTTAGACCGCAATTGATCGTTCTCTATCCAATCCAGATTGCGGGACTCGCCCAGCAAGGTAAAGAACTTGCCTTTCCACGCGGAGCTCAACAAGCTCCCAATGTCCTTGATGGACTTGAGGTCTGGATATTTGGTCAGAATGAGTTCGACGGTAAACCCGTTGTAGGCATTGACCATGAACGCCATGCGCTGTTCCGGGGTAAATGCAGCGAACGAAGCAGGTGTGACCGCAGACCACTGTGCCAAAACTTGGCGCAACAGCGTGCGTTGGCTTGCAAAACCCCGATAGTCCACCCGGGATTGTTTACCGTCAGGCAGCCACTTTACGTGGGCTTTCAACAGTCCATCCCACTGTGCGTAGCTATGATCAAAACCGGAGCTTTGGGCCAAGGTAATGGCGGGGCGGAGAAGCAAAGTGCCTAGGGCAATTAGTGTGAAGGCGTGGCGGCGATGCATGGTTGCGGTAGTTTGGACGGAGGAGTCGAGCATAGTGGCTTGCGCTGATCGGCGTATCACATTCCGATAACTTTTTCATCCCGCCCGCCTTCCGCGGTGAACCTATGCCAAAACCGCCCCATCCACAAACACCTTGAGCTCCCCCGGGTGCATCGCCACCCAATCTTCATTCGTGGTGAGGGGCTCGGTCACCACGATGACCAAGCGGTCTTCTGGGCTATTGAGCTCGGCCAGGTTCACGTTCACATCTTCATCCTTGAGCTGCACATTGGTAAACGGGTGTTGTCGCAGTACAAAGTGCAGCTTGGTGCTGGCGTGTGCCCATAAGGCTTGGCCGTTGCTGAGCAGGAAGTTGAATGTGCCGTGCTTGGCGATGCGGGGCACCAGCTCGCGCAACGTGTGGGTCAGTTCCTCCACGCTGGGTACGCCAAAGTGCGATTTATTCAGTTCCTGCAGCAACCAGCAAAAGGCCAGTTCACTGTCGGTATCCCCCACGGGTTTGAACGCGCCATGTAGCGGCGGGTTGAAGTCCTTGAGGTCACCGTTGTGGGCAAACACCCAGTAGCGGCCCCACAGTTCGCGCACAAACGGGTGGCAGTTTTCCAGCGTGACACCCCCTACCGTAGCCTTGCGCACATGGGCTACCACATTGTGGCTCTTGATGGGATAAGTGCGCAGCATCTGCGCAATGGGGGATGTGGCGGCGCTTTCTTTGTCTACGAAATAACGCGCTGCCTTGCCGGGTTTTTGGCCATCGCTCTCAAAAAACGCGATGCCCCAGCCATCGGCGTGGTGGTCGGTGCAGCCACCGCGCTGCGAAAACCCGGTAAAACTCAAGGTCAAACTGGCGGGCAGCAGACTGTTCATTCCAAGGAGTTGGCACATAAGCTAAATAGTTTACCCGCCTGCCCAGCTAGCCATCGTAAAGCGTTGGTGAAGATCCGTTTGCGGGATCTCAGTCTGAACGTGACAACGCGGTGTGTGCTGGTGGACAATGATCATCAGGAGGTGTCGGTATGGCGCAGTTACAACCCGAGACAGATTTTGAGCTGATGTTTGAATCGGCGCCCATTTCGCTGTGGCTAGAAGACTACAGCGCGCTCAAGGTTTTGTTTGATAGCTGGCGGGCGCAGGGGGTGACGGACGTGGTGGACCATCTGGCACAAACACCGGCGCTGCTACAACAATGCGCCGCTTGCCTCAAGGTTCTGAAGGTGAACCGGAAGACGCTGGGGTTGTTTGCCGCCAGCAGCCAGCAAGAACTAATGGCACGACTCGCTGAAGTGTTCAGGGACGATACATTGGGCCAGATGTTGACGGAGATGAATTATCTGTGGCATGGCACCTTGGAATTTTCCAACCAGACAGTGAACTACGCGCTGGACGGCCGTCGCATAGACGCTCGCATCCATGTTCGCGTGTTGCAGGGCCATGAAGGCACCTGGGACCGGGTTATGGTTTCGCTGGAAGACACCACGGTAGCCACCCAGGCTCAGCACAAGCTGGCCTTAAGCGAGCAGTACGCACGCGATTTGTTTGACTATTCCCCGGTGTCGCTGTGGGTGGAGGACTTCAGTGGTGTCAAGCGCCTGCTGGACGAGGTGCGCGCCCAAGGCATACGCGACTTTCGGGTCTTCATCAGCGTGCACCCGGAGTTTGTCAGCCAGTGCGCGGAAGAAATTCGCGTCATCAACGTCAACCGCCAAACGCTGACCATGTTCGCAGCACAAGACCAGGAAGAATTGCTCAGCAAATTGGGCCTGGTGTTCCGCGATGAAATGCACAACTCGTTTGCCGAGCAATTGATAGATCTGTGGGATGGCAAGACAGTGCAACTGCGTGAGGTGGTGAATTATTCGCTCAGTGGCGAGTTGATCAACATCCATATGCAGTTTGCGGTGCTGCCAGCCTACCAGGCTGACTGGAGTCTTGTATTGGTCTCGCTGATCGACATCACCGCACGAAAAAAGGCCGAGGCCTACCTGGAATATCTGGGCAAACACGATGCCCTGACCAAGCTGCGCAACCGCGCCTTCTATGTGGACGAGCTTAACCGCATCAGCCGCAAGGGGCCTTGGCCGTTGACCGTAATGGCCATGGACCTCAATGGCCTCAAACGCATCAACGATGAACACGGGCACGCCGCCGGCGACGCCGTGCTGCGCCGCGCCGGCGAGGTACTGACCAGTGCCACGGCCGGTTATCCTTACTGCGTGGCACGTATCGGTGGCGACGAGTTCATTGCGCTGTTGCCGGGCTGTGACGAAAGAGTGGCTGCGGGCTTGCAGGAGCGTATTGAATCCATGATTGAATTGAACAACCAGTTCTACCCCGGGCAAGGTCTGAGTATGGCGATTGGCATTTCCACGTGTACAACGGCTGCTCTGGTCGAGGCGGGTTTGCATGCTGCGGACCAGGCCATGTTTAACAACAAGACACGGTATTACGAAGAAGCCAAGTTGGAGCGCCGCCGCCCTTAGCGGCAGGGACCCTACGTACATGACATTGACCGGCCTGATTGGCCTTTACGTTCGCCAAAACTGGCGCCCCTATCTGTTGTCGGCTCTGATGTTGGCATCGGTGGGGGTGCTGACGGTGTTTATTCCGCGCCAGGTCGGTCACATCGTGGATGCCTTGGTGGCACGCACGCTCGATAGCGACGCCTTGCTGCGCCAACTGGCCTGGCTGGTGCTGGCCGGAGTTGCCATTTATTTCTTGCGCGCGGGCTGGCGGCTGCAACTCTTCGCCGCCAGCTATCGGCTGGGCGCGCAATTGCGCCAGCGCCTGTATGCGCGCTTGTGCGTGCAAGGGCCGCATTTCTTCCAGCAAAAGCGCACGGGCGATCTCATGGCGCTGGCCACCAATGACATCGATTCGGTGGAAATGGCTTCGGGCGAGGCCATGTTGGCTGGCTTCGACGGCTCGCTGACATTGATGATGGTGGTGGCCATGATGACCCTGGGTGTGGATGGCCGCTTGGCGGGCGCAGCCTTGTTGCCGTTCCCATTGATGGCGATTGCGTTCTGGCGGATCTCCAACCACATCCACCAGGCCTCCAAGGATTCGCTGGACGCCTTTGGCAAGCTCAATGACCATGTGCAGGAAACGCTGACCGGTGTGCGTACGCTACGCGCGCTAGGTCTCGAAGGACGCAGTGCTGCCCGCTTTGCTGAACTGGCCGAAGCCGCCGCCAGTGCCAGTTTGCGGGCCCAGCGCTGGGAGGCAGCGTTTGAGCCGGCGGTGGGCATTACGCTGGTCAGTGCTACTGCACTGACGCTCGGGCTGGGCGGCTATTTGGTCTGGCATGGCGAGTTGAGCATTGGGGCGCTCACGGCCTTCAGCATGTATTTAGGCCAACTGATCTGGCCCATGTTTGCCGCGGGCTGGGTGCTAGCCTTGCTGGAGCGTGGACGTGCGGCGTGGGGTCGTCTGCAGCCCGCGCTGGAGGCGCCCCTGTCCGTTGACGACCATGGTGTGTGCGACCAAGTGGTGCCGGGTGCGCTGACATTCGACGGCGTGAATTTCTCCTACCCCGGCCACCAGGCAGTGGCCTTGTCTGGCTTGCGGCTGAGGCTGTCGCCGGGGCAGACTTTGGGCCTGGTTGGCGCCACGGGTTCTGGCAAGTCCAGCGTGCTGCGGTTGATACTGCGGCAGTACGCGGCACAGTCCGGCAATATTGTCTGGGGTGGGAAACTGCTGTCGGACTACAGCCTGGACGCACTGAACCACGCCATCAGTTGGGTGCCGCAAGAGCCTTTTTTGTTCTCGGCCTCGATTGCCGACAACATCGCGCTGGCCAAAGCCGATGCCAGCCGTGCCGACATCGAACAGGCAGCGCGCCTGGCTTCTATCCACGACGACATTGCGCGCATGCCGCGGGGCTATGACACCCCCGTTGGCGAGAAGGGCATTGCGTTGTCGGGCGGCCAGCGGCAGCGCGTGGCCATTGCCCGTGCGCTGCTGACCGATGCGCCACTGCTGTTGCTGGATGACGCACTGTCGGCAGTAGACACTCAGACCGAGACCGACATCTTGCACCACCTGCGCAGCGCGCGGGCCGGGCGCACCGCGCTCATCGTCAGCCACCGCCTGAGCGCAGTCATGGACGCCGATCACATCCTGGTGCTCAAGCACGGCAAAGTTGTCGAGCAGGGAGACCATGCCAGTTTGCTGGAGTCGAACGGCTGGTACGCCACGCAATGGCGTTACCAACAACTGGAGGCCAGTCTAGATGCTGCCTGAACCCGAGCCGCGCAATACACGGCGGGCGGTCGCCCTGCTGCTGCATGCAGCAGCTCCCGAGCGGCGCCACGTGTTGTGGGGAACTGCATG